>JBEDUM010000174.1:0-16032 GCA_040414585.1 Sphingomicrobium sp. | reverse complement strand
AACTCCGCGCCGTGGCCAGTTGCCGCGACGTAGCGGTCGATCATTGCACTCTCGATTGCGGGCGGAACATCGCGCCGAGCATCCTCGAGCACCGACACGAGATCGTAGGCCGGGTGCCCCGCAAGCGCGTCCTGGAAGTCAAGCAGGCCAAAATGGGCCACACCCTTTCGGTCGCCGACCAGCATGATGTTCTCGGCATGATAGTCGCGTAGCACTGTGACGGGGCTAAGTCCGTCATCAGCAACCGGCTGAAGCACTGCAGTCCAGGCGGCGCGATAGCCTTCCACATCGACGCTCGCGCCGACCGCCGGACAATACCATTCCGTGAAAAGCTCGAGCTCGGTGAGCCACTGGTCCAGGCCGTGCACCGGCAATCCTTCCATCGGCGGATGCTCGTGCAGATGGACGAGGACGTCGGTCGCGAGCTTGTAAAGCTCCCGCTCGGCGGCGGGATTGTCGTCGAGCCACTCGCGAAGGCGCCAGTCGCCAAAGTCGCCGAGAAGCAGAAGGCCTCTGTCGAGATCGCGCGCGAGGATCTCGGGAGCGCTCAGCCCGCGCGAAACAAGCCACTCAGCAACCGCGATGAACGGTCGAGGGTCCTCGTGCGGCGGCGGAGCGTCCATCAGCACCGCCGAACGGTCGCCGTGCACCACCCGAAAATAGCGGCGAAAGGACGCGTCGCCGGCAAGCGGCAGGATTTGCGCACCCTGCCAGCCGCAAGACGCAAGAAACTCACTGGCATAGGGCGGCGGAGTCATTGGGGAGGCCATCGCTTCTCCCATGCCGGGGGCACCTTGGCTGTCAAGCTCCTGCAACCCTTCTCGGCGAAGTCCAGGCTCAGCCCAAGCGCTTCCAGCCATGCATTATCGCCGGCCCGCTCGGGCCACTCGACAAGCAGCACTGCGTCCGCGGCGGAATCCAGTCCAAGCTCGTCAATTTCGGATGGGTCTTCGATACGATAGAAATCCACGTGCCATACCTCGGGATCAACATCCTCGTAGGGCTGGACGATTGCAAAACTTGGGCTCGGGACTTCGCCGTGATGGCCCAGGGCAGCGAGAAATCCACGGGCGAGCGCCGTCTTGCCGACGCCCAAGGGTCCCGAAAGGGTGATCACGTCCCCTGCCCGCGCGACCTTCGCCAGCGCGGCTCCGAGTTGGGCGGTCTCGGCCTCGTCCTTGAGGATCATTTCGAGCCGCGCGGGATCGTCATCGTTACCGTCGTCCCCTTGTTCTTCCTGGACTGGAGCTCAACGGTTCCCCCATGCGCTTCGATGAACTGGCGGGTCAGCGGCAGCCCGAGCCCAAGCGCAGCCTCACCGCGAACGCCCTCCTCGATGATCCGATCGAAACGATCGAAGACGCGAGGCAGGTCTTTCGCGGAAATTCCCGACCCATTGTCGGCAATGCGAATCACGGCCTTGTCTGGATCGCCTTCGGCCTTGAGGACGATGCGGCCTTTGCGGTCGGTATAGGCGATCGCATTTTGCAGGACATGCTCGACGGACTCGCGCAAACGGCGGGCATCGCCGAAGACGAAGCCTGCGTTGGGGGATATTTCGGTATCCAGCTTCTGGGCCTTTTCCGCGGCACGGCCCCGTGCCGTATCGACGGCAGCCCGGCACAGCCCCGCAACGTCCACGCGCTCGATTTCAAGCGGAACCCCTCGCGCCTCTCCGGTCGTCAGGTCGAGTACGTCGTTGATCAGCTTCGACAATCGTTCAACCGATTCGAGGATCGCGCTTACGTAATCCTTGCCCTTGGAGCTCAACTCGCCAGCATAACCGCCCGCCAGGAGCTCGGCGAAGCCTCCGATCGAGGTGAGCGGAGTTCTGAGCTCATAGCTCATGTTCGCGACGAAATCGGTCTTCACCCGATCGGCTTCCTCGAGCGCGGTGGCGCGCTCGCGAAGAGCCGCCTCGATCCGGGTTGAATCGGTAACGTCCACCATCGTGAAGAGAGCGTTCCCGTCGGGCAGCGGAACGGCGGCGAACTGGAAGTGGCGCCCATCGGTCATCGAAATGCGTCCGCTCGACGACTGGCGTTCGTTCGTCGTCTCACGAACCATCTCGCGGATCTGGGCGGCGGCGGTTGGATTGACGAGCTTGCGCGCCATGGCGGGCACCAGCTCGTCGACGCGCGGGTGTTCCGCCAGCCATTCCTCGTCGAGCTCCCAATTGTCGAGAAAGCGGCGATTCCACAGGTAAAGGCGCCCGTCGCTGGCGAAAACGCTGATCGACTCGAACAGATTGTCGAACGTGGCGGCACGAACGCGCAACAAGGTGTCGCGGGCGGAGGCCAAGCGGAGCTGCTCGGTCCGGTCCTCCAGGAAGAGGCGGAGCCCTCCATCGGGAAGCGGTTGCGCGACGACGCGGATATGGTCGCCGTTGGGAAGCATCCATTCTTCCTCGACCACCTCCTCCGCGCTCGTGAACCAGTCGCGCCGTTCGTTCTTCCATGCCGGGAAGTCGCGCGCTTCAGGGAGCCGCTGATTGTCGCGCATCCGCTCGAGGAGACGGTCGAACTCCGGCCCTTCGGCCAGCCAGTCGGGGTCAAGCTGGGCCATAACCGCGAACGGCCGGTTGAAGAAGCTGAGCGTGCGGTCGGCATCGAATTGGGCCGCACCCGCGGTCATTCGGTCGGACAGCTCGCGCTGGGAATCGATGTGCCGTGCAAGCTCGGTGCGTGCGTCTTCCAGGTCCTGAACGTCGATTGCGAAGCCGGCGACCGCGCCACTCGATAGCGGCACGTTCACGACCCTGAGCATGCGCCGCTCGCCGTGAATGATCGCCGGCTGCATCTTCGACACGACGCGGCCGCCCTCCTGGGCTTTCCGCGCGGTAGCGACGGCGCTGTCTTCGCCTTCGGCGTCGATCAGTTCCGAGCTCCGCTCGATCACGTCCGACGCGTCCTTGCCCTCAACTGCATGGACGAAGGCGCTATTCACGAGCCCGAGCTTGAGATCGGGGCCGCGATACCACATCGGAAATGGGGCGGCCTCGATGAGGTGCGTCAGGGAGTTCAGCGCGCCCTCAGTCTGGCGGAGCCTCAGCGCGAGCCTTGCTCGCTCTTCTTCGCCGGCGCTAGTGTCGAAGAACCAAAGAAGCAGCGTACCGGCCGGCTCAGGCGCCGGCGCAGGACCTCCCCGCACCTCGAACACCCGCCCGGGGCCGTTCACTCGCACCTTGCGCGAGATGCGCGCGCCCGAGACGCGCGCCGCCTCGACTTCGTCGGTAAGAGTGTCGAGGTCCGCCCGATCGATCCCGCTGTCGTTGCCGTGCAGGTCAGAGAGCCGGGCCGGTTGTGAGTGCAGCCCGAGATTCCGTGTCAACTGGATGTCGGCCTCGATGCGGCCATCGGTACGGACGACGAGCGGCCGCGCCGGCGTAAGGCCGAGCAGCGTGGCATTCGACCGGGCGGCGCCAAGCACCTCCTGGGCAAGGGCGAAACGCCGTGCTGCGGCAATGGAGATGGCCGCGGCAATGCCCAGCCAAAGCAGCGCCACGATCGGAATGGCCCAATATGTCACGGCGGCATAGCCGTTCACGAGTTCGTCTGCCCCCCGCTCCATAAGCAGTTGGTCTAGCTTAAGTCTCGTCGCGCTCCAAAGGGCAAAAACGTCGAGCTTCCGCAGGCAAAAAAAGGGCGGGATTTCTCCCGCCCTTGTGAGTGGTTTTGAGTAAGTCCGATTAGAACGGCTTGAACGTCCTCGTGACGTTGATGAAGATCGAACGTCCGCGATAATCGTACGGGCCGTTGGCGAAGAAGTTGCCAATCCGCGGAATGCCGGTTTGGTTGTCGCTGACCGTCGGCGGCTTCTCGTTGAAGATGTTGTTCATGCCCAGCGTGACCTGGCCGACGTTCGGCCAGAGCCACTGAACCGACAGGCCATGTTCCCAGTAAGCCTCGGCCTTGAGGTCATAAACGACCGGCTGGCCATTGAGTACGGTGCCCGGATCGAAGCGCTGCGAGTTCGCCGACCCAACATATTTGACGCCCCAGCGGAAGGTGATGTTGTTGGCGGTCTTGAAGCGCGTGTCGAGAGTCCCAACCCACTTCGGACCCGCGCCAGCGCCCGGATAGCCGAGCGACCCGTTGTAATCGGTCAGGCCCTCGCCGGCGAAGTTCTCGAGCCGCTGATGCAAGTTCCTGGTGGCCTGCAACTGGGTCGAGAATCTGCCACCGAACAGCGGAGTGGCGTAACGAGCATCGAAGTCAATACCGGAAGCCTGTTGCTTCGCGATATTCAGATATGGGTTCTGGAACGAACTGATTTCACCCGCACGGAGATCACCCACCGGCAGACGAGATCCGATCAATGCACAATAGGGATTGTTCGGGAAATCGGTGGCCTGGTAGCAGAAGTTTAGGATCAGGTTGCCCAGCGATCCGACTTCGTCCTTCACGTCGACATTCCAGTAATCGATGGCCAGCGAGAGATCGGCAATCCGGCGGGGCGCGGTGAACACCGCCCCCACGCCCCAAGTCTTCGCATGCTCGGCCTTCAAGTTATTATTGGCGCCACCTGTTGTGAACACCGGGATCGACCCCGAAGTGGAGAAGTTGATCGCGTTTGCTCCCAGGATCGGAGTCAGCGCCGCAAGACAGTTGTTATATACGGTGCTTCCTGGTTCCAAGTGGGTAGCGAACTCGTCGCATGGGTCCAGTCCGCCGGGATAGAATCCGAGCTGATTGTTAAGAAACTGCTCGAACAGGTTAGGCGCACGGAAGTTGGTGCCGTAGTTCGCACGCAGGCGAATTTCGGAGACCGGAGCCCACTGTCCACTCAGGTGATAGGTGAACCCTGAACCGTAGGACCTGTAGTGCGTAAAGCGCCCCGAAGCGTCGAATTCGAGCAGGTTGGCCCAGGGAAGGTCCTTCAAAATCGGAGCGTCGACTTCCGCAAACGCCTCGTTGACGACGTCGCTACCTTTGGTCTCGCCGATCGTTGAGAAACCATAGATGTCGCCGGCCGCGCGCTCCGGCCCGGGCTGGTCATCGATGAAGTCGTGACGATGCTCGAAACCGGCCGCGCCTTTGACGTCTCCGCCCTGGAGGTGGAACAGCGTGCCGTCCAAGTTGAAGCTGAAGGTCTCCTGGTTGTATCTCGTCTTGCTGAGTGTCAGCATTGGGTAGAGGTAGTTGAACAATTGCTGCGAGAACTGACCGTTGAGTAGGATGCTCGGATCAAAGAAGTTGATCGGTACGCAGCTGCCACCGTTGTACGTGCCATTGGTGACGTTTGACGCGCAGGTGTAGGTGTTGCCTGCTCCTGCCTGACCCGGAAGTCCAACCACCGTCAGACCACCCGGCGTACCAGCAGGCGCAATGACCGGGTTCAGGGATGCGGTGAGCCTTGAGGTAAGCGGATTCTGAATTTGGTCGGTGCCCCTGGTGCGGGAAATCTGGACATTGCCGTCATAGCGCCAGTCCCCAATTCCAAGATTTCCGCGAAGGCCGACGTTACCCCTGAAGAAATCAACCTTTTGCTGGGCTCGCGCCGTCTCCTGCGGCACGAGGAACGGGCCGAAATAGTTGATTCCAAGATTGGCCCAGGCCGTCGGAAAGAACGGGGTCGCCGGGAACCCGAGATCGGTCAGCGGAGTGCCGTCAAAATACGTGTTGCCGTACGTCAGCGCCGCCTGCGTCTTGTCGATGCTTTGGAAGTTGAGCTGGACTGCATTGTCCTGGTGTGACTTGCGACGGCTGAACAATGCCTCGCCATAGAGCTCTGCATCACCAAGCATGTCGAGTTCATACGCACCGTTAAGATAGCCGGTGAACTTCTCGATTGGACTAATCACGGTCTGGCGGAGCTGCGTTGGGCTCGCCAATGGGCGTAGGTTCAAGTTATTCACGATCACCGGTTCGCCTAGGAACGGGGCGCCGACATCATAGCCCGGCAGTGTGGCGCGACCCGTCGTGAAAACGTTGTTGTAAGGCGCCCCGAAATAGTAGCCGTAACGGCCATAGCCGGTCGCGATGCCACCGCCGCCACGTGCTATTGGGAAGCAGCGCAACTTGCTCGGATCGGTCGGTGAGCCCTGGCCGATTTCGACACCGTTTTGGAAAGCCAGCTCACGCGGACAACTCATGTCCTTACGGTCCCCGAGGCGGAGGCCCTCGTCATTGCTGTACTCAAAGGAGCCCGTGATGTGGCCGCGGCTAAAGGTTTTGCCAGCAGTGATCGACCCGCGAAGCGTGTCGCCGTTTCCGTAAAGTGGATGGTCGGCGAAGCCATCGACCGTGATTCCGTCGATCGACGTATCCGTGATGATGTTGATCACGCCTGCGATCGCATCGGAACCGTAGATCGACGAGGCGCCTTCGCGCAGGACTTCGATGCGCTGGACGATGGCCGTCGGGAGAACGTTGAGGTCGGCCGAAACCAGCTGCGGCCCAACACCGGCCGGTGCAAGGCGGCGGCCATTCAGAAGAATCAGCGTGCGGCTTGAACCGAGGCCGCGCAAGCCGACGGTGTTCGCCGCCTGACCGCCTTCGGACAGGAAGCCGAGGAAGCTGCCGCTGATCTGCGAAGTGCCGGACGTGACCGTTGCGCTCTGGAGCGTCTCCGCCGTTGTCCGAGTACCCGATAGAATCTGGTCGTCGCGGGTCAGGATGTCGATATTCTGCGGCGTGGTGAAATTGCTACGGCGGATACGCGAGCCGGTGACGACAATGGCTGCGCCGCTTTCGGTCCGCGGCGTGGTGGCGGCAGGCTGACCGTTCGCGTTGGTCGCGCTGGTCGTGGCCCGCGGCTGCTCCGCCTCCTGCGTCTTCTGCGGCGTGGTTTCCGCAGGAGCCGGCGCAGTTGCCTGCGCAAAGGCTGGAGTGGCCATAAAGGCCGTCAAAGAAATAGACGAAAGAATGACTGCGTTCAAAGAGCGCACGCTACAATCCCCTCAGATTGATGTGGAGTTGGGCGTAACCCTACGCAGCTTATGGGTAAAAAAAAGCGACTCGACCCGGACGTTCGTCGAATCGGCTACGGCTGTAACATTAAAGCCACATGGCCCCGCGTCATGTAGCCGACAGTTTAACGACGCCAATCCTCGAGCGCATCGCCCAGCGTAGCCTTCAACTCAACGAGCCACGGCTCATAGTTGCGCCACCTGCCGAAACCGGAGCGGTTGATAGGTTGCCTCACTTGCTCAGAACTTGGGGTGTGAACAGCCCTTTCTGTTTCATAGAACCTCAGGCAGGCCTCCTCGAATGGCACGCCGACATAGTCCAGGAGCCGTTTCACCTCGTGCTCGAAATTGTCGACTAGGTCATCGTGGATCACTCGATGGATTCTGCCCGGTAACAACTCGTCGAAATGACGCATCACGCGCACATAATCGGAATAATACCGGCCCAACTCCTTCAGTGAGTATGTGAAGTGAGCGCCTGCCTCAAAATGCTGAAAATAGTTGGCGAAACAACAATCCATGGGGTTGCGCCGAACGTCGATGATCTTCGCATTCGGCAACATGCTGTGGATCAGACCAGTGTACTGCCAATTGGCGGGATTTTTGTCAGTGAAGAATGGACGATCCGTGACGCGATAACGCCTCGTAAGTTCAATGTAACGCGCACCCACGCTTCGTAATTCGTCACGATTGAGAGCGGAAACAATCTGCTGGGGCTGCTCGTAATGATGGGCAGCAGCGAGCTCACCAGAAATTTGGAGAAGCACGAACAACTCTTCAGTGCCTTCAATGAGCGAATGACTCGAGAGGATCTGTTCCACGAGTGTCGACCCAGCACGCGGCATTCCAAGAATGAAAATCGGGTCCGGGCTGTGATCCCCCCAATCTTCGCGAACTTTCAATAGGCGCGGCGTGAAAACTTCCCTCACGAATGGCGCATGGTCTTTGCACACTTCCGGGGATGGCGGATCAATTCGGTTCCGAAGATCATTTGCCACGTGCAGTTTGGATGCAGCTCGCTCGTAATCTTTCAACTGGTCGTAAGCCTTTGCGAGCGCGAAATTGATTTCAACTCTGCGCTGATCGGGCACGTCGGATGCAAGGAGCGCCTCCTCCATCCGGAGGACATCCTCCGGGAAAAACTTGGCAACTTTGAGGTTGGCAAGTCCCCACCAGCCAGGGCCATTCTTCGGATCCACGGCAACCGCAGTTCGATAGGCCGCAACGGAAGGCCCGAATTCGCCCACTGTCTTCAACAGATGCGCGTAGTGAACCCAGTAAAATACGAACGGATGCTTCCCTAAGAGGTCCTCATAAACCTTCCGAGCCGGCTCCAACGCCCTCAGTTGAACGAGGATGGCAGCCTTGTAGGCTATTGCGTCCTCGTGTTCCGAATCCAGTTTAATTGCCTCATCGAGTGAAGTCAGCGCATCCTGAAGGAACTCCGAATAATCCTTCGAACAAGCGATGCGATGGAACGTGATGCCAAGGCCGGCCCACGCGTCAGCCGAATTGACATGAATTCTTGCCGCATGACCAAGAATTCGCTCGGCATCTTCGCGAAGATCGAAATGCGCCGCGATTTCGGCCATCAGATGCATCGCCGGAGGATCGTGCCGGTGGGATTTGAGATGATCTCTGAGAAGGATTTCCGCTTCTTCGACCCTTCCCGCGGCGATCAGATCATGCGCCTTGGGTATCACGGCCGGGATTTCGCGTGGCAATCGGGGTGGCGGTGCAGTGCGCGCAAAGCGCTCGACCACATTTCTCAGGATAGCAGCCGCAGCCTCGTCAGTAGGTCGCTGGGCGACAAGCTCGCGCGCCTTTTCGCAGGCGAGCGCAAGGTCGGTCTCCGCAAGCTTGGTTATGCTTTCTTCTGGCGCCAAATTATCGAGCATATTGAACGACCTAGTTCCGCCGTTCCCGCGACGTCAATGATTCAAGCAGCCTAATATCGATAATGATCGGGCTTGAACGGGCCCTCCGGGGCCACGCCGATGTAGGCCGCCTGCTTGTCCGACAGCTCGGTTAGGTGAACGCCCAGCTTGTCCAGGTGCAGCCGCGCGACCTTCTCGTCGAGATGTTTCGGAAGGACGTACACGTCGTTCTTGTACTGATCGGCCTTCGTCCAGAGCTCGATCTGCGCGAGCACCTGGTTGGTGAAGCTGGAGCTCATGACGAAGCTCGGATGCCCGGTCGCGTTGCCGAGGTTCACGAGGCGCCCCTTCGAGAGGACGATGATCTTCTTGCCGTCCGGGAATTCGACCTCGTCCACCTGGGGCTTGATCTCGGTCCATTTGAAATTTGCGAGAGCGCCGATCTGGATCTCGCTGTCGAAGTGGCCGATGTTGGCGACGATCGCCATGTTCTTCATCGCTCGCATGTGATCGAGCGTGATGACGTCCATGTTGCCCGTCGCGGTGACGAAAATGTCGGCGCGCTTGGTCGCCTCCTCCATCGTCACGACCTCATAACCCTCCATGGCGGCCTGGAGCGCGCAGATCGGGTCGATCTCGGTGACCAGCACGCGAGCACCGCCGTTGCGCAGTGATTGGGCACTGCCCTTGCCGACATCGCCAAAGCCCGCGACGCATGCGATCTTGCCGGCTAGCATCACATCAGTTGCACGGCGGATGGCGTCGACCAGGCTCTCACGACAGCCGTAGAGATTGTCGAACTTCGACTTGGTGACACTGTCGTTGACGTTGATCGCCGGGAACGGGAGCTTGCCTTTCTTCGCCAGCTCATAAAGCCGATGAACGCCGGTCGTCGTCTCTTCCGAAACGCCCTTGATCGTCTCGACCGTCTTGGTGAGATAGCCGGGACGCTCGGCGAGGAAGCGCTTCAGCGTCGCGACGAAGATCTCTTCTTCCTCGTTCGAGGGCGTGAACAGCTCTTCGCCCTTCTCGACGCGATAGCCCCAGAGCGCGAACATTGTCGCGTCGCCGCCGTCGTCGAGGATCATGTTTGCGGTCGTATCGCGGCCCCAGTCGAAGATGCGCACGACGTAGTTCCAATAGTCTTCGAGCGTCTCGCCCTTGATCGCGAACACCGGAATTCCGCGGGCGGCGATAGCCGCGGCCGCGTGGTCCTGGGTCGAGAAGATGTTGCAGGACGCCCAACGCACTTCCGCGCCGAGCTCGATCAGGGTCTCTATCAGCACCGCCGTCTGGATGGTCATGTGGAGCGAGCCGGTGATGCGCGCGCCCTTGAGCGGCTTCGACGCGCCAAACTCTTCCCGAAGCGCCATCAGGCCGGGCATTTCAGTCTCGGCGATCTCGATTTCCTTGCGGCCGAAATCGGCGAGGCCGAGATCCTTCACGACATAGTCGTTGAAACGGGTTTCAGCCTGCGTCGCCACGTGAGACTCTCCGAACGAATTGATGCGCACCAGTTCGGCGCTGTGTCGGGTCAGCCCCTAGCCGCGACCGCTGTCAAAGGCAAATATAAAGATATCTTTATATGTTTATCCCGGGTGTGACGGTTTCAAGGCTCGCCGCAACAGCAAACCGCCAGGAATAAGCGGCAACCATAGAGTGAATCCGCGAAACAACAGGGTCGCGGAAAGCGCCGCTTCGAAAGGCACGCCGAACAATCGCAGCATCGCGATGCTGACGGCTTCGAAGGAGCCGAGACCCATCGGGATCGGCCCGAGGATGACCGCAATTGATGCCATCATGAACGCGACATAGCCGGCGCTGAGCGGCGCATCCACGCCCAGGGCATAGATGCAGGCCTGCATCGTCGCCGCGTCAGCGATGAACACTGCAAGATTGAGCGCCGTGAGCTTGACGATCAGTTGCGGGTCGCGAACTAGCTCGGCCGGAGCCTCTCCGACCATCTGGAAGAAGCTACGGGTCTTGGACCAGCGCGCGAGCAGCCTGGGGAGCCGTTCCTGTCCCCGCCGATGGAGCCACAAGGTCAGCGCGGGAATTCCGGCCGCAACGATCAGGAACACGAGCACGGCGAGCGTGAGCAGCACGCTCATGCGGCTCTTCCACCACAGGACCACGAGCACCCAGAGCGCTCCAAGGGCGTAAGACGCGTAGTAAGCGACGATCTGCAGTAGCAACGCCGCGACGGCATTCCCCCTCGGCACACCAAGGGTGACGAGGCGATCGACGAGGAGGACATTGCCGCTGACGCCGGCGGTCGGCACGACCTGGTCGGCGAAGTGCTTGGCCAAGGTCAGGCGAAAGAGATTCGCACCCTCTTCGGGAGTCTTGCCGCGGCGAAGAACGACCCACCACTGGGCGGCAAGGCCAAAATAGGTTGCAAGCTGCAAGATCGCCGCCGCAGCCAACCAAAGCGGCTTCGACTTGGTCAACAACGTTCCGAACTTCTTGACGTCACCCCAGTGCAGAATTGCGATGACGAGGCCCGCGACGAGCAGCGCCGCGAGAAGCCAGCTGCGCCAGTTCGAGAGGTAAGTCCGAGCTACCGACGCATCTTTTTTAGCGGACTTTCCATTGCGCATCCTGGTCGAACGCCAGGCGGCGCTTTGCTTTCCATCAGGCGGCGCCAGTTTCGCTTGCGAGCAGGCGTGGGTCGATGCCTTCCCGCTTGAAAGATGCCGCCCAGCGCTCGTCCGTTGGCGTATCGAAGAGAATCTTCGGGTCGCCGCCAACCGCAAACCAGCCATGACGGGTCATCTCCTCGTCGAGCTGGCCCTCGCCCCAACCGGCATAGCCCAGCGCCGCGATCCACTGCGACGGGCCTCCGCCCTCGGCGATTGAGCGGAGTATGTCTATCGTCCCGGTCATCGCGAAGATCTCACCGTTCTCGCCGGTGACATGCAGCGTGTCCTGGCCGCCCCAGTCGGTCGAATGGAGTACGAAGCCGCGACCCGGCTCGACCGGCCCCCCATGGTGCACGGCGCAGTCGGGTGCCTGGCCAGGGTCGATGTCCAACTGACGTAGCAGCCCGCGGAAGCTGATGCCGGCTCGCTTGTGGCCGACACCTATGCCGATCGCGCCGTTCTCATCGTGGACGCACATGGCGATCACGGCGCGCTCGAATCGCGGGTCGGCCATTCCCGGCATTGCCAAAAGCAGCTTGCCGGACAGGAACGGGGGTTGGTCAGCCACGGCTGCGACAATGGGCCGCTGGCGTGCGGCGGGCAAGAGTTGAGGTCCCCTTCCACCGAGCGTATCAGCCGTTTCGACCTGACCCCCATAGGAGAGAAGCATGACAATCCAGGTTGGAGAGCGCCTTCCCGACGTGCCGCTGACCATCGCCACGTCCGACGGTCCGAAGCCGACCACCAGCGGCGAATTCTTCGCCGGCAAGCGTGTCGCCTTATTTGCGGTGCCCGGTGCCTTCACCCCGACCTGCTCGGTGCGGCACCTGCCCTCTTATGTGGACAAGGCCGCCGACCTAAAAGGCAAGGGCGTCGACGAGATCGCCTGCATTTCAGTCAACGATCCATTCGTCATGGCCGCCTGGGGTGACCGGGACGGGTCAGAGGACATCGCGATGCTCGCCGACGGCAATGGCGCGTTCGCCGACGCCGTGGGTTTGACCATGGACGGCAGCAAGTTTGGCATGGGCAAGCGCTCGCAGCGCTATTCGATGATCGTCGATGATGGTGTCGTCGAGCAACTGAACGTCGAAGCGCCGGGCGAATATCGCGCTTCCAGCGCGGAATATATGCTGGACCAGCTCGCGACGGCCTGACCTTTCATCGCTGTCCCGTCTCCCCTCACCGTTGTTCGTTGCCATCAGCGCGAACAGCGAACGCTCTCAATCGTTTGACCGATTGAGAGCGAAACTTACGGAGGAGATTCGGCATGGCTCAGAAGACCAAGCATAACGGCTGGGACGTCGTGGAAATGGCACGTGATCGGCCCGTGGCGGCGGCAGCCGTTGCCGCGAGCGCAGCGGCAACCGGGCTCTTCCTGTGGTCACGGCGCGCGCAGATTCGGGACAAGCTCGACAATCTCAGCGATCAGATAAGCGAGTGGTCGCGCAGCACTGACGATGATACCGGCGGTCTGACAACCGCAGCTTCGGCCCGTAGCCGGAGCACAACCAGTCGGCGCGGACGTGCTAGGCGGCAGTCGACGACCTAATTCTCGACGGTTATTGCTCGCGAAGCGAAGCAATCCAGTTCACGCGGACGGGATTGCTTCGTCGCATTCGCTCCTCGAATGACGCCGGGTTAGCTCGCGAGAAATTCCGCGATCGCTTCGCCGAACTGCGGCTTCGTCACCGAACTCATGTGCGTGCCCGGCACTTCGCGGAAGATCGCGTTGGGGAGCACGTTGGCGAGCTCTTCCGCTGAGCCATTGTCGTCATCCTGATCGCCGCAGACGACGAGCGTCGGCATGGTGAAAGCCTGGAGCCAATCGACGAACGCATCCTCGAAGCTCTCCAGTAGGAGCACAGCCGCCACGCAGTCGACCTGCTGGCTCTTCATGAACTGGATCGAGAGCCAATGCGGATCACCCCGCTGAGCCTTGCCGAAAAGCTCAATGGCATCGAGGAAGAATTGCTTGCGGCGCTTCCAGTTGCGCAGGCCCTCCAGTCCCGCACCGCCGAGAATTGCACGGCGGGGTCGCAGGCCCTCGCCTACCCCTTCGACCGTGGTTCGCGCGCCGAGTGAAAAACCGCCGAGGTCGAAGTCAGTGAGATTCAGATGCGTGACCAGCTCGCGCAGGTCCCGCGCCAGAATTCCTTTGGGATAATGTTCGGCGCCGTGAGGCTTGCCGCTGAGTCCGTGGGCGCGGAGGTCGGGCATGATGACCCGAAGGCCCTCGCCGGCGATCCGGGCAGCCGTGCCGAACTTGATCCAGTTGGTGACCGCGTCTGAAAACAGTCCGTGCAACAGGATCACCGACCTGCCTCGCCCGAGCTCATGATAGGCGAGCTCGACCCCGTCAGAAGCGTTCCAGTAATGAACCTGTGGTTCGCTCATTTGGGGAAGCTTCCCGTCGCATCTACCCACTTGTCGACGAGCTTCTGATATTGCTCGGTACGGTATTCGGGGAGGCCTTCGGTGTTGATCCAAGCGCGGTGCATGCTTTCCGCGCCGAAATGATGCCTTGGGATGAAGGGACTCGGATCGTCGAAAGAGGCAACCGTCAGATCCATCCTTTCGGCATCTTTCTTGAACATGAAACCGAGCGAGGTGCCGCATTCGCGGCAATAGGGTCGGCGTGCAATGGGCGAGCTGTCGTACCAGTCCGGCTCCCTCTCCCAGCGAAGACCGTCGAGTGAAAATGTGACGAAGGCAATGGACACCGAGCCGGTGGCCCGCTGACACATCCGGCAATGGCAGAGATAAGCTTCCTCCGGCTCGACGGTGACGGCGTAGCGCACTCGTCCGCAGGCGCAGCCGCCGGTCATTCGCTCAGACATCACTCACCTCGCTTGGTTGCAAGGCCATTGCGCGGCTAAGGGGCCGCATGTCCAGCGCCCCGTCACCAGAGGAGATCGCACGCGACGCCACCTGGCTGGCACAGGCGCTGGATCCGGCAGCGGGTGTCGTGCGCCTCGTTGCGATGGATCGTGCGGCCTATCGCGACGCGAGCTTCCTCGACGACCGCATGCTTCAGCAGCCGGTCGACGCACAGAATCTGGCGTGGCCAATTGTCGAGGAGGCGATGGCGGGCGAAATTCGCCGGGACGCGCGCTGGATCTTCCACATCGGGCACGTCGGCTCAACGCTCGTTTCGCGGCTTCTGGGTGAGCTCGATGGCGTGCTGGGGATCCGAGAGCCCCGGTTCCTGCGCGACCTCGCAATGAGCCCGTCCGAGATCCGGGAACGCTATGCCAGCCCTGTCCCGAGGCTGATGTCGCGCACCTTCGCTGCAGAGGAAATCTCCTGTGTAAAAGCGACCAGTTTCGTGAGCGAGATCGCGCCGGAGCTTGTGCCTGCCGGCGAGCGCGCGCTGCTCATGTTCGCCAGCCCGCGCAACTACATCGCGAGCATTCTTGCGGGCGAAAATTCGGTCAAGGAAATGCGGATGCTCGCGCCGGTCAGAGCGCAGCGGCTTGGTCGCCGAGTTTCGGCCCTGTGGGCGGCGCACAATGACGCTCAGCTCGCCGCGATCGCCTGGGCATGCGAAATGACGAGCCTCGAGGCCGCCGCCGATGCCATGACGGACCGCGCCGTCGAGTGGGGCGACTTCGATTTCATGCTCGCCCAGATGCCGCCTGAGCTTAGCCGCGTGGCGGCATTCTTCGGCTTTGAGGCGGATGAGGGGCGGATCGAGGCGGTCGCGCGAGGGCCTTTGATGGGGCGCTACTCGAAGCACCTCGGTTACGAATATAGCCCGCAGCTGCGCCGCGAGCTGATCGACGAGGCGGGCGGCAATTTCGCTCCGGAAATCGACGGTGCGCTTGCCATGCTTCGCGCGGGAGCCGAGAAGTCGCCGCTATTGGCGCGGGCATTGGATCGCGCCCGGGAGAGCTGATGTACCGTATCATCGACATTCTGACCCCCGATGAAGTCGGCGAGTGCCGCAAGATCGCGGCTTCAGCGACTTTCGTCGAAGGCAAGATCAGCAACCCGCATAACAAGGCGAAGCAGAACGAGCAGCTGCACGAGCCGACCGCCTATCAGAAGAGCTCGAACCTGATCGTCGGCGCGATGCGCCGGAGTCCCGAGTTTCTGGAGTTTGCGTTCCCGGTGCAGATCGCGCCGCCACTGCTCACACGATACCGGCCCGGGATGCACTACGGCGCACACGCCGATGCCGCGTATCTGACGTTGCCGGGCGGAACTCTGCGCAGCGACATCAGCTGTACTATCTTCCTCAATGATCCCAAAGACTATGAGGGCGGTGCGCTTCGCGTCCACCTCGGCGATGGCGAATTGCGGTTCAAGCTGCAGCCCGGACAGACAATCTTGTACCCGTCAAACACGCTGCACGAGGTCGAACCGGTGAGGAGCGGCGAACGGCTGGTGGCGATCACTTTCATACAGAGCCGAGTGCCGGACCCGTTCCATCGCCAGATGATCTTCGAGCTGAACGAAGTAGCCGCACTCGAGGGCAACAACTTGAGCCAGGAAAATTTCAGCCGGTTGCAGCTGATCCAGGCGAACCTGCTGCGCTACTGGGGCGAAATGCCTTAAGCAGCCTTCTGCAGATGCTTGCGGCCTAGCAGCTCGGCGATCT
>JBEDUM010000173.1:0-32479 GCA_040414585.1 Sphingomicrobium sp. | reverse complement strand
ACGATCAACTGGCGAAATCTGGCCTGGAGCGCGTCGAGGCGGTGCATTAAGCCAATTCGGGGAACCGCTGGACCGAGGGCAGCTCGTGTGCCCGCTCCATCCAACCGAGGCGCTCTGCCGCTTGAATATGCTGATGGGGCGCGAGGCTCTCCGGGTCATCGAGCGTGGTGGATTGGACCTCGACAATGCCCGGCAGGAGTTGATCGTTCCGGTAGAAGAGGCCTGTTCCGCAGTCGGGACAGAAATCGCGCATCGCCGAACCCGAAGAATTGAAGGTTTTCGGCTGGCCCTTTTCCAACGTCAGGTCAGATTCTTTGAAGCCCGCCCAGCACACCACGGGCGCACCGGAATTGCGTCGGCAATCGACGCAGTGACATAGATCGACATGAATTGGTTCACCCTCAACGCGATACCGAATTGCGCCGCAATGGCAGCCGCCGGCATGGGACATTGGGCCCTCCCCGTTTCAATGGCCGTGGGCTTTTGCGCCAGTCGTAACGGAGTCGCAAGGACCGTCCGATCGCGCACTGGGCGCTCGTCGTGACGACGGCCCGTCGTTGATGTATGACGGCACGATGCTGGACCAGATGTCCGCATGTCACAACGAATACGAACGGCTCCAACTCATGTTCGAGCAGGCGCCGGGCTTCGTGGCGTTCCTCGAGGGACCGGACCACAAGATTACGGTCGCCAATCAAGCGTTCCTGGAACTGGTCGGCAGAGGCAGCCTGGTCGGAAAGACCCTGGCGAATGCGCTTCCCGAATTCACCAGGCAAGGAGTCGACGAGATCCTTGATAGCGTCGCCCGGTCAGGCGAAGCTTTCACGGGCCGCGGTATGTCGCTGTCTGTCGCCAGGGAGGATGGATCGACAGAAGAAGTTCAGGTCGACCTGGTCTTCCAGCCGCTGCCGGCGACCGATGGCCAGCCTTCCGGCGTTTTCATCCAGGGCCATAATGTTACAGACGACAAGAGAAGCGAAGCGCTTCGGACCGCTCACAACAAGGTCCTTGAGCTGGCGATTGGCGACAGTCCACTTGAGGTGACCCTGAGCGCACTCATCAAGATCGTCGAATCGACCTCGCGCACGGGCGTGCTCGGCTCGATCCTCCTTCTGGATATGGACGGAAAGCATCTGCGTCACGGGGCGGCGCCAAGCCTCCCGGCAGCTTACATGGCGGAAATCGACGGATCCGAGATCGGTCCGTGCGCTGGATCGTGTGGGACGGCCGCTTTTCTGGGCGCGGCCGTCTTCGTCGGCGATATAGCGACCGATCCGCTGTGGGCCGATTACAAGGAGGTCGCCCTTCCGCACGGGCTTCGTGCCTGCTGGTCGATCCCAATATTGACGCGCGGTCGCAAAGTGCTCGGCACCTTCGCCATGTACCATCGTGAGCCGCGCGAACCGACGATCCGCGACCTGTTGCTGGTCGACCTGATTACGCAGACCGCAGCGCTGGTGATCGACCGCGACCGGGCACAGAAAGCGTTGCAGAATATCTTGGCGATGGCGGGGCAACCGCCCGAGCCTCAATCGTCTTCATCCTCGTAGCCGACGAGGTTCAGCTCGCACGCCTTGATCTGGTGCGTCATGCACCAATGCTTGAGCGCTTCCTCGCGGCCGTGCGTGATCCAGACCTCGGTAGGCTCCAGCTCGCGGATGGTCATCGTGAGCTCGTCCCAATCGGCGTGATCGGAAATGATCAGAGGCAGCTCCACGTTGCGCTGCCGCGCCCGCTGGCGGATGTGCATCCAGCCTGAGGCCATCGCGGTGACCGGGTCGGGCAGCCGCCGAGACCAGCGATCGTTGAGCGCTCCGGGTGGGGCGATTACCACGTGCCCGGCCATTTCCTGTTTCGTTGCGTTGCCCGTGTGGCGAAGCTCGCCGAGCGAAACGCCGAAGCTCTCATAGAGCTGGTTCAGCCGTTCGATCGCGCCGTGGAAATAGATCGGCTGCTCGTGCCCGCGCTCGCGCAGCTCGCAGATGATCCGCTGCGCTTTACCAAGCGCATATGCGCCAACCAGCACACAGCGGTTCGGTTCGGCGTGCAGACGATGCAGCAACCGGTCGATCTCGCTGCCGGTCTCTGGATGGCGGAATACAGGAAGTCCGAATGTCGCCTCGGTAATGAAGATATCGCAGGGCACCGGCACGAAACAGGCGCACGTCGGGTCGGGTCGGCGCTTGTAGTCACCGGACACGACCACTTTCTCGCCTTTATGCTCGAGCACGATCTGTGCCGAGCCGAGCACGTGTCCGGCAGGAACGAAGCTGACATCGACATCGCCGACCCGGATGCATTCGTCATAGGCGATCGCCTGCCCGTTCTGCGGTCCGCAGCGGACCTCCATGATCGCCAAAGTCTCGGCTGTAGCAAGAACCGCGCCGTGCCCGCCGCGCGCGTGGTCCGAATGGCCATGCGTGATCAACGCGTTGGGCTTGGGTTGCGAGGGGTCGATCCACGCGTCGGCCGGGCGCACGTAGATCCCCTCAGGGTGAGACTCGATCCAGGAACCCAATCGCGCCATCGGGAGCTATATAGGCGATAAGCCGGGCCGGTTCCGGGAAACGGAGGAGAGCGGATGGATGTAGCCCAATTCTGGATCATCAGCATCATCGGGCCAGCGATCCTCCTGATCATCCTGATCTGGCTGGTGGTCCGCCGCCATTCAAAGATCAGCAGCAGCACGACCGAAGCGGGGACACGCGAGCTTTATCGTGAGGAAGAAGAGCGCCGGCGCGAGGGGACCGATAAAGCTGAGGATCGCTGACCTGCCGCCAGTCGTTTCGGACTGGTTCAAAGCCAAGGGCTGGCAACCGCGACGCCACCAGCTTGAGATGCTGGAGCTCGCGCGGCGCGAACGAAGCGCGCTTCTCGTCGCGGCGACCGGCGCCGGCAAGACTCTAGCCGGCTTCCTTCCAACCATCTGCAAGCTGGCCGAAAGTCCGAGCGAGGGGCTACACACGCTGTACGTTTCGCCACTGAAGGCGCTTGCGGTCGACGTCCAGCGCAACCTCATCGGCCCGATCGAAGAGATGGAATTACCCATTCGGGTTGAGACCCGCACGGGCGACACGCCGTCCGACCGCAAGGCACGGCAGCGGATCAAGCCTCCGCAGCTGCTTCTGACCACGCCGGAATCCCTTAGCCTGCTCCTGAGCTATCCCGACTCGCCCCAGATGTTCGACGGCCTGAAGACCATCGTCGTCGACGAACTCCACGGTTTCGCCAAGGAGAAGCGCGGCGACCTGCTTTCGCTGTCCATGTCACGCCTGCAAAAGCTTGCCCCCAATCTCCGCCGCGTCGGCTTATCGGCGACCATCAGCGATCCCGACGCCTACCGATCCTGGCTCGCTCCTGATGCCGACATGGAGCTCGTCGATCTCGTCACCGGCGACCCGGGCGTCGAGCCAGACCTTTCAATCCTGATTCCCGAGAACAAGATCCCGTGGGGCGGGCATTCGGGATATCATGCGATCGCCGACGTGATGCGGCTCATTGAGCAGCATAAGACCACGCTCGTCTTCTCCAACACGCGCGGTCTCGCCGAACTGATCTTCCAGAAGCTGTGGGACGAGAACGAACAGGGCCTCCCAATCGGCATTCACCACGGCAGCCTGTCGGTCGAGGCTCGCCGCAAGGTCGAAGCGGCGATGGCCGCGGGAAAATTGCGCGGTCTCGTCGCGACCGCGAGCCTCGACCTCGGGATCGACTGGGGCGATGTCGACCTGGTTGTGCAAATGGGCGCTCCCAAGGGTTCGTCGCGTCTCTTGCAGCGCATAGGCCGGGCCAACCACCGGCTCGACGAGCCCAGCAAAGGCATCCTCGTCCCTGGCAACCGCTTCGAATATCTGGAAGGTCGCGCCGCGCTCGACGCGATCGACGAGGGCGAGCTCGACCCCGAGGTGTTCCGGCCGGGCGCGCTCGACGTGCTCGCCCAGCACGTCCTAGCGATGGCCGTCGCCGCTCCGTTCCAGCAGGACGACATGCTCGCCGAGATTCGCTCCGCCACCCCGTATGGCGGCGTCAAGCGGGAGACTTTCGAGGAGATCCTCAACTTCATCGCGACCGGCGGCTATGCGCTCAAAGCCTATGACCGCTTCCGCCGGCTGGTGTCCGAGTCCGGAGGCATATGGCGCATCGCCAAGCCAAGCGTCGCTCAGCAGCACCGGCTCAACGCCGGCGTCATCGTCGAGCAGCCGCTGCTCACGGTTCGCTTCCGCAATGGACGCAAGCTCGGGACAGTCGAAGAAGGATTCGCGTCGGCGCTCGTGCCGGGCGACCGGTTCTTCTTCGCCGGCCTCAGCCTCGAGGTCGAGCAGTTCAAAGACATCGACATCATCGTTCGCGCTTCATCCAAGCGGGGCCAGGTCGTCACATACGGCGGGCAGCGCATGTCCATGTCGACGCACCTCGCCAATCGCGTGCGCCAGATGCTCGCCGACCGCAACGACTGGCACCGCTTCCCCGACGACGTGCGCGAATGGCTGGAGGTCCAATCCGAACGCTCGGTCCTACCTGAGCCGCACCAGCTGCTAGTCGAGACCTTCCCGCACGAAGGGCAGCATTTCATGGTCGCCTACAGCTTCGAAGGCTGGAACGCGCACCAGTCGCTAGGAATGCTGCTCACAAAACGGATGGAGAAGGCCGGGCTCAAGCCGCTGGGTTTCGTTGCTAACGACTACGGCCTCGCCTGCTACGGACTTGAGCCGATCCGTGACCCCAAGTCGCTCTTCTCCGCCGACATCCTCGAGCAGGAGTTTATCGATTGGGTCGAAAGCTCCTATCTCCTGAAAACCGCCTTCCGCGAAGTTGCGGTCATTGGCGGCCTCGTTGAGCGCCAGCACCCTGGAAAGAAGAAGACCGGCCGCCAGGTCAGTTTCTCAACCGATCTCATCTACGACGTCCTGCGCCGCTACGAGCCTGAGCATCTGCTGCTGCGCGCCGCATGGGACGATGCTCGGCGACGAATGACCGAGCTCGGACGACTCGTCCGCCTGGTCGATCGAGCGTCGGCGACCATGCTTCACGTGGAGCTCGGCCGGATCACTCCGATGGCTGTGCCGTTGATGGTGATCGTCGGCCGCGAGGCTCTGCCACCGGGTTCCGAGGCCGACGAGTCGCTCCTCATGCAAGCTGAAGAGCTTGCGAATGAGGCGATGACGCTCTGATCGGTCATTGCCGCTTCAGCCAACTTCTGCGACGCTCCCAATATGAAGCGCGCGCTCTTGCTTATTCTGCCCGCCTCGCTGTCGGGCTGTATCGTCGGCACAGTCGCAAAGACTGCTGTCGACGTCGCCACTTTGCCGGTGAAAGTGGCGTCCGCGGGCGTGGACGCTGTCACCACCAGCCAGTCCGAAGCCGATGAGAAACGTGGTCGTGAGGCGCGCAAGCAGGATGAGGAACGCGGCAAGCAAATCCGTCTCGCCGAAGAACGCTGCCGCAAGGGCAAGCCTTTGCCGACCGATCAATGTTCCGCCGCGGTGCCTCGCTGAGATACTTCCTCGACACCGAATATAACGGCTGGGGCGGAGCCCTCTTATCCCTGGCATTAGTCCCGGAGGACGGTGGTCAGGAGTTCTACGTAACGCTCGACTGGTCAGGCTCAGTCCAGCCTTGGGTGGAGCAGAACGTCGTTCCCTATCTCGACACTGTCCCTGAGACACTCATCTCGCCTCGCTTGACACCCGAGGATGCGGCCCGCGAACTTTCTGGCTGGCTCAGGCGTGAGCACGAGGCACAGATCCTTTCGTCTTGCGGCGATCCTATCCAACTCGAAATTGTGGCCGATTGGCCGGAAGACATCAGCCAGATTTGCAGTCTTTTGACGATTGGGCCGGGACTGACCGTCGACGTGCCATCCTTGACCTTTCGGCTACTTCTGCTGTCAGGGTTCAGCACGGCTGCGAACAGCAAGGTACCGCACAACGCTCTCCACGATGCGCGCGCTCTTCGCGATCATGTCCTAAGCCTCGAGTAGCTATTCGGCAGCGGCCTTGATTGGCGGAAGGCCCGCGTCCTCGCGGTCGATCCAAGTAAGCTCGTCAAGCGCGAGCGGCCGACCGTCTTGTGCTTGCACGCAAATCTTGCGGACGGGCTTGCGATCTCGCTCGTCCGCCAGCACGATCTTCATCTTGCCATAGCCCCACTCCTCGCCCCACTGACGAAGCGCAAGGACAACCGGGAGCAATCCTTCGCCCTTGGGTGTGAGCGAATAGATCACGCGGCGCTTGTCGGATGGGTCCGGAGTCCGCTTGAGGATTCCGCCGGCGACCATCTTTGCGAGGCGATCGGAAAGGATGTTGCGCGCAATTCCGAGGCCGGCCTGGAATTC
This sequence comes from Sphingomicrobium sp., assembly GCA_040414585.1. GTDB lineage: Bacteria > Pseudomonadota > Alphaproteobacteria > Sphingomonadales > Sphingomonadaceae > Sphingomicrobium. Next base: position 26,145 of record JBEDUM010000173.1, on the reverse strand, counting down.
CTCGAAGTGCTGAAGGCCATTGAGAGCGCCACGGAGGATCAGGAATGCCCACTTTTCGCCGATCAAGTCGACGGCCGCGGGAATGGGACAGGACAGCGCCGCCTCCCTGAAGCGGTCGATATGCGACGTCAGCGAACCTGCCGCCATCCAGTTTCCTCTCCCCTGCTGAATCTCATCAAAGCACATCGCGGTTCCAAAAAACAGTTGCAATGTGAAACTGTCTTATATATAGTTTTGAATCGCAACTGAACAGGAGGTATTGCGATGCTGCGTCTGGCTCTCACTCTTTCAGCACTTACGCTCGGCGCCACGGCCGCCGCTGCTTCCAATTATTCTGCAACGCCCACCGTCCCGGCCTCCGGGCGTTTCATTGCCCGCGACATCGTCTGGAATTGCGGCCCTGCTGCATGCCAAGGCGCCACTGAGGAGAGCCGTCCCATCGTGTTGTGCCAGTCGCTGGCAAAGCACGCAGGCCGCATCGACAGCTTCCTGGTGGATGGTCGGGCCTTCACGGCCTCCGAGTTGGGCCAGTGCAATTCGGCCGCCAAGGCTGGCGCGGCCTCAGCTCAGGCGGTCGCCGCTCAATAGCTTCCCGGGGTCCACGCGTCGCTCCCTCAGCGTGGCCCCTTCCTTTCGCGCTTGCACAAAAGCGCTTCACTCCCCCATCTTAGGTACGTGCTTCGACAGTACGAGCTGGTCGAGAAGGTACGGACCTATGACCCCGACGCCGACGAGGGGCTGATCAACCGCGCCTATGTCTTCTCAATGAAGGCACACGGGTCGCAGCTTCGTGCGTCCGGCGATCCTTATTTCAGCCATCCGATCGAGGTTGCGGGGATTCTGACCGAACTCAAGCTAGACGATCAGACGATAGCCACCGCGATCCTCCACGACACGATCGAGGACACGCTCGCCACGCCCGATGAGATCGAAAAACTATTCGGGAAGGACGTGGCGCGCCTGGTCGATGGCGTCACCAAGCTCAGCAAGATCGAGGCTCAGTCGGAGAATGAGCGGGCCGCGGAGAATTTGCGCAAGTTCCTGCTCGCACTCAGTGACGATATCCGCGTGCTTCTCGTGAAGCTCGCCGACCGACTCCACAACATGCGTACGCTTCATCACATCCCGTCGGAGGAGAAAAGGCGCCGCATCGCTCGCGAGACGATGGATATCTATGCGCCGCTCGCCGAGCGGATCGGCATGTACGAGATGATGACCGAGATGCAGACGCTGGCATTTCGGGAGCTGGAGCCTGACGCCTACGCCTCCATCACGCGGCGCCTCAAGCAGCTTACGGAACAGGGCGGCGACCTCGTCAACCGTATCGGTCTCGGCCTCCAGCTCTATCTCGCCGACAACGGCCTCGAAGCGGAGGTCACCGGACGCCAGAAGCATCCATATTCCATTTGGAAGAAGATGGCGGAGCGGCACATCAGTTTCGAGCAGCTCTCCGACGTCATGGCCTTTCGCATCATAGTGAACGACGTGGGCGAATGTTATGAAGCGCTCGGCCTCATCCACGGCCGCTGGCCGATGGTCCCCGGCCGCTTCAAGGACTACATCTCGACGCCGAAGCGCAATGGCTACCAGAGCCTGCACACGTCGGTCATTCACGATTCCAAGATGCGGATCGAGATTCAGATCCGCGATCGCGCGATGCACGAGCGCGCCGAGCGCGGGCTTGCCGCGCACTGGGCCTATAAGGAAGGCAAACCCAAGGGCGACGTCAACATCCCCTGGGTCGATGATCTCGTCGAGATCCTGGAGCACGCCGAGAGCCCAGAGGAGCTGCTCGAGCATACGCGAATGGCGATGTACCAGGACCGCATCTTCGCCTTCACACCCAAGGGCGAGCTGATCCAGCTGCCGAAAGGCGCGACGCCGGTCGACTTTGCCTACGCCGTGCACACCGACCTCGGCGACCGTACAGTCGGGGCAAAGATCAACGGTCGAGTGGTCCCGCTGCGAACCATGCTTGAAAACGGCGACCAGGTCGAAATCCTCGCCTCGGAGGCGCAGCACCCGCAGCCGTCCTGGCTTCGCTTCGTCGCCACCGGCAAAGCGCGCGCGGGCGTCCGCCGCTTCGTCCGGCACAAGGAGCGCGAGGAGACGATCGAGCTCGGTCGCAAGATCTACGATGAGATCGTTGCGCGGCTGCCGGCCGAACTGGACAAGGACGCCCAGAAACGCTCGCTCAAGAAGCTCAAGATCGAGAACGAGGATGAGTTGATGATCGCGATCGCGCGCAAGCGAATCAGCGATGACGCGCTCATGGAGGCGTTGATGCCCGGCTCAGCCGGCGGCGACGTCGCTCCCCGTCCGCTCGGCCAGCGCAAGGCGATCTCGATCAAGGGCCTGACGCCCGGCGTTGCCTATCATCTCGCCCAATGCTGCCATCCCATTCCGGGTGACCGCATCGTCGGCTTGAGGCGCGAGGACGAGGAGATTGAGGTCCACGTCATCGGCTGCGACACGCTGGCAAGCGGAGTCGATGCCGACTGGCTTGACCTCGCCTGGGGCGAAGGCTCGGACGGCGGCGCGGCACGGCTCGCGGTAATCCTGCGCGACATCCCCGGTGCTCTCGGCACTATGTCGGGGATACTCGGCGCCAAGCACGCCAACATCATCAACCTTCAACTGGTGCACCGCGACGGCAGCTTCCAGACCTTTCATCTCGACATCGAGGTGCACGATCTGGCGCACCTGCACGCGATTATCGCCGCACTGCGCGAGGCGGATCCGATCAGCTCCGTCGAGCGGATTTAGCTCTCGCGCTTTGCCGCTGCTGACGCACGTGTGCGTCGCCGCCGGCCAGCACCGCAAGCATCACCAGATCCGATGCGCTCGCCGTCATTGGTGCGATTTGCACGGGCATCTCAAGACCGAGAACATAGGGTCCGAGCACGCTTTCGCCGCCCAGCTCCTTCAAAAGCTTGCCGGATATGCTTGCCGATTGAAGGCCAGGCATGACCAGGATGTTCGCCGGCCCTGACAAGCGCGAGAACGGATAGTAACGCCGCTGCAGCTCATAGTTGAGCGCTACGTCCGGCGCCATTTCGCCTTCGTATTCGAAGTCGGCTTGAAAACCGTCCAGAAGCTTCACGGCCTCGCGGAGGCCTTCAATGTGCATTCCCGGCGGATTGCCGAACGTGGTGTAGCTCGTGAAGGCGACCCGCGGCTCCAGGCCCATGCGCCGCGCAAAGCCCGAGGCACGCATCGCGATGGCCGCATATTGCTCGGCAGTCGGGCGTTCTGTCACAGCCGTGTCCGCAATGAGAATCGTGTGGCTGCGGCCTACGATGACATTGATTCCGAACGGCGTGGCTTCCGGCTCGTCATCGATCACCGTGCGCACCTGCCTTAGCGACTGGCTGAACGGACGCGTCGTCCCGGTAATCATCGCATCAGCTTCACCGAGCGCGAGCATGGCTGCCGCGAAATAATTGCGGTCCTGGTTGACCATCCGCTCGATCTCACGGCGCAACATGCCGTGGCGCTGGTGCTTCTCGTAGATATAGTCGACCGCGCGGCCCACGAGCGGAGAGTTGCGGCTGTTGAGGACCTCGTAATCGCGCGGATTGTCGACGCCCATTTCCTGCAGCAGTCGGTACACGTCCTCGCGTCCCACCAGTACGGGCGTGCCGTAGCCGGCTTCCTTGAAGGCGATCGCCGCCCTAAGCACGTTCGGCTCCTCGCCTTCGGCGAACAGCACGCGTTTCGGGTTCGCCCGGGCGTTTTCGTAAGCCAGGCTCATCACCGAAACGGTCGGGTTGAGCCGCGCGCGCAGCTCCTGTCGGTAAGCCTCCATGTTGGCGATCGGCTTTTGCGCGACGCCGCTTTGCACGGCCGCTTCGGCCACCGCCGAGGACACCGTTTCCATCAGCCTCGGATCGAACGGCGCAGGGATGATGTAATCGCGCCCGAAGCTCTGTGAGCGGCCGCCATAGGCCGCGGCAACTTCTTCCGGCACGGGCTCGCGGGCGAGCTCCGCGATCGCCTCCGCCGCTGCAATCTTCATCGTCTCGTTGATCGCGGTCGCCCGGACGTCGAGCGCACCGCGGAAGATGAAAGGAAAGCCAAGGACGTTGTTGACCTGATTCGGGAAGTCCGAGCGGCCGGTCGCGATGATGGCATCCGGTCGCGCGGCCATCGCATCCGGGGGCCAGATCTCCGGGTCGGGATTGGCCATCGCAAAGATGATCGGCTCCTTCGCCATCGTCTTCACCATCGCCGGAGTCAGCACGTTCGCCGCCGACAGGCCGAGGAACACGTCGGCGCCCACCAACGCCTCGGCGAGCGTTCGCTTGTCGGTTTCCACAGCATGTGCCGACTTCCATTGATCCAGGTCGGTCCGGTCCTTCGAAATCACGCCCTTGCGGTCGCACATGATCACATGGTCGCCGCGCACCCCCATCGCTTTGATAAGCTCGGTGCAAGCGATCGCCGCAGCCCCGGCGCCGTTCACCACCACCTGTATGTCGGCGAGCTTGCGACCCGTCAGATGGCAGGCGTTGATCAGTCCGGCCGCGGTGATGATCGCGGTTCCATGCTGATCGTCATGGAAGACCGGAATGTTCATCCGCTCGCGCAGCGTTTGCTCGATGATGAAACAATCGGGAGCGGCGATATCTTCGAGGTTAATCCCGCCGAAGCTCGGCTCGAGCAGTTCAACCGCATCGATGAAGCGCCTCGCATCCTCAGTCTTCACCTCGATGTCGATCGCGTCCACGTCGGCGAAGCGCTTGAACAGCACTGCCTTGCCTTCCATCACCGGCTTGGCGGCGAGCGCTCCGAGATTGCCGAGCCCCAGGATGGCAGTGCCGTTGGAGATGACGGCGACCAGATTGCCCTTGGCGGTAAAGTCGTAGGCGCAGCCCGGATCCTCGGCGATCGCGCGCACTGGAACGGCGACCCCAGGTGAATAGGCCAGAGCGAGATCGCGCTGTGTCGCCATCGGCTTGGTCGCGATTATCTCGATCTTTCCGGGCCGGCCGCGAGCATGGAATTCCAGCGCCTCGGCCTCCGTATATCTGACGTTGCTTTCCGACATGGCGCCGCGCCTTAGCGGAGACCTGCTTCCGCGTCATCCTGACGGAGGCCAGTATCCATGAACACCTGAACGGAAAGTTGTGGAAGCCGTGATCATGGATGCTGAAACAAGTTCAGCATGACGGTCGAAGCGGCTAGGGTCTGACCATGGCCCGCGCCGACGCTCCAACACCGATGATGACCCAGTACCGGCGTCTCAAGGAAGAGGCAGGCGACGCGCTGCTCTTCTATCGGATGGGCGACTTTTTCGAGCTGTTCTTCGACGATGCGAAAGTCGCCTCAGGCTGTCTCGACATCGCGCTGACCAAACGCGGTGAGGATTCTGGCGAGCCGATTCCGATGTGCGGCGTCCCCGTTCATTCGGCTGAGACGTATCTCGCGCGCTTGATAAAGGCTGGTCACCGCGTCGCCATCGCCGAGCAGACAGAGAGCCCGGCAGAGGCGCGCAAGGCACGCGGCTCGAAGGCGCTGGTTGAGCGCGCAATCATCCGGCTGGTGACACCGGGCACGCTGACCGAAGAGACATTGCTTGAATCGAGCACGGCCAACTGGCTGGCGGCAATTGGTCGCGCTGGAGAGGATTGGGCAATTGCGGCCGCCGATATCTCGACCGGACGCTTCGAGCTGATCGCCTGCGGGCCCGGAGAGCTTGCAGCCGAGCTCGCCCGACTCTCGGCGGCCGAGGTGATCGCCGAGGCGTCAGTACCGGGCATTCGCACTTCCGCGGGCAAGGGCGGCTTCGACAGTCTCGCGGGAGAGCGGGCACTCAGGACCCGCTTCGGTCTGGCTACGCTCGACGGCATCGGCGCTCCATTACGCGCGGAATTGGCGGCTGCCGGCGGGCTCCTCGCCTATCTCGACGCGACGCAGAAAGGTGCGGGCATTTTGCTCGATGCGCCACGCCGCATTGCCAGATCGAGCCACATGGCCATTGACGCCGCAACGCGCGACAGCCTCGAATTGACGCGCTCCATTTCCGGGACTGTTGCGGGCAGCCTGCTTGCGGAGATCGATCGCTGTCAGACTGCCGCGGGTCGACGCTTGCTCTTCGAAGACGTCAGCGCACCCCTGACCGAGAGGAGTTCGATCGAACGTCGGCTCGCACTAGTCGCATGGTTCCATGACGATGCTATTCGCCGCGAGCGCGTTCGCTCATCGCTCAAGGCCATGCCCGACTTCGCGCGCGCGTTGGCGCGACTGGCTGCGGGGCGGGGAACTCCCCGCGATCTTGCGCAGCTTCGCGACGGGCTGGGAGCCGCGGCACGTCTTCGCGATGAGCTCGGCCCGGAACCTGATCGGCCGCCGTTCCTCGATCACCTTCTGCCGCTGCTCGGCGGCCATGCCGCGCTTGTCGATCGTCTTCGAGCGGCCTTGGTCGATTCACCGCCGATAGACTCTTCCAAGGGCAGCTACATCGCGGAAGGTTACGATCCGGCGCTGGATGCGCTGCGTGAAGCCGCTTCGAAAGGCCGACGGGCGATCGCCGCGCTCGAGAGCCGCTATCGCGACTCGACCGGCGTTGCCTCGCTCAAGATCCGCCACAATGCCGTGCTCGGCTATCATGTCGAAGTATCGGCGAAGAACGCCGACAGGCTGATGGCGCCGGACAGCGGCTTCACCCACCGTCAGACACTTGCCGGAGTTGTCCGATTCAATTCGCCCGAGCTGCATGAGGAAGCATCTCGCGTCGTCGAGGCGGGCGCCCATGCGCTCGCCGCCGAGGCCGCGCATGCTGACGAATTGACTGCATTAGCCGTTGCCGCGGCGCCTCAGATCACCGCGACCGCTGAAGCCATTGCGCGCATCGACGTGGCGGCCTCGCACGCCCATCGTGCGGCTGAGGGCAATTGGACCGCACCGCACCTGATCGACGAGCCCTGCCTTGAGATCGAAGCCGGCCGTCATCCGGTTGTCGAAAGCGCACTGAAGGAAACAAGCGAGCGGTTCATCGCCAACGATCTTTCGATGGGCCGCAACGACCGGCTGTGGCTGATCACGGGTCCGAACATGGGCGGCAAATCGACCTTCCTGCGCCAGACCGCGCTGATCGCGGTCCTTGCTCAGGCTGGAGCCTTCGTCCCCGCAGCGAGCGCGAAGGTCGGTATCGTCGACCGCCTGTTCAGTCGTGTCGGAGCCTCCGACAATCTCGCGCGTGGCCGGTCCACTTTCATGGTCGAGATGGTCGAGACCGCGGCGATCCTCGCGCAGGCGACTCCCAAAAGTCTGGTCATCCTCGACGAAATCGGCCGCGGCACTTCAACCTACGACGGACTCGCAATTGCCTGGGCCGTCGTCGAGGCAATGCACGACCAGGCGAAATGCCGGACCTTGTTCGCCACGCACTATCATGAGCTCACACGCCTCGCGGGACGCCTCGACGCCCTGTCGCTCCACCATGTCCGCGCCCGCGAGTGGAAGGGCGACCTCGTCCTTCTCCACGAAGTCGCCGAAGGAGCGGCCGACCGCAGCTACGGAATTGCCGTCGCCAAGCTAGCCGGTCTTCCTCCGGCGGTTGTCTCACGTGCCCGATCGGTGCTGAGCAAGCTGGAAGCAGGCCGCGACGCGACTGGAGGAATCGCCGCCGGCCTTGACGACCTTCCTCTATTCGCCGCCACCGCGAAAGCTGAGCATTCGCCCGATCCGCTCCTCTTGGCTATCAACGAGATCGAGCCCGACAGCCTGACTCCGCGCGAGGCGCTCGAAACCCTATATCGGCTTAAGAGACTGGCGACCGAGCAAGGGTGATGAGCTTCCTCGACGTCGAAAATCGCCGCGCGATCATTGACCGGCGGGCGATTGCCGAGCGCTTGGCCGGAGTGCGCGCCGGCAAGAAAACCGAAGCCGAAGCGGCCGCGATCCTGCGCGGGGCACTCGAGTATGGACGCGCCGAAATCGCGAAACGGCTTATTGAGCAGCCGGGCAACGGCAGGGCCGCGGCGCAAGCGACGGCCTTCCTTCATGACCAGCTCGTTCGGTTGGCCTACGAATTCGCTACTCGGGACGCGGCCGTGGCCAAGGCCGCCGAGGGTCTGGCGCTCGTCGGTCTAGGTGGCACCGGGCGCGGTGAGATGGCGCCATTCAGCGACCTCGACCTGATGTTCCTTACGGAGAAGGCGCCAACAGGTGACCAAGAGCGTGCGGCCGAAGTAACGCTTCATCTGCTGTGGGATCTCAAGCTTAAAGTGGGCCATTCCGCCCGCTCAATTCCTCAGCTGATTGCGCTCGCGAAGAAAGACATGACGATCCGCACCGCAATCCTCGAGGCGCGATGGCTGTGGGGCGACGACAAGCTCTTCGATGCCGCAATGCGCCGCTTCCGGAAGGATGTCGTTGCCGGCACAGCGGCCGAATTCGTTTCGGCAAAGCTCGCGGAGCGTGACGAGCGGCACGTGAAGATGGGCGACAGCCGCTACGTCGTCGAGCCGAACGTCAAGGACGGAAAAGGTGGCCTTCGCGACCTTCATACGCTTTATTGGATCGGCAAGTACGTTCACGGCGTCGAGCGGCCCTCGGACCTCGTCGGTGCGGGGCTGCTGACCGCCGCCGAGTTCCGGCGATTCGACCGCGCGGAGCGCTTCTTCTGGGCCGTCCGCTGCCACCTACATCTGCTCGCGGGCCGTGCCGAGGAGCGGCTCAGCTTCGACTATCAACGACGCATCGCAGAGATCATGCACTATGCCGACCGGCCGGGAAAATCGGCAGTCGAGCGGTTCATGCAATTCTACTTCCTCAACGCGAAAGCGGTCGGCGACCTTACTGGTGTTTTCCTTGCGCAGCTCGACGAACAATTGGGCAAGAAAGGATTTCGCTTTGCGCTGCCGACGATCCGCCGGCGGCCCAAGCGGCTGGCCGGTTTCATGCTCGACCGCGGGCGGCTCTCAATACCGTCGGATGAGTACTTCCGCTCCGATCCAATTCGCTTGATCGAGCTGTTTGCGGTTGCCGCGCGAGAACGGCTGGAGATCCATCCCGCTGCCATGCGCGCCGCGACGCGCGACGCGGTGCTGATCGACCGCAAGGTCCGGGACGACCCGCGCGCGAACGCGCTCTTCATGGAAGTGCTCGCCTGCATCGATCGTCCGGAGCTGGTGCTGCGCTGGATGAATGAGGCCGGAGTCTTCGGGCGCTTCGTTCCCGACTTCGGCCGTGTCGTCGCGCAGATGCAGTTCGACATGTACCATCATTATACGGTGGATGAGCATTCGATCCGCGCCATCGGCCTTTTGGCGGCGATCGAACGTGGTGAGCTCAAGGAAGACCATCCGCTTTCGACTGCTATTTTCAATAAGCAGATCGCTTCTCGCCGAGTGCTCTATGTGGCGGTCCTACTGCATGATATCGCCAAGGGTCGTGGCGGTGATCACAGTGTCATCGGCGCCGAGATCGCGCTGAAGCTGGCTCCAAGGTTCGGCCTCGATGCAGCTGAGACCGAGACGGTTTCCTGGCTCGTGCGGTACCACCTGCTGCTGTCCTCGACAGCATTCAAGCGCGACCTCACCGATCCCAAGACCATCGAAGACTTTGTCCATCAGGTGCAAAGCCCGGAGCGGCTCCGTCTCCTGCTCGTCCTCACCGTGGTCGATATCCGCGCCGTCGGACCGGGCATCTGGAGCGAGTGGAAGCGCACGCTTCTGCGGACGCTGTTCGAAGCCGCGGAGGAACGGCTTCGCCTCGGTCATAAACAGCACGGCCGAACCGAGCTCGTCGCGGCGCGACAACAGGAGCTCGCAACCGAGCTGGGCTGGAAGCCGAGCGCGATCCGCGCACACGCGAAGCGGCTGCCCGACAGCTATTGGCTCGCCGAGCCGCTTCCCTGGCAGGTCGCGAACGCAAGACAGGTTGCGGAAGCAGAAGCACGGATCGGTGAGCCTAAGCCAAGCGTCACGGTGGACGACGATCCCGAAACAGGCGCCACGCGCGTCAGCGTCTTCACGCCCGATCGCGAGGGCCTCTTCTATCGTATCTGCGCGGGGCTCGCCTCGGGAGGCGCGAACATCATCGACGCTCGCATTCACACGACGCGAGATGGAATGGCCCTGGACAATTTGCTCGTGCTCGACGGACGCGGAAAGCCCTACCTGGACCGGCGGCTGCGCGGCCGTCTGGCGCGGTCGGTCGAGGCCGCGCTTCTCAGCGCATCGCCACAGCCGCTGCCCGCCGGCGACCCCCGCCGGGCACGAAGCAGCGCCTTTGAGGTCGCGCCGTCCGTTGCCATCGCGGATCGCGCCTCCACGCGGACGACGGTCGTCGAAGTGAATGCTCGAGACCGGCCAGCGCTGCTTGCGGCGCTGACGGCGGCGATCCACGGCCAGGGTCACCACATCCATTCCGCACACATCGCAACCTACGGCGAGCGGGCGGTCGACGTGTTTTATCTTACCCGCGCTGACGGGAAGAAGCTCGAGAGCGGAGAGATCGAAGCTCTTCGATCCGAGCTTCTCGCCGCGGCGAACGAGCCCGCAGAAGCCCGGGCCGCATAGAAGAAGGGCCCCGCCGAACGGCGAGGCCCGATTTCATCAACCCGATTTTAGCCGCGCTCGGGTGCCGCCGGTGGCGGCGGCGGAGGCGGGGGTGGCGGCGGCGCCGGTTGCTCGACCACTGGCGGCGGCGGTGCGGGCGGGGGCACGTATGCCGGCGGCGCCGGCCGGCTGAAGCCGAGCTTGCCGCGAAGCGTAACACCCCAGGTACGAGGCTCGCCGAGGAACGCGCCATAGAGCTGCGTCGCGACCGGATAAAATCCCGCCTGAACCCCGCGCGTCGTACCCGTCCCCTGAAGCGGGGCGTCGAAAGCCACCTGAATGAAATGCTTGTCGAACAGGTTCTGGCCCCAGAACTCGATCCCCCAGGCGTCCGATGGCCCGTGCAACCCAATGCGAGCGTTGAACACCGTGAACGCCTTCTGCGTCTTCTCGATGTCGAGATCGGAACCCGTGTTGAAGCTGCTCATGTAGCGGCCGTCAAAATAAAGAAGCCCGCGCAGACCCGAGTCACCGATCGGTGGCGTCCATGCGACGGAGCTTGTCACCGTCCACTCCGGCGCATTGGATATTCGACGACCGGGCAACTGGAACAAAGCGCTGGTCAATGGCTGGCCGTTCGCGCCGACGAGATTGTCACGATACTTTGTGTCGGCCATCGTAATGCCGGCGTTCCACTGCACGTCACGAATAGGACGAGTGAAGGCTTCCAGCTCGAAGCCCTGGCTCTTTACGCCGCCGCGCAGACTGCCCGTGCAGGCGCCGGTGAACGAATTGTTGTCGCGGTCCGCGCCATTGAGATTGTTGCTGCAGCTGTTGATGTTCTCGACGACGAAGTTGAGGCCGTTGAACGTGTTCAGCTGGAAGTCGCGAAACACCTGGTGGAACAGAGCCAAATTGAGGTCGATTCCGCGCCCGTGGAACTTGGCGCCTATCTCGAACGCGTCGTTGATCTCCGGCTTGAACCTCAGGTCCGCGCCCGAAGCAACGTTGCCGTTGCAATTCGGCTGTCCGACGAACGCGCAGATCGAGCCGTTCCCCGACAGCGGGAACGGCTGGGGTCCAAGGCCCGGATCGATGCTACGGAATAATGCTGACCGATCGAGATTGAAGCCGCCCGCCTTATAGCCGCGAGAGTAGCTGGCGTAGGTGAGCAGACGGTCAGTGACCCGGTAGCTCAGCACCGCCGTGCCCGAGACCCTCGACTCCGTCTGGCTGTCGTTGAGCGAGAAGGATCCGCCCGGAACGCTCGGACTGACGCATGGCAGCGTCTGCAAGCTCGGAATGAACGCTGCGTAGAACGTGCACAGAACGTTGTTGTCCGTGAGATCGGCGTTCAGCGTCTTCTTCTCATGCGTATAACGAGCACCGAGCGTCAGCTTCAGTCGGTCGGTGATCGAGATGATGTCGTGCGTGAAGAGCGCCCAGTTGTTGCTCTTCTGATTGTAGAGATCGTCGATTGCCGATCCGGCCAGCGTCGGGAAACCGAGCGCCCCCGCCAAGTTCGAGAAGCCGCTGTTTGTGAAAGGCGGCGAACTGAAGTCCAACGCGACGCCGGGGCCTCCCGTATTGTTCAGTCGTGCGAACGCCGACAGTGCGGTGATCTGTCCAGCTATTTGCGTTGCGAGCGGGATATTGCCGCCCATGACCGCACCGTTGAACGCCGTGACGAGCGCGCCGCGTACTCCCGCCGCAACGAGCGGGTTGAAGCAGGTCGGCGACGCTCCAGGCGCAAGAATGCCTGGTCCGATCAGCGGGTTGCCAGCGAAATTCGCCGCAACGAGGCAGTTGGAATAACGGTCGTAGTCCGCGCCGTAGGCGAGATTGTCGCGAAGGGTCAGCTTTTCGTTCGCGTAATAGCCGCCGACCAACCAATCGAGATGGTTGTTGAAGGCGTTGCCCTGCAGGCGAAGTTCCTGGGTGAAGGTCTTGAAGCGATTGTACGCACCGCCGTTGCCGTCGCGGTAGAGGATGTCGAGATTGTTGAAATCGGCGTCCTGCCCGCGGGTGTATTTGTTATAGCGGTAGGCAGTGATCGAGGTCAGCTCGGCCCCGCCGAAGTCGTAGACGCCCTCGCCGGAAATACCCCAGTCCGTCACATCGCTGCGATAGTTCCGCCCGGGTGTAATCGACGTCAGCCGCTTGAACGGATCGTCCTCGATGACTCCGCCGAGCGCGCGTTCAATCGCAGCAATCGTCGACGGTCCCTCTCCGGCGGCTGTGGTGTCATGCGCGGGTAGGAACGGCGCGCCGCAGCATTCTTCTTTCTGTTTCGAATAATCGCCGATGAGTCGGAACGAGAAGTTGGTGCTTGGCTGGAACAGGACTTGCCCGCGTAGCCCCCAACGATCGCGGTCATTGATGCGACGACCCGAGATTACATCTTTCAGGAAGCCGTCACGCTTGTCCCACACGCCGTCGAGCCGGACTGCAATCGTGTCGCTGACAGGACCTGTGGCGCTCGCCTGGATACGGCGGAAATTATAGTTGCCGACGTCGATCTGGCCGTCGACTTCAGGCGTAAATCGGGGCTTGGCGGTGATGACCGAAATCAGGCCCGCCGAGGTGTTGCGCCCGAACAAGGTTCCCTGCGGGCCGCGCAGCACCTCGATCCGGTCGATCGGTCCCAGATCGGTGAGGCCGATGCCGGTACGCGAACGGTAGACGCCGTCGATGAACAGACCCACCGAGTTTTCGAGGCCGGGATTGTCGCCGACAGTGCCGATGCCGCGAATGCGCGCGACGGCGGCGCCCGCTTCCGAAGACGTCGAAGATACGAGCAGCGACGGAGCCAGCTGGTTGAGCTGACGGATATCCGTCGCGCCAGTGTATTGAAGGTTCTGCGCCGTGACCGCGCTGACCGCCATCGGCACGTCGGAGAGAGCCTGGTTACGGCGAGTCGCGGTGATAACGATGTCGCCGGTGTTGACCGGCTGCTGCTCGCGCGCCTGGTTCTGGACCGCCGGTGGCTGTGACGATGCGCTTTGCGTCGTCGGCGCCGTCGTCGGCTTTCCGGTTTCGGTGCTGGGCGGCGTCGTTTGCCCAATCGCCGGAGTTGCCAGAACAAACACGCCTGCCGAAAGCAGCCACGCGGACTTGCGGATCATATCTCTCTCCCCCTCGGGCGTAGGAGCCCGGTCGGCGGAGACGCTAATCCCGAAATGAGTGCAAAGGGAAGCGATTGCGTGGGCGCAACGACAACAATGCCGCGCGCCTGCAGCAATTTGGCAACAGCAGTGTAAGTAAGCGGTGCGTCCGCCCGCCGATTACTTCGGCGCGAGCACCATCAGCATCTGGCGGCCTTCCATGCGCGGATGCGCCTCGACCTTAGCCATTTCGGCAGTCTGCTCCTGTACTCGCCGGAGTACCGCCATGCCGAGCTCGCCATGCGCCATTTCGCGGCCGCGGAAGCGCATGGTGACCTTAACCTTGTCGCCTTCCTCGAGGAACTCGAAGACCTTCTTCATTTTCGTGTCATAGTCGTGGTCGTCGATGTTCGGACGCATCTTGATCTCCTTGATCTCCTGCGTCTTCTGCTTCTTGCGCTGCTCGTTAGCCTTCTTCTGCGCCTCATACTTGTAGCGCCCGATGTCGAGAAACTTGGCGACAGGCGGATCAGAGTTGGGTGAAATCTCGACCAGGTCGAGGCCCACTTCCTGTGCCTGCTCGAACGCTTCGCGCGTAAACATCACGCCCAGGTTTTCGCCGTTCTCATCGATCACCCGCACCTTCGGCGACTGGATGAACTCGTTGAAGCGGGGGCCGCTCATTGGCGGCGGGGGCGCCATCGGACGGCGCGGATAGGGCGGCGGTATATGCAGTCTCCAGAAAAGTTGTTCGTTAGCCGCGGGAGTTAGGCACTTGCGGGCGCGATGAAAAGTGCGTGTGAACAAATATGAGTCATTTTTGCCGCGACCTGTGGCGGAGTCGCGTCAGGACTACCGATCCCGGAGATCCGGCGGCACCACTTCAGCCGCGATCATTGCGACCGCATCGTCGAGGCTCATCATCTTCTGGTGGTCGTCGCTGCCGAGTCTACGCACGGCGATGGTGCCCTCCTCGGCCTCGCGCTTGCCGACGACGAGCAGCAGTGGAACCTTGGCGAGGCTGTGCTCGCGTACCTTGTAATTGATCTTCTCGTTGCGAAGGTCGGTCTCGACGCGGATACCGGCCGCCGCCAGCTTCGCCGCGACTTCGCCCGCATAATTGTCTGCATCCGATACGATGGTCGCCACCACTGATTGCACCGGGGCGAGCCACAGCGGGAACTTGCCGGCATAATGCTCGATCAGGATTCCGATGAACCGTTCGTACGATCCGAAGATTGCCCGGTGCAGCATCACCGGCGTGTGCTTCTCACCATCTTCACCGACATAGGCGGCATCAAGCAGCCCGGGCATCACCCGATCCGCCTGGATCGTGCCGACCTGCCAGGTGCGGCCGATCGCATCGGTCAGGTGCCACTCCAGCTTGGGAGCATAGAAGGCGCCTTCGCCCGGCAGCTCCTCCCACCCATATTCGGCTGTCGCGAAGCCTGCGGCGCGCACCGCATCGCGCAGCTCCTGCTCGGCGCGGTCCCACTGCTCGTCGGTTCCGGCCCTTTTGTCCGGTCGCAGCGCGAGCTTGATCGCATATTTCTCAAACCCGAGGTCGCGATAGACCCGGTCCGCCAACAGGCAGAAATCGCGCACCTCCTCGACCAGCTGCTCATCCGTGCAAAAGATGTGCGCGTCGTCCTGGGTGAACTGGCGAACCCGCATCAACCCGTGTAGCGCGCCATGCGGCTCGTTCCGGTGGCAGCTGCCGTTCTCGTAAAGCCGGATCGGAAGCTCCCGATAGCTCGTGATTCCCTGCTTGAAGACGAGGATATGCCCGGGACAGTTCATCGGCTTAAGGGCCATGAGATCGGCCTTGCCCGATAGGACCGGCGCGTCGTCGTCGACCGAGGGGATCTCGTCCGGCACGACGAACATGTTCTCGCGATACTTGCCCCAGTGCCCGCTCTTCTCCCACTGGCGCGCGTCCATCAGCTGCGGAGTCTTGATCTCCTCATAGCCCGCTTCGTCGATGCGGCGGCGCATATAGGCTTCAAGCGCGCGCCAGATGATAAATCCGTTCGGATGCCAGAAAACCGACCCGTGCGCTTCGGCCTGCAGATGGAACAGATCCATCTCCTGACCAATCTTTCGATGGTCGCGCTTGCCTGCTTCCTCGAGGCGCTTGAGATATTCGTCGAGCTGCTTCTTGTTGAGCCACGCGGTCCCGTAGATGCGTGAGAGCATCGGGTTCTTGGGGTCGCCGCGCCAGTAGGCGCCCGACACGCGCGTCAGCTTGAATGCGCTCGGGTCCAGCTTGCCGGTGGAGGCGAGATGTGGGCCTCGGCAGAGGTCGATCCAGGCCTCATCACCCTCGCCGGTGCGGTACATGGTGATCGTCTCGCCTGCCGGCAGCTCCATGACCCATTCGGCCTTGAATGCCTCGCCGCTCTTCTCGAAAAAGTCACGTACCTGATCGCGGGTCCAGACCTCGCGAATCAGCGCCTTGTCAGCCGCGATGATGCGCCGCATCTCCTCCTCGATCGCAGGCAGTTCCTCCTCGGTGAAGGGGCCATGCTCAAGGGTCGGCGCGAAGTCGTAATAGAAGCCGTCGTCGGTCGCCGGACCAAAGGTGATCTGGGTGCCGGGATAAAGGTTCTGAACCGCCTCCGCGAGGATGTGCGCGAAGTCGTGGCGGACGAGTTCGAGCGCATCCTTTTCATCGCGCGAGGTGATGAGCGCCAGACTGGAATCGCCCTCGAACGGCCTCATGATGTCGCGGACCTCGCCGTCGATCCGGGCGGCGAGCGCAGCTTTGGCGAGCCCCGGCCCGATCGCGGCCGCGACGTCCGCCGGAGTCGAACCCTCGGGCATCTCCTTCACCGAGCCGTCGGGAAGAGCGATCTTGAACATCTTGGTCATTGTGCAGTGCATCTAGCGATGCACTTGCCACCCCTCAACCGCTGGCCGCGGCAAATGGATACGAGCGGCGCGAGAGCCGTTGCGGCAACACCGCACAAGAACGGGAAGCCATATGCTGTTCAAGACGCTCGTTTCGCTCGTGGCGTTGATCGTCGTCATGGGAGCATTGATTTTCGTACCGGCTGGAACGCTCGATTATTGGCAGGCCTGGCTGTTCCTCGCCTGCTATTTCCTCGCCTCGCTGCTCGTCTCGATCTGGCTCGAGCGGAACGATCCGGCATTGCTGCAGCGGCGCATGCGCGGCGGCCCATTCGCCGAGGGCGAGCGCAGTCAGAAGATCATCATGACCATCGCCTCGATCGGCTTCATTGCGCTGCTGGTCGTCCCCGGATTCGATCGCCGCTTCGGATGGTCCCAAATGCCGGCTTCGATCGCGGTCCTTGGCGACGTCCTTCTTCTTGCTGGCTGGCTCGGGATCCTCGTCGTCTTCAGGGCGAACAGCTTCGCGGCCGCCACCATCCAGGTCGCGTCGGACCAGACGGTGATATCGACCGGCCCTTACGCAATTGTCCGTCACCCGATGTACGCAACCGCGCTGCTCATGCTGCTCGGCATTCCCGTATCGCTCGGCTCGTGGCGGGGCGTCTTGGTCTGGGCAGCATTGCTGCCGGCGCTCGCATGGCGCCTTCTGGACGAGGAGCGAGTCCTGCTCCGCGACCTCAACGGCTATGCCAAATATCGCCGGAAGGTTCCTTGGCGACTCATTCCGCATCTTTGGTAGGCCGCTCGCCTCTGTGAAGTTGCTATTAGACAACAATATGGTTTCTTAATCTGAGTCGCTTAGTCGGAGGATCCGCTCGGAAATTCGATCGCGTAGGAGAGGTGTGCAAAAGCTCCGTTCGGTCCAGGTGCTGCGCGCCGCTGCTGCCTGCGCGGTCGTCGTGCTGCATGCTGTGCCCGATGTGCACGCGCCAGTCGGCGGTGCCGGCTATGGTGCAGCTGGGGTCGATCTCTTCTTTGTCATCTCCGGCTTCATCATGGCCAATGTATCGCAGGGCCGGACTGGCGGTGAGTTCCTGCGCGACCGACTCTGGCGGATTTACCCCTTGTGGTGGGTCGCCGTCTTCCCTTGGCTGTTCATGGTTCCGCGGGGCGGTACCTTCGTCTTCTCCAGCCTGACGTTGTGGCCAATTTACGCCGGCGGTTACTACGACCCCGTGCTCAAGGTGGGTTGGACGCTGAGCTACGAGTTACTCTTCTATGTTGGCATGGCCCTCGCGATTGCGACCCGCGGAGCCGTGCCGCTGGCGCTCTATGCGTTGTTCTTTCTCGGTGCTCTGACAACCTCAATCTCGCTGCTCCATTTTGTGGGCAGCCCGATGGCGCTCGAATTCCTGATGGGGGTCGCCATCGCCAAGTTGCCGCGCCGGGCGGCGTTCGGCCTCTTAGTCCCCGTCGGACTTGCATTGTTCGCGATGACTCCACCTGAGATCGGCGACATCGAATCGTCGCTTGCCCCGCAATGGGCGTTATGGCGCACTCTTGAGTGGGGTTGCCCGGCAGCGTTGGTGTTCTGGGGCGCTTTGTCGCTTGAGTCGCTGTTCAGGCACAAGCTTCTCGACGGGCCCATAGCGCTCGGCGATGCATCCTACTCGGTGTACTTGTTCCACCCGCTGATCGCGTACGGCCTGAGCCTCGCTTGGCCAATACGGGTCGCGCTCGCGATCGGCACGGGCTGGGCAATTCACTTGTTGGTGGAGCGCCGCATCATGGCTGTGCGAAAGAACTTTGCGCTCCCGTGGGCAGCAGCCGTAAAGGAAGGTTGACAATTCGAAGGTCGATTTGTAAAGCTCACTTGTCTTAGAGACAAAGGAGCTTGACGCATGTTTGCCGCAAAGCAGAGCGACCTCACCCCCGCACAGCGGGCGCATACACGCCGCATTCTCTGGCTGCTGCTCGCCTATGTGATCATCCTGCCGCCGCTCGTCTGGATCCGGTCAACGACTTCCGTTGCCGGCTACATCCCGGCTTTGATGGCAATTGCCGCCTCGCTCCCGGTGCTCGGCATCTTCGCGAGCTGGGGACGCTATTTGTCCGTCGAACGTGACGAATATCATCAGTCGGTGGCGCTCCGCCGGATTGCCGTTGCGACGAATGCGACGATGGGAGCAGCTGTCGTCTGGGGATTCCTCCAGGCGTTCGGCGTGATGCCTCTGATCGAGGCCTATTGGGTGCCGTTCGTCTGGGTTGTCATCCAGGGCGCATTCGGCTGCACCGCAATGTTCTCCCGCGGCCGCATCGCCGCCTAGTTTATCTTTTCAAAGGAAATTGAACATGGCTCGGAGCTCCGCCTGGAAACGCTACAACGTGCGCGTCATCTGGCTGACCCTCCTCTACGGCGCGTTCCTCCTTCCCGCCGTCTATGGGTTCAAGCACCAGCTGGTGCCCCATTCCATTGCGTATCTGGTAGCCATCCTCCCCGCGTTGCCGATCGTCGGCATCTTCGTCGCGATTGGCCGCTACCTTGTCGAAGAGCAGGACGAATATGTCCGCATGCTCATGGTCCGCCAGACGCTTTGGGCCAGCGGAGTCTCATTGAGCGCCGCGACCATCTGGGGTTTCCTCGAGAGCTTCGGCCTGATTGGGCGCGTCGACGGCTACTATGTCGTGATCGCCTGGTTCTTCGGCCTCGGCATCGGCGGCTGCGTCAACAAGCTGACGCTCGGCGATGGCGGCTGCTGATGGAAAACAAACTTCGAGTCCTCCGCGCCGAGCGGAGCTGGAGTCAGCAGGACCTGGCCGAGCGGCTCGAGGTTTCGCGCCAGAGTGTCAACGCGATCGAGACTGGCAAGTACGATCCGTCGCTCCCGCTCGCGTTCCGAATTGCCGAGCTGTTCAGCCTGCCCATCGAGGAGATATTCGTTTCCCCGTCGCGCCGCAGCTCGAAGGCGATCTAGGCGGTCGCCCCGACGCCGACCTGCACCGTCAGGTCCATGTCCGCCTTGAGCAATTTCGAGATCGGGCAATTCTTCTTCGCGTCCTCGGCCAGAGCGCGCAGCCGTCCCTCGTCGAGGTTGGGAACGTCGGCCGTCAGCTGCAGATCGGACCGGCTGACGGTGAAGCCTGCACCATCCTGGTCGAGCCTGACCCGTGCCGTGGTTTCGAGCCGGGCGTCGGTGACCCCCTCCTTCGCGAGCGCGAATGAAAGCGCCATCGTGAAGCATCCAGCGTGCGCGGCCGCAATCAACTCCTCCGGGTTCGTGCCCGGTCCCTCTTCGAACCGGCTCTGGTAACCGTAGCGCTGATCCTGGAGCACGCCGGACTGTGTGGTCAGCGCGCCCTTCCCGTCCTTGCCGGTGCCGTCATAGCGAGCGGTTGCCCAACGGGTGATTGCCATCGTTCTTCTCCTTCAGCTCAGGCCTCGACGCGGCCGAGCGCCTCGTCGATGATTTGTTCGGCACGCAGGAACAGCTGGGTGTCGACGACTACTCCGGAAGCCGCGGCGTTCTCGCGCACCTGCTCCGGCCGCGATGCGCCGATGATCGCCGACGCGACGTTCGGCTCGCGCAACACCCAGGCGAGGGCGAACTGTGGCAAGGTCAGGCCAGCCTCTTCCGCGATCGGCTTCAGGCGTTGCACGGCCCGCAGCACATCCGGCTGCATGAGCCGATCCATCCAGCCGCCCATCTCCTCGCTCGCGGCCCGTGAGTCCTTCGGCGGGGGCCGGTCAGGATCATATTTTCCGGACAAGACTCCCTGGCCGAGCGGCGACCAGACGATCTGGGAAATGCCGTTCGCCGCGCACAGCGGGATCACCTCGTCCTCGGGCTCGCGCCACAGCAGCGAATATTGCGGCTGGCTCGAAACGAACTTGGCTGAGCGACCCGAGCCCGAAATGTCGAGCGCTGCCTGGATCCGCTCGGCGGGCCATTCCGAAAAACCGATGTAGCGCGTCTTTCCGCTCTCGACCGCCCGGGTTAGCGCCTCCATCGTCTCTTCCAGCGGCGTATCCCAATCGTATCGGTGGCACTGGTACAAATCGACATAGTCGGTCCTGAGGCGCCGCAATGACGCATCGAGCTGCTTTTCGATCTGCGCACGCGACAGGCCACGGTCGGTGTCGCTCATCGGGAAATAGGCTTTGGTCGCCAGCACGTAGCTGTCGCGCGGACGTCCCTGAAGCGCTTCGCCGAGGAAGGTCTCGGCGGCTCCCCTGCCGTACACATTGGCGGTATCGATGAAGTTGATCTGCTGCTCGAACGCCTCTTCGAGGCAGGCACGCGCCTTTTCGGCTTCAACTCCCACGCCGTAGGTGAGCCACGAGCCCAGTGAGATTTCGGAGACCTCGAGATCGCTGTCACCAAGCTTCCGATATTTCATCGCAGGTCTCCTCGCTCGCAGTGAGAACGGGCGTCAGCTTTCACCGTTCCGGTGTGCAGCAGATGCTGTTCAGGCATCTCAGTAACGCTTTTCGGTGTCAGTTCTGCGGGCACGCATCCTTATCCCGGACAATCTTGAATCCGACCGCGCGAATCGCGTCGAGGGCGGCGTGCGCAAGCAGCACGGAATCCGCCTTCGTCGTGAAGGTGGACAGGATCCGGTGCGAGACACGGGCCTTGTGAATGCCTTCGATGGCCGCCTCGAGGATTTCGAACTGCTCCTCACTGTAGGTGCCGGTGTCCATGAGGCCTCCATGCTTTGGTGTCGCTGACGGCGCGGCTCCAATATGCGATGAAGCCAGCCGCTTCCACCCAGTCGCGTAAGAATCAAATCCTGTCCTACATGGGTCAATTCGTTCTAGCTGATCCGATGCTTTCGCAAGTTCGATTGTTCCGCTCCGACGGCTGCGTCTGCCCGATTAGCGTCACGATTTGTGCGCTCAACCGCGTGACTTTAGCGACTTTAAGCCGCGATAGATGACCCCCGATCTCAACCATCTGGACGTCGCGGGGCGCCGAATCGCCTTCCGCCTTCGCAGCGGCTCGTCACCGGCATTGGTCTTCTTCCCGGGCTACGCATCGGACATGGAAGGGACGAAGGCGCTCGCACTCGATGCGTTCGCGGAACGCCGCGGCTTGGGCATGCTGCGCTTTGACTATTCCGGAACCGGCTCAAGTGGCGGACGCTTCGAAGACGGCACGCTCGCGCTCTGGCTGGAAGAAGCTCTGGAGGCCAGCGACCGGCTCACCAACGGACCGCTGATCCTCATCGGCTCATCGATGGGCGGCTGGATTGCGTTGCACGTCGCCCTGTTGCGAAGTGAACGCGTGAAGGCCTTCATCGGAATCGCCGGGGCGCCGGACTTCACAGATTGGGGTTTCACGCACGAGCAGAAGGCTGAGTTGATGGCAAACGCCCGCCTGGAGGAACCCAATCCCTACGGGCCGGAGCCGCAAATCTTCACTCGCAACTTCTGGGAATCGGGACAGCGGCTGCGACTCCTCGATGCTCGAATTGACCTCGATTGCCCCGTGCGGCTCGTTCACGGCGAGCTCGATCAGGAAGTCCCGCTCGAAGTTGCTTTCCACCTCATGCGTCAGCTTCGTTCAGCGGATGTCCAGCTAAATGTGATCAAGGGCGGCGGGCATCGGCTGTCGGAAAGCCATGAGATCGACGCGATCCTGCGCACCGTCGCCGGACTTCTGGAGCCTATACCTTGATCCATTTCCTGCTCGCCGCCGCCGTAGCAACCGCCGCGCCGGCTGCCGCTCCCGCTTCGAACGCCGGCTGTCCCGATGTCGTCACCCCCGAAGCGCTGGTATGCCGGGCGCTCGATGCGCAGAAGAGCGGCCACCCCGAGGCAGCAGCCCAAGCATTCGAGGAGGCCGCAAAGGCATCCTCGGACAAGGACCCGAAGACCGCGCGCATGTTTGCCGCCGCGGGAAACATGTGGATTGAGGCCAACCAGCCCGGGAAAGCCGCGCTCGATCTCGATCGCGCCTTGGCGCTTCCTGGAATGGAAGCGGAGCAGCGGGGCGAAGCCCTGCTCGACCGCGCCCGCGCCGCCGAGGCGCAGGGCGATCTCAAGACCGCTCGCGCCAAGGTCACCGAGGCGGCTCCGAGCATCCCCGACGATCCCTTCTACTGGTACTTCTCGGCAGCGCTCGCGATCCGGGAAGGCGATGGCGCTACCGCCAAGGCCGCCATAGGCAAGGCGCTGACGCTTGCCCCATCCGATCCAACCATTTTGTTTGAGGCAGGCCATGTCGCTCACTTCACCGGAGACGACGACCAGGCCCGCAGCTACTGGACGCGCGCTGCCGGCAGCGATCCGAACGGTGAGACAGGGAAAGCCGCCGCCAAGGCCGTCGAGATGCTGGGTGTCACACCGACGATCAAGACGGACACCCAGCCTCCAAAGTGATTGGACTCTAGCCCAGGTCGTAGTCGATCGTCGTCACGACGCGGACCTTCTGGAACGGCGTGCTGCCGCCTGAGGAACCGCAATCGTCACAGTCGTCACCGTCACGCGCGCCGACCGAGAAATAACCCTGGCTCGCGGTCTGGATCCCGCCGACGTGGGTGCCACTGTCGCGCGCGAATTCCTCGGCGCTTCGGCGTGCGTTCTTGGTCGCCTCGGCGATCATCCCGGGCTTTAGCGCGTTCAACTTCGTGAACGTGTAGCTGACGCTAGTACCCGAAACCTCGACGCCCTCCCGTAGCAGCTCGGACTGGGCAGCGTAGGCTGCGCGGAGCCGCATGACGTTGGCGCTCCTAAGCTGGATCGAGCGCTTGACCGTCAGTCTCAGTGGACCCACCGGCTGCCCGTCCTTATTCCTCGGCTGTTCGCGGCTGACCGAGACGTCGCTGTCCGAGATCTCGTCAGGCCGAAAGCCGGCGTGTTGGAAGAACGCGCGCACTGCACGAGCCTGTCCATCGACCGACTGCTGGACCGACCCGAAGTCGGTGCCCTGATGGGAGAAGTCGACCGTCCATGTCGCGAGGTCTGCGGTCACGTTCCGCTCGGAGACGCCACGCACGGTGACGGTCCTGTGTTCCGCCATCTTCGAGCGACGTAACCCGTCGCCCAGCGCATAGCCGCTGGTAGTGAGGCCAACCGCAAAAATCGCTACCGCGCCCAAGAGGACGGCACGGCTGTCCTGCAGCTTCTGGATCATTGATGGATACCCTGCGTTCGTCCGCATAAACGAGCAGCCACCGGGCACAATCGCCGGTCAGTGCTGCGACGAACGGTGCAATTATAGCGATGAATTGAGGGAGGCGAAATGAAATTTCTGCATTCGATGATCCGCGTGTCCGATCCCGCGGCGACTGTTGCATTCTTTCAACTATTGGGTCTCGAGGAACGGAGACGTGTGGACAATGAAGCGGGGCAGTTCACGCTCATTTTCCTCGGCGTCCCAGGCGACAGCGGCGGCGAAGTCGAGCTCACCTACAATTGGGACGAGTCCGGATATGCAGGAGGCCGCAACTTCGGCCATCTCGCCTATGAGGTGGATAATATCTACGCGACCTGCAGCCGGCTGATGGATGCCGGCGTGACAATCAATCGCCCGCCGCGCGACGGTCGAATGGCCTTTATCCGAACGCCGGATAGCATCTCGATCGAGCTGCTCCAGAAAGGCGCCGCGCTGGCTCCGTCCGAGCCGTGGACGTCGATGCAGAACAGCGGCCAATGGTAGGCTGGCCGAGGAGAAGCTTCCTCGACCTTGTCGGTATCGAGCATCCGATCGTTCAAGCGCCGATGGCCAATGTTGGAGGCGTCGATCTTTGTGTCGCCGCGGGGCGCGCCGGCGCACTCGGCTCGTTGCCGTGCGGAATGATCACCGCCGACCGCGTCCGCGAGCAGGTTGCCGACGTGCGGCAGCAAATCGACGCGCCGATCAACCTCAACTTCTTCAGCTTCGCAATGCCGGAGCCTACGGACGATCACGCATGGCGCGAGCTCCTGAGGCCGTACTACAAGAAGTTCGGGATCCCTGAACCACAGGCCGCCGCGCTCAGGCAGGCCTTTGACGAGGCCTATTGCGCGATCGTCGAAGAAGTGAAGCCGGAGGTCGTGAGCTTCCACTTCGGACTCCCGCAAGAAGCGCTGCTCGACCGCGTCCATGCGAGCGGCGCGGTAGTCATCGCCTGCGCCACAACACCCGCGGAAGCATTCTTTCTCGAGCAATGTGGTGTGGACGCGATCATCGCCCAGGGCTGGGAGGCCGGTGGGCACACGGGACGCTTCCTTGGCGGAGACCCAAGAGAAGCGCTGGGATTATTCGCACTGCTTCCCCAGATCGTGGATACGGTGTCAGTTCCGGTCATCGCAGCCGGCGCGATTGCCGACGGACGCGGTGTCGCCGCGGCGTTCGCGCTCGGGGCGAGCGCGGTCCAGGTAGGAACAGCCTACCTTCATTGCCCGGAATGTTTTCTTCCGAAGGGCCACAAGGAAATGCTCCACAACAGGACTACGTTGATGACGAACATCTACAGCGGGGGCATGGCGCGTGCGGTCCGAGGCACGCTGATTGACGAGATCGGCCCTGTTCGGCGCGAGGCCCCGCCATACCCCCTAGCCGGCGCCATCTCCCTGCCGCTGTTCCGCGCGGCGCTTGAGCGGGAGGATTTCGAGTTCATGCCCAGCCTTGCCGGGCAGAATGCCTCGATGGGTTTTGAAGTGCCTGCCGAGGAATTAACTCGACTCCTCGCCCAGGACGCGCTGGCGATCCTCGGTAGCGGGGCGTAGTTGCCTGCCATGGAGATCGTCGCGATCCCCGCTTTCGCCGACAACTACATCTGGCTCGTGCACGACGAAGCCAGCGGCGAAACCGCAGTGGTCGATCCGGGTGACGGAGAGGCGGCGCTGGCCGGCTCAAGAGAACGCGGCTGGTCCATCACGCAGATATGGAACACGCACTGGCATCCGGATCACACGGGTGGAAACCTGCGGATCAAGGAAGCGACCGGCTCCCGCATTTCGGGCCCTGGGGCGGAGACGATCCCGGGCCGCGATGTGTCTCTCGCCGAAGGCGACGAGATCCGCATCGGCGAACACACTGGCAGGGTGATTGAGGTGCCGGGTCATACGCTGGGCCACATCGCCTTGATCTTCGACGACGAGCGCGTCGCGTTTGTAGGCGACACATTGTTCGCAATGGGCTGCGGCCGACTTTTCGAAGGCACGCCTCAGCAGATGTATCGCTCGCTACAGCGGTTTGCCGAGCTGCCAAGCGAAACACGGCTCTACTGCGCGCATGAATACACTCTGTCGAATGCGCGATTTGCGGTCCACGCGGAGCCGGAAAATCGCGCGCTGGCTGATCGTTTGGACCAGGTGAAGGCCCTCCGGGATCGAGGTGAGATCACCATTCCCACCACCGTGACAGAAGAACGCGAAACCAATCCTTTCGTTCGCGCCTCTAACTGGAAAGAGTTTGCGCGTTTGCGTGCCGAAAAAGACAGCTTCCGTTCATGAAAAAAAGCGTCAGGAATTCTGCCACCGAAACGAAGTTCAAGGAGATCATGATGCGTAGCATTCCTCTCCTGCTCCTAGGCGTGAGCCTCGTCTCTTGCACGACTCCGCCTCCGCCTCCCAGCGGTACAGCCCAGAATCAGGACCGACTGCAGCGGCTCATTGCAGGCAAGGTTGCCGGTACGCCGCAGAGCTGCATCCCGAACATCACGACTCGAGGCAACAACATGGTCGTGATCGA
>JBEDUM010000172.1:0-14876 GCA_040414585.1 Sphingomicrobium sp. | reverse complement strand
TATGTCCGTGACGAAACAGCATGCGCGCCATCTCTCGATTGACTTCCCAAGACTCTGGATCGAGCGCCAGCGCCGTCGCGACCTGTTGCCGAGCCTCCTCCGGGTCTCCCTCTTCCTCCAGATATCTAGCCTTGATGCAATGCGCCTCTGGAAGCTTCGGGTTGATTTCAAGCGCTTTCTCGGCGGCCGGCAGCGCATTCTGCTCTTGACCGTGCACGAATTTCAGATCGAGTTGGGCGAGTCTCGAACAACGTTGATTTTGAGCCACCCTACAGGCTTGAGCCGGTCTCCACTTCGCTCCCGCAATAGCGGCATTTGCGCGCTTCGCGGCGGATCGGCTCCGCACATTCGGGGCACTTGCGCAGTTCTCCGCTGAGCAGCCCACGCCGCTCAGCGCCGTGCTCGTCCCGCGCGAGCGTCGCGGCACGGATCAAGCCGAACGGACCGAACACGAAGCCCAGGAAAAATCCCATGCCCCGACTTCGCCCCTTCGTCTGTGCCATGAACGAACCGAGGATGCCGCAAGCGGCCCACACCATGACGCCAAGCATCAGGAAGAGCACAGGAAAGACGTCCACGCGTCACCTCCCCGGTTACTTGTGAACCGGAGTCACCCTAACGGAGCGAGGAAGGAATGACGACGGCGAAATCACGCTGCTCATTTGCCGACGAAGTGTTGCGGGTTTATCGTGAGCGATTGCAAAGCCGCTACGCCAAGAGCGGAGGTGTAGATGCCGTTCGGACTTCAACTTCGAGAGTTGCTCCGTTTCCGTGACAATATGATGCCCGCTGAATTCGCCAAGGGCGAACCGCTGGAATCGGTACTGGACCGGCATCTCCTGGCAGTTGAATTGACGGCCGATTCCGACATGATCACCTCTATTCTGCTGCTCGACGGCACGACGCTCCGGCATGGCGCCGGGCCCAGGCTTCCGCGTGCCTATCGCGACGCGATCAATGGGGCCCAGATCGGACCGACTGCCGGATCATGCGGGACCGCCGCGTTCCTCGGCCATCCGATCTACGTCTCCGACATCGCCAACGATCCGCTGTGGGAGAATTATCGGGACCTCGCCCTCGACCACGGACTTCGCGCCTGCTGGTCGACGCCGATCCGGAACTCCGAGGACAAGCTGCTGGGGACGTTCGCCATCTACCATCTGAGGGCGCGAAGCCCGACGGAAGAGGAGATCGAATCCATTCGGACGATCACGGATCACGTTGCGCGCGCAATCATGTGGTACCGCGGCTCCGATCACCAAAAGGATCCGCCCGGCAGAAGCGAAGAGCCGGCACGCCCGACATTGAGGCTGGTCAGCGATTCAGACGCGCAGCACTGACGTCCGCAGTGGGAAGGTGGCAAGTTGCTGACGGAGCGCGACGTCGACCGGATCGTGTTCGGCTGCGGCAATTTCGGCGGGATTGGCTCTGCGCCCAGCTTGCGTAGCGCGGGCGACAGCGAAGAGACCGCCCTGCAACTGCTCGATCATGCGCGGCGAGCGGGGCTTCGACGGTTCGACACCGCAAACACCTACGGCGGCGGATCGAGCGAAATCATGCTCGGCAAATGGCTTCGGTCACAGGGCGCTTCCTTCCTCCGAAACGCACAGATTGCGACCAAGGTCGGCAATCCTCATGGCTGCCCGCCTGGCCAGGCGCCGCTTAGTCGGGCCCAGGTCGCCTATCACCTTGATGTGTCCTTGCGGCGGTTGGGGGTCGAGCAGATCGATCTTTATTACATTCACGAGTTCGAGCGGGTGACGCCGCTGGAAGAAACGCTCGATGCCATGACGCGTGCTGTCGAAGCAGGCAAAATCGCCCGGTTCGGAGTCTCCAACGCCTCGCTATCCGACGTGGATGCGGTGAGGAGCACGGCTCCTCGCGGCCTCGCCTCCTGCTTCGAATATGTCCAGAACGAGTACAACTTGCTCGCCACCGCGGATGCGCGGGAACTCATCCCGTACTGCGTCGACCATGGCCTCCGCTATACCGCCTTCAGCCCGCTCGCCGGCGGGTTGCTGACAGGGAAATATCGCTTCGGCAGGGAATTCCCGTCCGGCAGCCGCCTGGCCCATGCGGCGGAGATCTACGCCGGTTACCTGAACGAGAGATCCTTCAATTTGATCGAACAGTTGAGGCAATCGACCGACGAAGGAAAGACCATGGCGAGCGCTGCCTTGCGCTTCGTGCTCGACACGCCCGGAATGGACGGCCTGATCATCGCCCCACGTCGCGTCGAACACTTCGCAAGTTACGGTTTCGAACTTCAATGATAACTGATGCCCGCAATGCGTGGAAAGCGGACAACGCAGCGCGGTCGGACGAGGCTTCCGGTCGGCGAACCGAGCCGCATCAGGGTATTTCCTAATTCGAGAGCGGCACAGCCCAATTAGGATATTAAACAATTCGGTTAGCGGAGGTGGGTCTCCTCGTCCCCGTCGGAAAGAGCGACTCTGAGGCCAGGCTTTAAGCCGGTGTACAGCGAGACCCCGCTATCGAAGATAAAGACGTCCGGAGTCGACCAGTTGCAGGCTCAATCGGCAACCAACACTGATTCGGTTGCCCCGACGGCGCTTTAATGCCGCGGAGCGCTGCAGAGGGATTGTACTTCGAGCTTGAGGCCTTTCTCGACAATTGGCGGCGCCACGGCATGTCAGAGGATATTGTTCGCG
Organism: Sphingomicrobium sp.; assembly: GCA_040414585.1. GTDB lineage: Bacteria > Pseudomonadota > Alphaproteobacteria > Sphingomonadales > Sphingomonadaceae > Sphingomicrobium. Next base: position 12,204 of record JBEDUM010000172.1, on the reverse strand, counting down.
ACGCGCTCGAGCGCGCCAAGCGGGCGTCCCTTGCCATGGAAAACGTGGGTAAGCTGCTCAAGCGCCGTCAATACCCGTAGGCGGGGCTCGGTAATACTCCCAATTGGAGGTGCCCCCACAGTTCGTCAGGATGCCTAAGTGGCTGTGGTGTAATGGGGATTTGGTTTGGAAGACAAGCTTGATTCCGCTCACCTGCGGGAACTCGCGGCGAAGTGCCGACGCCTGGCGAGTAACATATCCGATGCAACCACCGTGGCGTCGCTGCGCCAGATGGCGGCGGAGTACGAAATTCTGGCCAACCGCCAGGACCGTTCATCGCAGCCCGAACCGCCTCGGCCCATCATTGGATGACGCAGTCGGCTTTAGCATTTCTGGTGGTTTTCGGCGGAGCGCTGGCGCCAGCACGAACGGCGCTCGTGGTCTTCAGGCTGCTAATCGTGATGTATGCCTTCGGGATTGGGAACTGATGACCTCTCGGGTCAAAAGCCGACGCTCTCAGGCTCTTATCATGACCGGCGTGCCGAGCCTGGTGACTCCGTAGAGCCGCTTGGCAAAACCCCTCGGCAGTCGGATGCAGCCGTGCGACCCCGGGGAACTGCTGACGTGACCGGCATGGATCGCGACGCCCTTCCAGGTGAGCCGTTCCATGTAGGGCATTGGCGCATCGTCATAAGTGCGCGACCGATGCACGACCTCCTTCTGCAGGATCGTGAACACGCCGGTCGGCGTTGTGCGTCCCCTGCGGCCGGTCGAAACCGTGGAGGCGGCAACGGGCACACCGTTGCGGTAAAGCAAGGCACGCTGCGCGCTGAGGTCGATAACCAGGAACAGCGGACCGGCTGAAGCGGCCTGCGACTCCCAGACGTATTGGCCGGGTCGGAGATGGGCCGCTTTCTCCACGACCGAGGAGTTACGGTGTCTCGCCGGGTGTGCGGCGGCCGATGCGGCGGCACAGGCCAGCAATCCCAGTTCAATCAGCCGCTTCACCAATCAACCTCGTTCAGGCGATCTCCCCAGAACAGGCCCCGGCTGCGGCCCGCGCTTTATCGTTCCGAAGGCGGTAGCCCCATAGGGAAAGTCACCGATGAAGACCTCGGGAGAGGACGAGCGCGCGTCGTCCTGCGAGATTGGTCGCAGGTGTGCCGATCAATTGCCGCGCTGATGCGTCGCGTGGTGGTGATGGTGACGCGTCGTCTTGTCGTGATGCGTCGTCTTGTCGTGATGCGTCGTCTTGTCGTGATGGTGATGCGTCGACTGGTGGTGGTGCGTCGTCTTGTCGTGATGGTGATGCGTCGACTGGTGGTGGTGCGTCGTCTTGTCGTGATGCGTCCCGTGATGGTGATGCGCCGTCTGGTGGTGGTGCGACGTCTGGTGATGATGGGTGGCGCCGTGGTGGTGCGCCGTCGCATGGTGCGCCTGCTTGCCATGATGCGCATGCGCGGCATGGTCCCCGACGTCGACCCAGCGGTGCGTCGGGCGTGCGTGTGGGAACGGGGGGAGAGGCGGCGGCGCGGGCTCGGACTCTGGTCCGACAGGAGCGGGCTCTGGCGGCTGCGTCTGCGGCTGCTCGGGTACCGTCTGCGTGGGGGGAGGCGGCAGGTCGGGCACGGTCTGTTGTGCATGTAACGGCGACGCGAGAATGGCGAACGAGAAGACTACGCTGGCTACAGTTGCTCCGTGCACAATGACCTCCACCTCCGGCCGCTTCCCGGGCGAGCCGGGAACAGGATAGCCGCGACCGCAAGCAGAGACAGCGGGTCTGGGCGGAGATTCAGCCGAGCGGATGCACGTCCTGCCTCGCCACGTCGGCACCTTGTCGGGGCGCTAAATAGCTGCGTCGCGACCGGGTAGTAATCGCCGGAAGCGTCTCACCTTGACTCGCCGGCCTGCGGACGTCTCGCCAGCCATTCCCCGAGCGCATCCTGCGCCAGAAAATCACGCATCATGTCGGCGACGAGGTCATGGCGCCCGAGCCTGATCGCCACCTCCGTATCCGGCCAGGTCGCCCAGACGAATCCATCGCGCAAGCTGAAGATGATGCCCAGCTCGGGTTCCCATCGGAGACCAGTGAATGAAGGCACAACCTCTCTAGTCATCGGCCTAGCTCATACTGGCTGATTACACCTTACCAGGCCTTGGACAGGGAGGTTGCACGCTTGCCTCGAGTCCGAGGATGCTGAGACAGTATATTCATCTGGCGTTCAGAAAAATCGGGAGGAATCTGGAGGAGACCTTAGCCCCGTAACGGATGGGGTGCGGGTTAACAGTAATAGCCGCTTGCGGCTGCTCCCCCGAGAACTGCGCCTATCGCTCCGCCGATCGCAGCTCCTGCACCGGGGTTATAGTGATAGCCACTGGCCCCGACCGCGGCTCCGAGCGATGCGCCCGCCAGCCCGCCTACGAGAGCTCCCGCCGCCGGGTTCCCGCAGTGGTACCCGTAATAGCCCGGATGAGCGTAGCCGTAAGCCGGATAGCCGTACGCATGATAAGCCGGGTAGCCGTAGCCTGCATAAGGATAGTGATAGACCGGATAGGCGTATGGGTGGGGCAGGTACCCGTAACCGTACGGGTAATAGCCGTACGCCGGATATCCATAGGCGTAGGCCGGATGAATCACCGCATAGGCGTGGTAGTGCGGATACCCATAGGCATAGTGGTAATGCGGATAAGCGTAGCCGTAGCCGTACCCATAGTGTGAATAGGCATGGTAGCCGTGCCAATGATGGTGACCGCCGTGCCAATGGTGATAACCGCCATGCCAGTAGTGGTAGGCCGTGGCGGACGAAGGAAGCGCAATCAGTGCGGCAGCTGAGAGCGCGCTAGCGAGCCTGATGAGCATCGAAACACTCCTCGACTGAAGCGCGGCCGGCCGCGTACCCACAAGCGACCGACTCGTTGTGGCCGCTGCTCCTACGTCCCGGTTCCGGCGCTGAACATCGGTTAAACTATCGATGGACCTCTCAGGCGGTCCGGGGGCCCGGAAATGCTCCGGAACGGGACGGCGATAACCTAAGGTAACTGACGCGGCCGCGGCTTCCATGTACAATCCGCTTCAGCCGGGGGGCCGGGTGAATGGGGCAAGACAAACTTCCGCCGATCGAAGACTCGCGCGAAGGTAGGCGAGTGTTGCTGCTAGCCGTCATCTGCGCGGGGTTGATGTTGACGTTGGTTAGCTTGGCGACATCGCGAAGCATCGCGGCGTCAGGCGATCTCTTCTCCAGGTCAAAAGCGCGCGCCGACTACTAATCAAACGACCACATTGGTTCGAAAGCGGACATTCCGCTGCTCCGATCGGAGCCAGATCACTTACTGATCTAGGTGGCCGCTCAGTCGTCTCAATGCGCCTATGCTCGACTGAGCATGGAGAGAATTTGCCCGTCGCCAGATTGTGAAGCTGGGGCTTCCCACCAGCGCCCGGTCAAGGCTGTCGAACTGAAGCAGTTTGACAACCCGTCGTGGGGCTTCAAGGCCATGGTCTGCCAAGTATGCGGTTGCATCTACACGCCTGAAACCGATGACATGTCCATTATCAGGAGGCGCGCCAAGGCCTAGGGCACGTCACGTTCCGCAATGGATCGAAATCGAACCCCAACTCCAGGTCGAGGAATTTGGACGAACCTCGGTTCAAGATTGATGCGTGATAATTTATTTGAACCGTTAACTGGGTATCGGGAACAGACTACCTAATAAAAAAATAATCGGTGAGCGACGGGGCGTTTTTCGAAGGAAACCTCCATGGGCTTCCTCAAGCATGAATCCCGTCTAAGGACAGCGCTATTCGCCACCGTCGCGGTGCTCACGTTCCCCTGTTCCAGTCAGGCTCTCGGCCAGATCGCCCACCAGATAAACTTGGTGACCGACGATCAAGCGTTCCTTGCCAGCCAAGGCTTCTCGCCAGCGAACGTTACTGATCCGCACCTCATCAATCCCTGGGGCATGAGCTTCGGCCCAACGAGCCCCTTCTGGATTTCAAACCAGGGCACCAACACAGCGACGCTCTACACCGGAAATGGCTCTGTAGTGCCGTTGGTCGTGGCCATCCCTACCACCCCGAGTGGCCCACAGGGCCCGACCGGCCAGGTGTTTGCGTTCGGTAGTGGGTTCGCGATGGGCAACAACGCCGGCAACGCTGGCTTCATCTTCGCCAATTTGAACGGGACCATCTCGGCCTGGAACGGCGGAATGAGCGCGACCGTCCAGGCCACGACACCTGGCGCGGTTTATACGGGACTTGCGATGGGAAGCAGCGGCGGCAGCAACTTCCTCTATGCGGCCAATAATGCCGCTGGAACGATCGACGTGTTCGATCAGAATTTCCAGCCGGTAACGCTCGGCGGCACCCCCTTCCAGGACCCGAGCCTGCCGTCCGGCCTTGCGCCATTCAACGTCGTGAATGTCGGAGGCCAGCTTTTCGTGACCTACGCGGCTGGTGGGGACAACGCCGATGAGCAAGCGCTCGGCACTGGCGCTGTCGATGTGTTCTCGATGGACGGGAAGCTTCTGGGGCAGTTCGCGGCGGGAGGCAATCTGCTCTCGCCGTGGGGCGTCGCTCAGGCGCCGGACAGCTTCGACGGTCTCGGCGGCGACATCCTGATCGGCAACTTCTCCGATTCGGATGGGTTCATCAACATCTTCGACTCCACCGGCAATTTCTTGGGCCTGCTGACCATGAACGGCGATACGTTCAACATGCCCTATTTGTGGTCCCTGGGCTTCCGAACGGGCGGATCCAACGTCGACACGAGCTCGCTCTACATCACGGCCGGGATCGGCGACGAGGAGCATGGCCTGTTTGCTCAATTGAAACCCGTGCCCGAGCCATCGACATGGGCGATGATGTTGGTCGGTTTCGGAGCAATGGGATTGACTCTCCGGCGGCGGAAAAGGCCGAAAGCCACACTGGCGTCGGCCTAGACGTCAATCAGGCTACGGCAGCCTCGAGGACGGAGGCGCACCTCTGAGCGGCTCGTGGAACCAGGGCAGCAAACGAAATTTCGCGCATCGAGACAAGCGGCGGAGAGCCTCGGAAACTCAGAACTCCTCGCGCTGTCTCCGCTTGCCGTCGTGATCCCTTATCCACGGCTTGTACCCCTTGTTCACCGCTTCATCGAAGACCAGCGCAACGTCGAGCGGGCGTTCGCACAGGACCTCATCGACGGTGCCATTCAGCCGTCTCCATTTGACCAAATGTGCCAATCCGGCCTCCATCGCCCTGCGGCTCGGGATGAGTTTGGGGAGGGGTAGCGAAAAGGGGGAAACGCTTCGCCCTCCCCGACGCCTCACTCGATCAGTCTCCCCAGATGATCGTCTCAGTCGCAAATCTGCGTCGTCCGAGGCGCGGCCATATAGCAGGGTGGCAATTCAAAGTTTTTCGGATTGCGACAATATCTTGGCATTTCATTCGATGCGCTCTGGTCAACGGGAGAGGTCGGAGCGCGACAAACAGGCCCGCCACTATGAAGGTGAAGCGCAGGCAGCTTCGCTCCATTGGATACAGGCGAGCCTCCTTCCTAACGGTGCCAATGTCTGCAATGGGTAGAAAGCTGACACTAACCACACCCAGCACTTCGCCATGAAAAAATGTACTGCACTGCTTGTCCCATTTCTGCTCTATTGTTCACCTTCGTCCGCCCAAAGCGCGAGTTCAGAAGGTTTTCGAACTCTGCAAGTGGATGCCGGTAACGTTACTGGCGAAATCCGTTCGCTTCAGGGTCTGAACGGGCAACCAACCCCAGTAATGAACGGACTTCCTAACCTCATTCGGCAGTACAAGGCGCTGCATATTGATCTGGTGCGGACGCACGATTTGATGGGGCCTGCGGATGTGGATGCGAAGTTTGATTTTAAGAACGGCGATTTGGCGTGGCTGATTCCGGACGACAGGCAGCGCGCAGGCGTCGTTGCCGTCGGCAACAAGAGCACTATCTTTCCCGACATCACAGCCGACCCTGAAAAACCTGAGAGTTACAATTTCGGGCCGACAGACAAGGTGCTGGCCGACATTCGCTCAACCGGCGCATCCGTTTTTTACCGTGTGGGACGCAGCTGGGGCACGAATACTGAACCGCCCGCCGATTTCGACAAATATGCCAGTGTCGTGAAACACATCGCCATGCATTACAACCAGGGCTGGGCAAATGGATTCCACTACAATATTAAATACTGGGAGTTCTGGAATGAACCCGATGGCGCTTTTTGGGCCTCAACTCCCGAGCAATTCTACCAGCTCTATGAAAAGACCGCACGGGCGCTCAAATCAGTCGATCCCACGCTCAAGGTGGGCGGCGTAGGTCTCGCGGAACCAGGAAGAGCAGGTCCTTTCCGCGAAGGCTTTCTCGATTATTGCGCCGCGCACCACGTGCCGCTCGATTTTTACTCCTGGCACACATATGCGCGCGAAACCGAAGATCCCTATGACAGCGTCCGGGCGTCCATAGGCATTCGAAGCTTATTGGATCAGCATGGATTTCCCAATGCGGAAAGCATTCTGTCCGAGTGGAATCTGTCCTGGGATTTCACGGAACAGGAAGAAAGCGAGCTGCGTGGCCCGCATAACGCCGCCTTTATTGCCGCGGTTATGAGCTATCTCCAAGATGCCCCCCTCGATGCTGCGATGTTCTATCGAGGTGACGCAGCCTGGATGGGGCTCTTCGACTTGCAAGGGAATTATTATCAGACCGCCTATGCATTCAAGGCGATGGGCCAAATGTTGGACACCCCCATGCGGCTTGCGGTCAAGGGCACGGATAGTGTTGGCTTTGCCGCACTTGCTGGAACGTCGGCCAACCGCAAAAAGGTGCAGATCCTTATCAGCAACTATGAGATTCCAGCCAACTACAAGCCCAAAGAGATGCTCAAGCCCGGAGATCCGCCGACGCCGCCGTCAAACGAGCAGGCAACGACCAAAAGCATCGTCTATCGTGACAATAATGGTTACGACCTGACGATCGGCAATTTGCCCTGGGGGAAGAAAGGTCCATTCAAAATAAAGCGCTACCGCATCAGCGGTACGGAAGGCCTGAAGTTGGTGGAGGAAAAATCCGGTGCTGGAAGCCGCTTGAAACTAACCAACGCATTGCCCACCGATAGTGTCGAACTCATCGAGCTTCAGCGCCAGTAGTAAGGCGCTAATGCACAAAAACGAAAAACAGCCTTATCGCCCTTCGACACGAAGCCGTCCCTGTCGGACGGTGACCCCGACCGTCGCCGCCGTCACGTCCACCGAGGCCAGGAAGGGGCGGCCTCCGGTCAGGAAGAATGATTGCGTGCAACTTCCGTCAGCCACTTGCGAAGGCACATGAAGCTGTTGGATCCGATTATTGGTGAACCTTGCGCGCGCATAGTGGAGACGCAGTTGCGCCCGCTCGGCGCATAGCCTGACCTCAGATATGCTCGGATGGCCTTCGACGTCTATGTTCCTGTGGATCCAACCCACACGATTGATGTCCATACGCCCAAGCGTGCGCCAGCCACTTTGAATGCCCGTCATCCGCACGCTTTGAACCCTGCGATGGCCGAGGTTTCTGTTGTCTGATGACAGGGTCAAACAGGGGGTCCGGAAATTTGCACCTTCGCAAAGGTGCCATGTGCCGCCGTGCACGCGCGCCGAATTGACCGTCCAGGCGAGGTGAAGGTTACGCTCTTCCTGCCGAATGCTGACCGCCGGGCCGTCGAAATTCCGGTCCCTGTAGATGACGATCTCACCGGTCGGTCCGACAACCTGCGGCCGGAGCGGCGGTGCGGGCCTCGTCACAGGCGGTTGTGCGCCGAGCGCGTCAATCGCGAGCAATAGCGATGCAGGAATAAGAAGCGAGGATACGCCCGGGCTCATCGAGACCTCCGTGAGTTGCGATGGCAGCGTCAGAACGCGCACAAACCTCGATTGTTCTGCGCCCGCCGTTCAACGCAGAAGCTCGGCTAATGTATGCAATGGGTGGAAGGCAGGCATTTTCGAGATTCGAATTTTTAGTCTCCTGACAGCCGCATTTAATGCTGCCGCGCTATGCTTAAGTAATCGAGGGAGGGGGCTATGGGGTGGCTAGCTAAGGGAATTGTGTTCGTGGCCGTGCTCGCGCTTGGCCTGACGTATCTCTGGTTCAGAGCGCGGAGCAGAAGCGCCTAGAGTCAGCTTTGGGTGGAAAGCAGACGTCAGCGCCTTCGTAGCCCCAGTGCGTTCTGGCCAATCTCGTCAGGTCGCCCTCAAGCGGCCGGTGCGGGCTCCGGAGATGACCGCACTGGGCTTTGCTCTAATGCGCGGGAGGCCATTACGGCCACAAACGTCATCAGGCCGGCAAGAGACAGCAGAAGTCCTACGTAGGCCAGTCCCCCGGCATTGCTCATCATCTGCGCGATTATCGGAATGACGGCGCCGCCGATCAGTCCTCCCGTGTTGAAGGCAAAGGCGAAGCCCGAGTAGCGGACTCGGACCGGATAAAGGCGGCAAAGCCAGGTGCTGAAAGACGCGTTGCTGATGCTCCAGCAAGCGTTCGCCGCAAAAAGGATCGCGCCCACGATCCATAGCGATCCCGAGGCGAGACCCGGGCCGAACGCGAAACCGACTGGCACGGTGGCGAGCGACGCGATCGCCACGCACCTGGCGCGCGTGGTCCGGTCGGCATGACCGGCAAAGAAGATCATGAGAGGCAAGGCAGAGACCAGCGCGATCAGCTGGACAAGAAGGAATGTCTCACGATTGTATCCCAGCGGCCCGGTCCCCTGCGCGAGCGCAAACGGCCCAGACATGTAAATCAATGCGAAGCCGCACATGAGGCTGACGCAACCCGTCAGGACGGCAGCAGGATTCTCCGCGAACAGGCGAACGATCGGCACGCGTGGAGGCGGTTCTTTCTCGAGAGCTTCACGGAATTCGGGTGTGTCCGCGATCCTGAGCCGCACCCAAAGGCCGATCGCAATCAAGATGCCGCTCGCCAGGAATGGAAGGCGCCAGCCCCACGTGACGAATTCCGTCTCCGACATAATCGATCCCATCGCGAGCAGAACTACGGTCGCGAAGATATTCCCGATCTGCGATCCGAGGGCGGGCATCGTTCCGAACCGGCAGTCCCAGCCCTTTGGCGCATATTCGATCGAGAGGAGCGCTGCGCCGGCCCATTCGCCGCCCAGGCCAAAGCCCTGCCCGAAGCGCGCAAGGCAAAGCAACGCGGGCGCGACCCATCCGATCGTCGCGTAAGTCGGGACGAACGCAATCGAGAACGTGCAGGTGCCCATCAAGACCATCGAGGCGACGAGCATCGCCTTGCGCCCGATCCGATCCCCGAAATGGCCGAATGCGATCGCGCCGAACGGCCTCGCCACGAAGGCGATGCCGAAACTCATCAGCGCTAGCAGCGTCTGAGCGGCTGCCGACTTTGCCGGAAAGAACAAGGGCCCGAAGACCAGCGCTGCCGCATAGCCGTAAAGATAGAAATCGTAATATTCGACCGCGGTGCCGACGATCGACGCAGTGAGAATGCGCCTGTGCTTGCGCAACGGCTGAGTGTCCACGAATGCCCCCTCGCCGCCTTCAGCCACGCAAACGGGAGACGCGCGGGTCGGTGCGCGCGGAACGCAACAAGTGTGTCCCACACGGTCAGCGAGTCAAGTGAAAGACAAGTGCGTCGATGATGGCATTGGGTGGAAAGCGGACGCTAGCGTTCGCCACACAGACCGGGCCGCTTCGTCGCAATCACGCGGCCCGTTGGTACTTCGCCAACCCGGTCCGGGCTAATCTGGCGCCGCGCGAAGCCGCATCTCTTGCGCGGTGCAAAGCCTCCAAGTCGACGCCGACGTTCTCATCACGCGCGTACGCCTCGATTGCGCCCTCCAGGTGTCGCGTGAGAGCCTGGAGGTCATCCAGTAGCTGATCAAATAAGCAGTGACACTCTACCATACGTGCGCCCCCCGAGTTGGAGCACCAATGAAAGGGAGCGGTCCAGACTAGGCATGTCGCGGACCGCTCCCGACCCCCGCCGAGTGAGCGGATGCTTCTCCCTTCGTACGTCAGGCGAGCGCGCGGCCACAGCTATCGAAAGTTAATGATCGATGTTTATCCACAACTAATCGATGGTCGTTCGTCTCAAATGTCCGAGCCGGCGAGCGCGGCTAAAGAACTCGCTTCAGGCCATGCAGACCCACAACTCGACGGGGAAGTCCCCTGGCGCCAAGTGGGCGTCGAAATCGGACATTAGACGGGATACTTCGTCGCCTCTTTCTTGCAGTCGTACGGGAGTGTCGGATCGAAGCAGAAGTCGGGCCAATGTCCGCTGGCCTTCCAGTAATGCAGGAGGCCGACGTGTGCTGCCGCGGCCATGGAGCGCGGATCACGCCAGACATTGCGCATCATGGGTCTGAACAGGACCTCGGCATTGAAGCCGATCCATTCCCTGTATTTGCTCGGGGCGGAGCCAGGGTAATTCATCAGGAGATCGATTGCCTCGTCTTTGTGCCCAAAATAGCCGAGCGCCTGGATGAGGCTTGAAATGAAAGGTGGGAACTGCGCGTTCAGCTTCCGCTCGGCGTCGATGGCCTCCTCTATCTTCTCTGGCGTGGGATCGATCCGTGCCTCAATGAACGTCGCCTGGGCGGGATTTCCGACCACCTGAACATATTTTCGGTACAGCGCCTGGGCTTCTTTGGGGTCGCCAAATCTGAGGTCCATGCGATACCGCGCGATGATCACCGCCATCGCGTCGGGCCAAAGCCGCTCGGCTTTACGGAGCTGCTCGTAGGCCGCCTCAGTTTCGCCGGCATAGGCTAATGCAGAGGCGAGGTCCTCGAGATTGGCCGCCGACAGTGGGCCAAGGTTTACCGCTTGGCTTGAGTCGGCGACGGATTCATTCATTCGCCCGACATCTGCAAGTCGTTCCCCCCGCACTCTGTATAGCATCGCGTTGTCGGGGTGCTTGGCGATGCCGTCGTCAAATGTTCGAAGGACGCCGAGGAAATCGCCGGGTGACAGCAAGCCCGCTTTTGCAGCGTATATCTCGCCAACGTCGATCCCAAGCTGCCGCGCGCGATCGATCTGTGATCGGACTTGCGGGATGACCGTGTCGCGATCCGCAGAATAGAGCCCGTCGACTTCGGCTGCGAACAGCTTTGACCACGCCGGGGCGAAGTGGGGAGCCTTGGCTATTATGCTTTCGAACAGCTTCGGCAGGGTCGGGTCGGGCGCGTTGATCCCGTACGCATCGTCAAGGCGCGTGCAACCCGACAAATAAAGCTTGAGAGTCTCCTGATCGAATGGCTCGCGGCGATAAGACAAAGCTTCGGCTGCACAGGAAAGTGCGTGCTGTGCATTCACCGCGGCGACTTGAGCGAACTGATCCTGACTTCCCGCAATCGCTAGCGGCTTTGACCAGAGAACCGCGTTATTTCGGCCCGAGACGAGCGTGAGTGCCCGGCCGCTCCCATCAGCCGAGCCTGAGTTGATCTTTAACGCATATGCGTCCTCGACCGACGAGCTCGCATCGGCGACATGGAATTCTGCGGACGAGGGATCGTTGAACCCGGCAACTCGGGCCAGGACATCGGCTGCCAGTTGGTTTGAAGAGGGTGAAGGCTCTGCCGAGACGATGGCGAAGGTCGGCGTTCCGCCCGGACCGGCCGGCCAGAAGTGCCACACCAAGGCTCCCACTGCGAGCGCAAGTACACCGCCACCTCCGATCAATGCGGGCCAACTGAGCGTGAATTTCCGGCGCTTTTGCATCGGTCGCTGTGCCGGCGCATCTGCAGGTGCGGCCGTGTCGACAGCTCCGAGCAAGTGTTTGACTTCGGGCGAGCTGCTGCGCCCCTTCCAAGTCGACAGGTCTATCGTCTGGAATTGACGGAAGCCAAGCGGCGCGGGCGTGCCATCGATCGTAACGGGCACAAGCCGTCCAGTGTCGCGCCCCACGGCCGCCTCGTCGCGCACCCAGGCGGACCTGACGGCCTGCTGGGACCATAGCACGACCACCTTGTCCGCTGCTTCCAGAGCGGCTTCGATCTCCGCTCCGAATTCATGGCCGCCCTTGATCTGGCGATCCCACCAGACATCGTGCCCGGCACGTTCGAGAAGAGCCGTGATCGGACGTGCGCGCGCCTCATCATCCCTGTCGTAGCTGAGGAAGATGTTCGCCATGCGGCCCCCGCGCGGATGGTGCGTCCAATTGGCCGTCGGCGCAACATCAACTTGGTTTTCGCCAGGCGGGCCTCAGCGTGTCGAATGTC
>JBEDUM010000171.1:0-5416 GCA_040414585.1 Sphingomicrobium sp. | reverse complement strand
AAGTGAACCAGGAGACGGCCCGCCTGATCTTTCGTCAGGGACGAGCCAAAGATGCACTCCCCTACTTCGAAAAGGCCGCGTCCCTGATGGACACGGATTATCACAACGCGCTGATGCTCACCTGCTGTTACCGCGCGATCGGCGATAATCGGGGAGTGGCGCACGCAGGACAAATGACGGCCGAGCGGGCGGAGAAAGTGATTACGCAGGATCCGACCAACGGCGGCGCGCTGGCGGCAGGAGCCTGGGGACTCGCATCGCTCGGAGAAAGCCAGCGGGCGATGGACTGGATGGAACGGGCTCTCCTGATAGCGCCCGACAACCTAACCACGCGCTACAATCTTGGGTGCGCGGTTGCCGCATACATGAACGACCCCGATTCGGCGCTCGACATCCTGGAGCCATTCTATGCCGCGGTGCCGAGCCTGGCCCACATCAAGCATGCCGACGTCGACCCGGATCTGGATTCGCTCAGGGACAATCCGCGGTTCGAGAAAATGGTCGCAGACGCGAAGGAACGGCTGGCGTCGACGGTCAGCGAGCCGGTCACGATGACAGTCACGGCACAGTAAGTCCCCCGACCGCCCGCGATAGGAAGTCAGCTTAGGAATATTCCTGCTGGCGGTGAGAGCATTTCAGCCACTATTCGGCGATTGTCATCGAAAGGGGTCCTACCCAGGTTAAATCCGGGTTGTTTCGCCTTGGTTTCCGTCGAAAACATGGTCTAAGAGCCGACAAACGGACTCACAAAGGGGTTAGGCTCATGCCCAGGAATGTCGGACCGGAAGATCGGGTCGTTCGAATCGTGGTCGGGCTTGGCCTCGGCCTCCTCATCTATCTCAAGGTCCTCACCGGAGTGGCGGCCATCGTTACCGGCCTAGTTGCCGCTTACCTGCTGCTGAGCGGCATTTTCGTGCGGTGCATTATCTACAAGTTGATCGACGTCGACACGAGCGTCCAGGAGCAACCTTACTCAACCACGGACGACCGCGCGGGACTGTAATCGAGCGCGAGCTTTAACTCGCGGTTCAAGTTACAGGCAGCTAAAGTCGCCGCACACGCGACGCGATTTCACTCTTGGCTACCTACCGCCTCTCGGCGCCCTACGAGCGCCCGCCGCTTCAGCGCCGAGCCTCCGGCCTGGCGCTTGCGCTCGCGGTCAATCTCGGGCTGCTGTTCGTGCTCCTCACCATAGGCAAGTTCGCTCCGGAGGTGCGCAAGGCCAGCCAGGCGCTGGTCGTCGACCTTCTTCCCGAATCGCACAGCGCCGCGGCACCGACCCAGACAAGGACGGCGCAGAAGTCCGTCGAGCACCCGCAGACAATTCCGCTGCCCAAGCCGCCGCCGATCAGGATTCCATCCAAGCCCACCATCACCGCGCCTCAGCAGCCCAAGTCCTCCCCTTGGATCGAGATGAGCAACGATGAAATGGCGGCGGCCGACATCTCCAACCTCCCCAAGGCCGGCGCGGGCTCGGGTGCCGGCGATTCAGAGGTGGTAGGCAAGGGCCCGCATGGCGAGACGCTCTACGCGGCCGAGTGGGCGCGCCACCCGACCAATGCAGAACTCGGCGGTTATCTCCCGCACAATGCGCCGGATGGTTGGGGCCTTATCGCATGCAAGACGATCCCCGGCGATCGCGTCGACGATTGCATCGAGCTCGACCAGGAACCGCACGGCTCGCACCTCGCGAGCGCGGTCCGCCAGGCTGCCTGGCAGTTCCGGGTCCGCCCGCCGCGCAGGAACGGCGTCCCGCTGGTCGGCGAGTGGGTCCAGATCCGCATCGACTATTACGGGCGCGACAGCCGCGACGCCGGACTCTGACAAGAATTCTATGCGCTGGTGTTCGGTTTTGGGGCGCGCTCCACCGCAGCCCCAAGCGCGCGCTTCTTTCCGCGACGGCGGAAGCCTTCAATCTGCCGCCAGAGGTTCAACGTCTTGTCGTCCATGGTCAGCCGGTAAGCTGAACGTCGGCTCGCCGACGTCGGTTCCCAACGGACCTTCGTAATGCCGCGGGCAGCTCTTGTTCGGGCAAAGCCGGCGTATTGGCGCCCCTCCCCCGCTTCCGAGCACAAAGCTATGAAAGACTTGTTTCTCCCCTTCTCCTGGCGCGGCCGCTCGGCGGAAAAATGTCTCGCGCCTAACATTAGTTATTGAATAGCCATCCAAGATAAGTGATTGTTATGGTTATATTTTCAGCAGTGCGGGGAAGTGAGCCCGAGGGGCGGCGAATGAACAAGCAATCGGATGCCGACTATTATGCCGCGCGGCTCAAGGTCGAGCGCGAGGCTGCCAATCGCGCAAGTAGCGAGCAGGCGCGCGCAGCGCATCAGGCGCTAGCCGATCTTTATTTGGAGCGCTCGGCAGACCTGGCGAGTCTGGCCGTAACGCCCATCTCGGAAGCTGTGGCGCCTATTCCCGCGGCGACGCGTCCCCAAGCATGAAGCTGCCCCGTCTTCGGGGTAGCCTGGCCTCATATTCGCAGGCGAGGCGCTCCAAAGCCTGGCGCACTTCGTCGTCGGTCATGACGCTGGCAAGGCGGCGGCAGCGTTCAATCTGCCGCTCAATCTGATCCTGTTCCATTAGGTCGAACGCGTAGCGGGAATAGAACAGCTGAAACGTCAGATGCTCGACACCGGTTCCACCCGAACTAGCGCCCGGCCGCGTCCGATTTCACAACCACTTTGCGACTCCGCCGTGGCGCGAGCATGCGCCGGCATGCCCTTTCGCGTGGCTGTAGGTACCGTCCTTGCACTGCGCGATCGCGCCGGCGGGGTTGCTGTTCTCGGCCGAGGCGGTTGCTGTCGTCGCCGCGTGCTTTGGGGCCGGTACCGCAGCAGGCGCGACCGCCTTGGTCATCGCTGCCGGTGCAGGCTTCGGCGCCGCAACAGGCTTTGACGCCGTCTGCTGCGCCGTGGTCTGAACCTTGCACTCCTGCTTGTTGGCATTGCCGGGCTTCGTGCAATCGTAATGCCGCGTCTGCGTTGCGACCGTGGTCTGCTTGGCGACCGGCTTGGCCTCGGTAGTTGCGGCCGACTTGCACACGGCCTTGTTCTTGTTGCCCGGCTTCGAGCAATCGTAATTTTTCTGCGTGACGGTCTTGGTGGTGCTCGTCGACGAGACCTTGGTCTCAGCAGGCTTTGCCAGCGCAGCCTTCGCTGGCGCTGCCTTTGAAGCGGCATTTGACGCATGCTTGGCGGCATCCTTGCATACCGTCTTGTTGGCGTTGCCCGGCTTCGAGCAATCGTAGTTCTTTGCCGCAGCGAGCGCCGGAGCGCTGGACGCGACCATGCATCCGACCGCTAGCGCGGCCGCGAGGATAAATCGTTTCATCTGAGCCTCCCGGCCTTACTTACATTTCGTGTAATGGCCCTTGGCGTCGCGGCACTGCTTAGGCTTGTCCGGGCATTTGACGAACTTGCCACTCTTGTCCCGGCATTGCTTGGCGGCGAACGATGGAGCCGAGCCGGCCAGCAGGCTGACGGCAGTCAAAGCGAACACGAGCTTCCTCATTCTTTCCTCCCTCGGCACTGGGAGGCCACGCAAATTCGGTCGCAGCCTCACCGGCACGCGATAACAAAACGGAAAAACGCAGACGCAACGGACACTTACGCTTTACTGGCCGCCGTCGTGCGGACGGAGCAAACTAAAAAATCTTGCCCAGGACGCCGCTTACGCCACCCTCTTCCTTCAAGAGGGAGGAGAAGCGCGACAGCGCGCCTTCGCCGCCAATATGACCGACGATCTCCTGCAGCTTGTCCTCCGGAAGACCGGTCTGCTCAGCGGCCGTCGTCACCGTATCGCCTTCACTAGCGTGCGCTTGCCCGAGCGCGGTCACGGCCTGCTCAACCTGGTCCGGGCTGAGGCCGACCTTTGCGGCCAGATTCTGAACAGTGGCGGTGTCGGACACTTGATTAAGGATGCCGTCCAAAAGGCTCATCGCGGATCTCCTTGAGATCAAAACGCGCACCGGACTCCGTCCGGCGTCAATCGATGCTACTAACAACAACTAGGAACCGTAGACAAATTAAACACTTGTCATGTCCAATCTTCACCGATCGCTCTGCAATCATTCTGTCGCAAAGCTTTCGTAAAACGCTTCATCGAGTTGCCAGGCCCCGCATAAACGAAGGTCACAAAGCAACAGCGTAATTTGACAAACACCGCAAAGCGCGGTTCCTTGTGCATTGCAGCATCATGCTGTTGGGGCGACGAAAGCAATTGGGATGAATGACCAGGGGGGACCTCTGGAGGCCGTTCGTGACTGCATCGCCGCGTTGGAAGCACAGCTGCAGCATCTGCGGAACAGTGCGAATGGGCAGCAGGACGACCTGATCCGCGAACTCGAAAAGATCCTCGAGGAAATTCGAGCTTCAATCTGTCGCTAGGCAGCGATCCTCGCGCGAGTTCGGCTCCGCGCTTCACCTTATCCCTCGCCCTTTGCAGTGCGGCGACCTGACTGAAACCGTTCTGTCACAATGGTTTCGTACGCCCTCGTGCGAAGCGCGCGGAGTCCGCATGAGCAAAACCTACAAAGTGCTGTTCCTGTGCAACGGCAATTCGGCGAGATCGATCCTGGCCGAGGCGATTCTCAACAAGGAGGGTGCGGGGCGCTTCTACGCCTATTCCGCGGGCAGCAACCCCGAGCCTGAGGTCCATCCGGCAACCTTGGCCCTGCTTGCCGAGCTCGGCTACCCAATGGACGAGATCAAGCCCGAAAGCTGGAATGACTTTGCCCGCGAAGATTCGCCGCTGCTCGACTTCGTCTTCACCCTCGCCGACGAGACTGTGGGTGAGATTTGCCCGGTCTGGCCGGGGCAGCCCATCACCGCTCACTGGGGGATCGAAGATCCGATCCCCGATCAGGGCGAGGATCCGGACCGCACCGTGCGCAACGCCTATCATGCGCTCCAGCACCGTATCGGGCTCTTTCTTTCGCTCCCGCTCGACACGATTGACGAGCTTAGCCTTCAGCGGCGGCTGAACGAGATCGGAGGCGTGGCCGAAGCGGCCTAACGACCACTCAAGTCCTGAACAGGCCGCTGAGCTCCAATATCGCGAAAATGCTGAGCCCGATCCGCTGGCCGTTACGAGTTGGAACCGGGATGAGCGCAAGCGGCATGATCATTCGAGCCGCGATCCACTCGAGATCCCAGCCGCGATCCCACACTCTGTCCAGCAGCATTTTCGAGATCAGGGATACGACCGGGGGGATCACCAGCACGAGCAGGATCAGCTTACGGTGCCGGAGATAATGATCCTCGAGCGATCGTTCCGTCTCCTTCTCCACGCCTGGGAACATCGCGCGGCTGATGAACACGTAGGGCATTGCGACGCCGGTGGCGGCGAGCATCTGCCATGCGGTAACGCCCACGTCCGCGCGGATGTGCCACATCGTCAGCCACACGTTCATTCC
>JBEDUM010000170.1:0-6152 GCA_040414585.1 Sphingomicrobium sp. | reverse complement strand
ATTGATGGTTGGTACAACCTCAGCGGATCTAGATTCGTCCGTGGGCACAGAAGCCGAGGCGCTTCCCGCCGAAGTGCTGCTTCCGGCAACGACGGCGGCTCCATCTGACCGGCAAAAGCTGTTCCTTCGTCATTTTACCGGCGCTCTCATCGATTTGGCTGTACTCGGCCTCTTCAACGAATATTCGAGCAAGGTCCACGTCTACGACTTTACGACGCTGCTCCTTGCAGCGATCCTGCTCCAGGTCCTTCTGCAGCTCACGATCGTCGCTGAGCACCGCATCCTGCATCTCTTCGATGGGAAAACGGGCGCCGCCTGGAAAGGCGCGAAATATTTCACCGCCTGGGTGATTTTGTTCGGATCCAAGTTCGTCATCCTCGAAGCGCTGTCCTTCACCTTCGGTGACAAGGTGCGGTTTGAGGGTGCCTTTCACGGAATCGTGTGGCTGATCATCGTGGTCGTGACGATGGTCGTCGCCGAAGAGCTGGTAGTACGCATCTATCGAAGGCTCGCGTGAGCGCTTCTGCAGCGCGAACAAGCAATACGCGGCGCTCAATTCGCGAAACGCGCTTCTGGCAATGGTATAATCATCATCGTTACACTGTCCTCTTCTTCGCGCTCCTCCTCACGCTGATCATTATGCCGATCGCGGCAACGATCGGACTTCCGCAAAGCATTATCCGGCTCTTGCTCGGATCATGCCTGCTCACCGCGGTAATGCCGAATGCGACAAAGCACACCCGGGTCGCTGTGCTCGGCGGAGTGATACTGCTCATTGCCGCGCGCCTCGTATCGGAAAGCGACAGAGTTCCGGTTAATCCCGGTATCCTGCTGGCGGTGGTCGGATTCACGGGGCTTGCAGCCGCCGCGGCGACATTGCGATTCGTCGTGACGACAAAGGCAGTCAATCACGAAGTGATCTACGCGGCCCTCAGCACGTACTTACTTGCCGGCCTCTTCTTCGGACAGATTTATTGGTCGATCGAACGTCTCTGGCCTGGAAGCATTGTCGGTCCCGATCCCACGTCGGAGCTCACCTCGATTTATTATAGCTTCGTCACGCTCGCGACGCTCGGCTATGGCGATTACCTGCCGCGATCCGACATTGCCCGCGGCGTCGCGACATTCGAGGTTATTGGCGGCCAGCTGTACCTCGCCGTGATGGTCGCGCGGCTGATCGGGCTATTCGTGCCCGGAAGCGAGAAGCCGTGAGCCCGTCACTCAGCTGCGCGTAAGGTTCCCGCCTCGTCACCTGCGCTCGGAATGGGAGGTGCGTCCAGCCATTCACGGAAGAGGACGTAGCCAACTGCGAGCAGGACTGCGCCGACGAATAGCCCAACCAGCCCATAGGCGATCACGCCGCCGATGACGCCGAGCAGGATGACCGGCATGGGAACCTCGAGGCCATGACCGATCATCAGCGGTTTTAGTGCAGCATCGCTCATCCCGGAAATGATGAACCAGACCGTAAACAGGATCGCCACGGTGGTCGTCTTGACGCTGAATGCGTAGATGATGGCCGGCAAGGTGACGATGACCACCGGCACCTGCAGCACGCCCAGCACCATTGCGAGAAGCGAAAGGATCCCGGCGCCCGGTATTCCAAGCACGAAGAATCCAATTCCGCAAAGCAGCGCCTGGACGAATGCAACGCCGATCACCCCGTTGGCGACCGACCGGACGGTTGCGCCGATCACTTGCATATAATGTTCGCCGCGAACGCGATCGCCGGTGACGCGAGCAAGGAGTGAGAGAATGAACGCACGAGCGCTGTCCGAATAAGCGAGTGTAATTGCCGCCAGGATTACCGCGAGCACCAGCGCCAGCACCGCCCCGATCGTGCCCCCGGCCTGCGCCAGGGCCCACTTGCTGAATGTAGTCAGTTGCGGCCCAAATTTTCTCGTGAATGCGGGCATGTCGGTCGAGGCTTGCGCCCACGCGTCATACGCCTTGTCACCGACAACTGGGACTCCGTGTAACGCCTCGGGCGGGGGCCGGATATGTTCCTCGCCGCTTTGTAGCTTCGAAACCATCACTGGAATGGAACTTGCTGCGCTGATCGCTGCGATCGCGGTAGGAACGAGGATCAAGGCTGTGAGCAGCGTGCCGATAATGGTGGCGGACCATCGAGGCCGCATCCCCCGGGCAAGCAGCCTGCGATGAACCGGGTAGAAGCAGACCGTGAGTATAATCGTCCACAGCAGCAACCCGACGAAGGGGATCAGCAGCTGGACGCAGAGGGCTATCAAGAGCCCTAGGACGAGGAGCGGCAAAAGCAGCTCGACCAACCTTCCAATCGTCATTTTCATAGCGGACCTCTCGGTCATGCGCCTGACTCGTAGGACGCTCGTGAAGATAGGCTATCGGGGTTGACCCCGATCTTCTGAGGCGAAGGGCGGCGAGCGATGGACTTGGCGCGGAATGCTAAGTCTAAGTCGTCGTCAATAAAGCAGCCTTCCGCGAGCCGAGTAGGTGCGCGGCATGGCAACAGCATCGAACTACCCTGGCGACGCTACCGCAAATAATCGCGCAGGCCGCGAAGGCTTCACGGAAACGGCCGTGTCCGTCGAGCGCGACTTCAGAAGGCTAGTCGAGACGCTGCACCATGCGCTCGAGTACACGGACGCGGACGACGCAGAGTTGCGACGGCAGGTTTCAAATACGAAGACGGTCGCCGAGCGAGGGCTGCGGCTCAGCAAGCTCCTGACGAAGATGGCGCGCGGCAAGCGCTGATCAGCGCCGTTCCCTGGTGCGCCCCCCCAAGAGCAAAATCATGGCGAGCGCCGCGGAAATGACGAAGGCGAAGAAGCTCGCGACCTGCCCAATGAAGTGACCGCCGATCGTGATCGGAAACCAGAAGAGCAGCCGGTATCCACTGATGATCGCTACAGCGAGGAAGACGATCCCGCCCACGATGTTGCCTAGTCTGCTGCTGGACATGAGTGCTCCCTCATTTTCTCGAGCTACGGGTTACGGTTGGTTGATCGGCGACAGCGCCTTCAATTCGCTCATCCCGCGCACGCTGATGACGGCCCATCGCTGCACCTGGTCACGAAAGTCGCCGCGATTGCTTACGCTCGTGCGCCAGGCAGCATTGTTCTCGCCGATGATGCGCTGGTCGACCGCTCGGCCAAGCAGCGCTCCGGTCACCGAATCCCTTGCCTCGACGAACAAGGTCGCGCGCCCTGCCTCCGGCGAAAACGAGTAGGAGCGGCCCGGCGACATCGTATCCGGTGCATTGACCGAGATATTGACGATGCCCGTCTTCACGCGAAGGACGTCCGGACCAGGCTCCGTAACGACCTGATATCCGCCTTTGGTCCAGGCCTGGGTGAAGATGTCGCTCGCTGCCTTAACGCCATCGCGGATCGCCGCTTGGACGTCACTGTCGGATATGCGGGAAGAAAGCGATGCGGTGGACCGATTGTATTCGCGCTGCCAGTTCTTCGCGAATGCGACCTCGGTCGGCTCAACCAATACCTTCGTATAACCGCGGAAGTCCGCGCCCGGCTGCAGATAGACGAGGTCGAGTTGTTTCGACTTGACCTGTATGAGCCCATCCCAGGTCGACGGTGCCTTCGCAGCCGCGGGAAATCCGGCAGCGAGTATCACGCCAGCGAGCGCCACTTTTAGGAGCGCGCTTTTCACCTCGATCTCCTGCTCGAATAGCCGTGGCGGTTTCAGATCAAAGGTCTCGTAAGTCGATCAGCGTAAACCCTGAGGGCCGAAGAGGAGCGGCTCGCGCAGCAAACGGAAAGTCTCGGGGTTATTCCTCGATATTTTGTTCACAGCGTCGGTGGTACATCGCGCCTCGGAGATCGGGATCATGGAAACCGACGGTGAACTGCACCTCGCGGGTGTTGTTCAGGCGACAAACGCTAGCGCCTTCACAATTGCGACGTTGGCGGCCGAGCTGAATCTGCTCGTCGATCAGCTTGAATCGGACTGGACGACCCGAATGACCGTGACCGACCAGACGGCGGCACGGATTCACGAGTTGCGCGAGCGCGTTGAGCAGCTTTTCGGCAATTCGGAATAAGGCTCAGTTGGGCGAGCGCAGACTCTCCACGAGCTGGCTGCTTAGATCGATTCCGCGCATGGCCGCCGACTTTGCCTCAGCAATGTGCAGGTGCGTCTGACCCGCGGCTTCGGACCAATTCGTGAGCTGCCGATCGAGAATCGCAAAAAGCATGGCGAAGTCGTTGCGAACGGTTTCCGCGACGCGGGCCGTGTCAGCTCGAAGCCATCCGTCGAATGCACCGGCATGGTGAGAATATCCGTTCATCAGCCACTCGCTTCAGCTGCGATCCGGCCGAACGAACCACTTTGATCAGGCCGAGTCGTGGTAACGGTTCGTGATCCAGCTCGAGACGAGTGGATTACTCAACACGGGCGACGCCCCTCCCAGCCGCTGCAAATGCGGCGTTGAAGGCCCGCTGCAGGGGGATCTGGGGAGGGATTTGCAGACGGGCCTTCATTGGAGACTCCTGCCTTTGGAACCACGGCGTAACAAGTTGCTGAGATACCCTAAGCAGATTCCATCAGACGAGGCGGCGGAACTCACGGATTTCGTCTCAAAGGATTCACACTCGCCTGTCGCGGGTTTTCCCTGATGGAAGGTCTTCCTCCCCAAATCATAACCGACTGTATCCAAAGCACCTGCGCTTCGGGGAAAATGAGGGAGAATTCGACATGACACGCTCAATCCGGCTGCTCATCGTCGGTGCAAGTGCGGCCGCATTCGCCATGACGCCCGTGCTTGCCCAAATGCAGCAAGTCGAAGGCATCATCGTCACGAACAAGAATGGGGAGCTGACCGTCAAGACGCCCGGCGGCAACCAGACGATGCACCTAGCTCCCAACGCGAGAATCCGGTCAATTTCCGGCGCACTGGGCGGCCAGAAGAAGGCGATGCCCGCATCTTCGCTGATTCCCGGACTTTCGGTGACGATCCAGGCCAACGGGAATGTCGTCCAGGAAGTCGATTACAAGGCCAAGGACTATAAGACAGCGGCTCAGATCCAGGCCGGTGTCGAGGAGACGTCTCGGCGCAGTGAAGAGCTCAGGACCGCTTATTCCAAGATGGGTGATTGGGACGTTCGAGCGGAGCATAACGTCTTCTTCAAGACCGGCAGCGCCGTGATCGCCCCTGCGGACAAGCAGGAGTTAATGAAGCTTGCGGGGCAGGCCTCCGGAATGAAGGGCTATGTTATCTCTGTGCTCGGCTATGCCGACCCAAGAGGCAACGCGGCGGCGAATGAGAAGCTAAGCAACCGCCGCGCCCAGGCTGTCATCAATTACATCAAGCAAAGCGGTAAGGTCCTCCCTGGCCGCGTCCTCGGCGCCTCGGCGATGGGCGAGATGCACATTCCGGTTGAGAAGCCGAGCGCTGCTGAACTTCAGGGCGCCCGCAAGGTGACTGTAAGGGTTTTGACCAGCGCAGCTCACCTGCCAAAGTAACTCCGGCAGGCGGAAAACCGACGAAAAGAAGGCCCGCTCCAGGGGTACGACGGAGCGGGCCTTCCGTAAGCGGCGTCTGATAGTACGGGGAACCGGATCAGGTTTGTCCGTCGGTTCCGGAAACTTGGCAATCGGCGACATTCTGTCGGCATCTGACGGTCACGCTACCGATTTAAGTTCAAAACTTTCGTGACCGCGCTCGTCCAGCCAGCGAGCAACTTATCTCGCCGTTCGACCGTCATCATGGGTGTGAAGGAGTCGCGCTGCTTCCATGTGCGCGCGACGGCGTCGAGGTCATTCCATACGCCGGTCGCGAGCCCGGCCAGGAACGCCGCACCGAGTGCCGTGGTCTCCAGATTCTGCGGCCGTTCGACGGGCACTTGGAGGATGTCCGCAAGGAACTGACAGAGCCAGACATTGGAAGCCATACCGCCGTCGACTCGGATTGCAGCCGCGTGTGCCGCACCATCCTTCGCCATCGCCTCCGCGAGGTCGAACGACTGAAATGCGACTGCCTCGAGCGCAGCGCGGGCTAGGTGCCCGGCGCTGGTATCAAGCGTAAGGCCGAAGATTGCGGCGCGAGCGTCGGGGTCCCAGTACGGCGCCCCCAGGCCGACGAACGCCGGCACCATGTAGACACCGTGACTGTCGGCTACGCGGGCTGCCAGATACTCGGTTTCGGAAACGTCTGC
>JBEDUM010000169.1:0-26470 GCA_040414585.1 Sphingomicrobium sp. | reverse complement strand
GCTCGCCCGACCAGCTTGCTTCGGGATCGCCGGCGCCGAGCCATTCCGCGACCTTCGCGATCGCCTTGCCCTTGCCGTCCTTGTCGAGATTGGGCTTCAGCGCGCCGTTGATCGCCAATGCCTCGATCAGAGTCGGATCATATTTGCGCGGTGCGTAGCGCATCAGCGTGCGCATGCGCCGGGCATGATCGACCATCGTCTTGAGGTCGTTGCCGCTGCGCTGTCCCTCCGGCGTGTCGAGGACCAGCCCTTCGAGCCCCGCCTCCTCGAGATAATCGTCGAGCGCGGCGTCGTCCTTCAGATAGACCTCGGAGCGGCCGCGGCTGACCTTGTAGAGCGGCGGCTGGGCAATGAAGAGGTGGCCGTTCTCGATCAGCTGCGCCATCTGCCGGTAGAAGAACGTCAGGAGCAATGTGCGGATATGCGCTCCGTCGACGTCCGCGTCGGTCATGATCACGATCTTGTGATAGCGCAGCTTGGCGATGTCCCAGTCCTCGCGGATCCCGGCGCCCAGCGCCTGGATCATCGTTCCGATTTCCTTCGACGACAGCATGCGGTCGAAGCGCGCACGCTCGACGTTCAGTAGCTTGCCGCGCAAGGGCAGGATCGCCTGATTGTGCCGGTTGCGGCCCTGCTTGGCAGAGCCACCGGCAGAGTCACCCTCAACCAGGAACAGCTCGGAAAGTGCCGGGTCGCGCTCCTGGCAGTCAGCGAGCTTGCCGGGCAGCGAAGCGATATCGAGCACGCCCTTGCGCCGGGTGAGGTCTCGAGCCTTGCGCGCCGCCTCGCGCGCCGCCGCCGCGTCGATGATTTTCTGGACGATCGCGCGAGCGTGTGCGGGATTTTCCTCGAGCCATTCGGCGAGCTTGTCGGCGATGAGGCTCTCGAGCGGCTGACGCACCTCGGACGAGACCAACTTGTCCTTTGTCTGCGAGCTGAACTTGGGGTCGGGCAGCTTGACCGAGACGATGGCGGTCAAGCCCTCGCGCATGTCCTCGCCGGTCAGCCCGACCTTCTCCTTCTTCAAGAGGCCCGAGCGCTCTGCGTAATTGTTGAGCGTCCGGGTCAGCGCCGCGCGGAAGGCCGCGAGGTGCGTGCCGCCGTCGCGCTGGGGGATGTTGTTCGTGAACGTGAGGACGTTCTCGTAATAGCTGTCGTTCCACTCGAGAGCGACCTCTATGCCGATGTCGTCGCGCTGCCCGGTGATTGCGATCGGATCAGGCACGAGCGCGGTCTTCGCACGGTCGAGCCACTTCACGAACGCGCCAATGCCGCCCTCGTAGAACATCTCGACGGTCTTCTGCTCCTCGTGGCGGGCGTCGATCAGCACGAGCCGCACGCCCGAGTTCAAGAAGGCGAGCTCGCGGAAGCGATGCTCAAGCCGCTCGAAATCGAACTCGATGTTCTTGAACGTCTCGGAGGATGGCATGAACGTGACCCGCGTGCCGCGCTTGTCGGTCTTGCCGACGACCTTGAGCGGCGCCTCCGCGTCGCCGTGGCGGAAGCGCATGAAATGCTCCTCACCGTCACGCCAGATGGTGAGGTCGAGCCACTCAGAAAGCGCATTGACGACACTCACGCCGACGCCGTGCAGCCCGCCGGAAACTTTGTAGGCGTTGTCGTCGCTGGTGTTTTCGAACTTACCCCCAGCGTGGAGCTGGGTCATGATGACCTCGGCGGCCGACACGCCCTCTTCAGGGTGGATTCCGGTGGGGATGCCGCGGCCGTTGTCTTCTACGCTCACCGAGCCGTCGGGGTTGAGCGTGACCAGTATCCTGTCGCAGTGGCCGGCGAGCGCCTCGTCGATCGCATTGTCGGAGACCTCGAAAACCATGTGGTGGAGGCCCGATCCGTCATCGGTGTCGCCAATGTACATGCCGGGGCGTTTGCGCACGGCGTCGAGGCCCTTGAGGACCTTGATGCTCTCGGCACCATAAGAATTGCTGGTGCCATTGTTTTCAGGGGTAGTCGCCATAGTCGAGATATAGGGATTCTTCGTAGGAAGTCACGCGCGCGTACGCGTACGCGTGCGCGCGCGAGTCACGCGGGGAGAATCTCTCCCAACTGCACGTGGAACCGAGAGGCTGCGCCGATGCCGCCAAACAGCGCGGCCTCCGTCGCAGTCATCCAGACCTGGCCGCGCCCTTCGAGGCGCTGGAACAGCGCAGCGCGACGTTTTGGGTCAAGGTGCGCGGCGACCTCGTCGAGAAGCAGGATCGGTGGCTCGCCGCGACGGTCGGCGACCAACTCCGCATGGGCGAGGACGAGCCCAAGCAACAACGCCTTTTGCTCCCCAGTCGACGAGCGGGCGGCAGGCATCTGTTTGGCGCGATTCGTGACCAAGAGATCCTGCCGGTGAGGGCCTTCGGTCGCCCGGACGGCGGCGGCGTCGCGAACGCGGTTGGCGGCAAGCACTGAAGAAAGATCGCCACTGTTCCATCCATCGAGCGAGATGGACGCGCGCGGAAACTCGTCCTCCGGCGCCTCGGCCAGCCGCTCCTCGAGCGCGTGCGTCGTACGTTCGCGCGCCGCGGCAATGGCCGTCCCGTGCTCGGCCATCGCAAGTTCGAGCGATGCCAGCCACGCCTGGTCCCATGGCTCCTCGGCCAAAAGCTTGTTCCGCGCCCGCATCGCGGCATCGTAGCGCGTCGAATGGTGCGCGTGGCTCGGCTCGACCGCGAGCACGAGCCGATCAAGGAAGCGCCGCCGGTCGCCGGCGCTGCCAGCGAAGAGCCGGTCCATTGCGGGGGTGAGCCACAGCACCGAAAGCCATTCGCTCAAGCTGTTGACCGACGCCGGCGCGCCATTGATCCGGACCTGCCGGCGCTCTGGTGCGGCTGGCTGGGTACCTGTTCCGACGTCAATGTCACCAAGCTTCGCCGCAATAGCAAAGCTGCCGCTCCCTCCCACCCGTGCCATTTCGCTGAGCGATGCACCGCGCAGGCCCCGACCGGGCGTGAGCAATGACGCGGCCTCGAGCAGGTTCGTCTTCCCCGCTCCATTCTCACCATAGAGCAGCACAAAGCCTGCTGCGGGTTCGATCAGGCTCGCGTCATAGGAGCGGAAATTCGTAAGGGAGAGGCGGCTGACATGCACGCGTGCGGCTTAGCCGCTATTGTCCGCGGCGGTCGATCACTTCGTAATGGGCCGCGCGATCGTCGAAGCTGTTGAGGACCGCGCGAGCCTCCAGCGGCACATGGCTGACGGAATAATCCTCGCCCATGAACTGTTTGATCGAGTCCAGGCTGTCGAACCACATGCACGTCTGGAACTCGATTTCGCCGCCGAGATCGCGCCTCATAAGGTCGATGTGCCGGAAGCCGGGGATCTTCCGCGCTTCGATGCCGGGGATGACTTCGGTGCGGACGATCCGCTCATAGGCATCCGCATTTTCCGGCGAGGTCCAGCCGCGCCAGAGACGGCAGATCATCAGACGCGCATCGGCATGAGCACGTACAGCGCGTTCGACTTGTCATTTTCGCGCAGCAGCGTCGGCGCCGCTGCATCCGCCAGGTGCACTTCAACCGTGTCGCCATCAATCTCGCCGAGGATGTCGAGCAGATAGCGTGCGTTGAATCCGATCTCGAGACCATCGGCGCCGTAGTCAGCCGGAAGCTCCTCGGTCGCGAGGCCGTTCTCGGGGCTGGTCACCGACAAGGTCACCTTGTCCCGGTCGACGCTCATCTTCACCGCGCGAGTCTTTTCACTGGCTATGGTCGAAACGCGATCGACGCCGGCCGAGAAGCTCTTCGGATCGAGCTTGAGGAGCTTGTCGTTCGCCGTCGGGATGACCCGGTTATAGTCGGGGAAGGTGCCGTCGATCAGCTTGCTGGTGAGGACGGCATTGCCCAGGCCGAAACGGACCTTTGTCGGAGAAAGCGAGATTTCGACGGTACCCTCAAGTTCCTCGAGGAGGCGGTAGAGTTCAGTCACCGCCTTCCGGGGGATGATCACGTCCGGCATCTCTTCCGCACCATCAGGCCTGGCCACGGTCACGCGCGCGAGCCGGTGGCCGTCGGTGGCCGCGGCACGCAGCTGGTCTTCCACCACGTGAAGAAAGATACCCATCAGATAATAACGAGTCTCCTCGGTCGAGATCGCAAAGCGCGTCTTCTCGATAATCTGGCGCAGCGTCGCGGCGGGCAACTCGAAGCGGGTCGGAAGCTCGCCCTCGGCGATAACCGGGAAATCGTCGCGCGGCAGCGTCGACAGATTGAACCGCGATCGGCCGGCGACGACCTGCATCTTGCCCTCGGCTGCAGTCAGCTCGACCTGGCTGCCCTCGGGCAGCTTGCGAACAATATCGAAGAGAGTGTGGGCCGACACAGTCGTCGCCCCGGGCTGAGACACCGTCGCCGGGACGCTTTCGTCGACCTGGAGATCGAGGTCAGTGGCCATCAGTCTGATGGATCCATCCTCCCGCGCCTCGATCAGCACGTTCGAAAGGATGGGGATGGTGTTCCTGCGTTCCACGACCGATTGGACATGGCCGAGGCTCTTCAGGAGTGTCGCCCGCTCAATCGTCGCTTTCATTGCCCTCAAAGCCTCATCATCCGCACGCGTCACGGACGTTATAGCGAGCCGTTTGGCGTGCGGAAGTGGTCAGATGAAGCTAAGCGGCAGCAAGACGGGTCTTGATACTTATCTCTTGCCTGCCTTCTGTCCGACGGCGAGGGGCGCCGAGGCATTTTTGGCCGGCATCAAGACCGCGTCAATGTGATGGACCACGCCGTTGGTGTAGATCTCGTCTCCCGACGTGATGGTGGCCTTGTGACCGGACGAATCCGTCAGCACGGTCTTGCCGTCTTTCTTAGTCGCCGTGAGCGTCCCGCCGCCCATCGTCGCGAGGACGCCCTTGCCGTCCTTCCCGTTGTCGATCGCCTTGTCGATGTCGGAGACGAGGACCGTGCCCGGCAGGATTAGGTTGGTCAGAATGCCAGTCAGCTGGGGCCGGTTCTTGGGATCGGTGTTGAAGGTGCCGCTGGGCGCCTGTCCGAAGGCGGCGTCATCGGGTACCAGGACTGTATAAGGGCCGGGACCGGCCAGGGTTTGGTCCAGACCAGCCGCCTTGGCGACGGTCATGAACTGGCTGTTCGCGGCTAGGCCGGCGGAGATTGTCTTGGTGCCCGCAACTTTCTGCGCCTTGGAGGTTTGCGCCTTGGGCTCTCCTCCATTCCCGGCTCCGTTGCCCTGCTTGTTGCACGCTCCGACGGTGAGCACAGCCGCCGCCGCGACGCCAAGCGTGAGTGCATGGACTTTCATGCGCTTTTTCTCCCATTCGTTCTGGGTATGGAATGGCTCGGCAACGCGTGCCGAGCCATTCGCGTTCCAACGGCTTAGGTCAGGAGCGACGCGACGATTGCCGTCACAAGCTGGGTCGCCGGGTCGACCTGATAGATGTAGCCGTTATTGTACCGGTACCAGGCGGTCGGCGTGTCGTAGTAGGTCGCCCGGTAGGCATAAGGCACGTTGTAGACGCCATAGCCCACAGGAAGCGGCTTGCCGACCGCGAACCCCGGCGAAAGCAGGGCCGCTACCGAGGTAATCATGCTGGTGTGCGGCTCATACTGATAGATCGCGCCGGGCGCGTACCAGTAATTGTAGTCCGGAGTGTCATAGTACAGCGAGCGGTACTGATACGGCACGTTGTAGTAGGCATAGGACGTCGGCAGGATCTGCCCGACGCCATAGCCGCCCGCATAGAGTGGGATCACGTCCACGACCATGCCAGTGAAGCAGTCGACTTCGTAGATCACGCCGTTGGCGTAGCGGTTGCAGACGTTGCCATAGTCCGGATAGAACGAGTTGAACCCGTAATAGGACGGCACGTAGCTAGCCATGTACGGCTGCGGCAGATACTGCCCCGGCAAATAGCCGCCCGCCAGCAACGGGAACAGCGCGGCGACGAGGCCTGAGGCCCAGTTGACCTGATACGCGTAACCGCCCCCATACTGGTAGTAGTAGTCCGCCGTGGCCGGATAGAGGTATGAATAGGCAGCCGGAAGCGGCGCAAGTGCTGCAAAAGTCGAGACTGTCGAGACCGGGACACCGACGAATCGCTCAGCCACCGCCGGAGCCAGGATCTGGTTGCCTCTTAGGGAATTGATCGCCGCAAAGTGTGTCCTGTTCAGCTGCCGCTGATAGGCGAATTGCTGATTACGGGCGAACTGCCTGTCGCTCGCCCGGAATTCACGCGCTGCCACGCGCTGACCGTTGAAACGACCGTTGTTGAACTGCTCACGGGCAAGCGCCTGCTCCTGGGCGCGGCCGCCGCGATTAGCCTGGAGCTGCTGGCGAGCGAAGGCCTGCTGCCGCTCCTGCATGCGATTGCCGTGCATTTGCTGGCGCTCGAGCGCGCGGTTCTGCGCCTGCATCTGATGGCCTCGCATCTGCTGGCGCTCAATGTTGCGGTTTTGCGCCTGCATGTTCCGGTTTCCATGCATCTGCTGACGCTCGAACGAGCGATTGTTCGCCTGCTGTGCATGGCCTCGCTGATGCTCGAAGTTGCGGTTTTGCGCCTGCATCGGGCGCTTGCCGTGAACCTGTTGTCTTTGAGCATGCTGCTGCGGACGGCCACGGAACTCAGCTCCGTGCTGGCTCCGCCCGTGCTGCTGCATTGCAAAGCTCTGCCTCTGCATTCTCGGCGCCGCGAAGCCGCCGCCGTGACCACCTCCGTGGCCGCCACCGCCGAACGCCTGAGCCTGGAAGTGCGGGCCACCGCCGCCGCCGTGTCCGCCTCCGCCACCTCCGCGTGCAAAGTTCTGGGCGTGGCCACCGCCTCCGCCGCCGCCACGCTGGACAGCCTGGTGACCGCCCCCCTCATTGCCATGGCCGCCGCCCGGCTTCGCTGAGGCCGGGGCCGCGATTGCCAAAGCGGCAACACCCGCGGCAAGGAAAAGCCTGGTCATCGCAATTTCTCCTTTCGAACGGCAACAACGGTTCGTCCGCCGCACCGTTCCAACGTCTAAACGGATGGAACTTGCGGTTTAGCGCGCTAGTCTGAACCTGAAATTTCTTGATTGTTCAGATAGTTGCGTCGATCAGTCCTCGACCCATTGAGCGCGCAACTGCTTGACACAAATCAACATCAAAAGTGCAGCGAGCAGGTAAAATGCCGTGCACCCGACGGCCGCATCGCGCAGCGCGTCGGCACCGTGGGTAGCTTTCAGCGCGTCCGAAATCCGGCCGATCAGCCAGGGCCCAACCCCCAGGCCGATCAAATTGTTGATCAACAGGAAGCACGCCGATGCGGTCGCGCGCATCGGAGGCGGCACGAGATGCTGGACCGCGGTGGTCACGGGTCCCAGCCAAAGAATGTTGAGCGCATTGGGAATGAGGAGAAGCAGCCACGCGAGCCACAGGTTGGGCGCGAAGAAGCCCGCGACGAAGGTCGGCGCGGTGATCAGCCAGGCTATGGCAGGAAGTTTCGCATACCAGCCCCTGTCCATCCGTCCGAGCCGATCGGCGAACCAGCCGCCAGCAAAGACGCCCGCGCAACCGCCGATGATCACGAGCGACGCCAGGAAATTGCCGGCGGAAACGAGGTCGAGTCCGAAGCTGCGCATCAGAATCGAGGGCGTCCACAGCGCGAGGCCGTAGCCGCATAGCGAGCTGGCCGAAGCGCCAAAAGCAAGGAGCCAGAAGGCCGGCTTTCTCGCCAGCATTGGGAAAACGCTCCTGAGCGGTGTCTGTGTCGACACGGGTGCGGCCCGAGGCACATCGCGGACTATAAGGCGGACGATGGGCGCAAGGATGACGCCTGCCACCCCCATGACGACGAAGGCCGCGCGCCAGCCGAGCCAGTCTGCGAGGTGCGCACCGATGAACGAGCCGCCGCCAAGACCTATAGGAATTCCAAGCGAGAAGATCGCCAGGGCCCGAGCCCGGCGCTCTCGCGGGAAGTAGTCGGCGATCAGCGCATAGGATGGAGCAACGCCACCCGCTTCACCGACACCGACGCCCACCCGATAGAGAAACAATTGCCAAAAGCCGGTGGCGGTCCCGCAAAGCGCGGTGAAGCCGCTCCACACGGCGAGCGCACCCGCAATGACGCCGCTCCGGCTGATCCGATCGGCGACATAAGCAAGCGGAATTCCCAGCACCGAGTAGAGCAAAGCGAAGGCAGTGCCGCCTAGCGCTCCGAACTCTGAGTCGCTGAGGTGCAGATCCGCTTTGATCGGCGCTGCGAGAATTCCGAGGATCTGCCGGTCGAGAAAATTGAAGATGTAGGCAATGAGCAGGAGTCCCAGCACCAACGACGCGCTGGGTTGCCGCCGCGCGCGATCGCTCAAGCAAGTTCCCCCAGCAAGCCGATGAGGCGATCTACGTCCTCCTCGTCCTGGTAGATCCCGAAGCCGATCCGAAGCACGTCGCCGCGAACGTCGGTGATGCAGTTCTTGGCTTTGAGCTCGCCGTACCAGCGCTGGGCATCCGGAGTTCGGAAGGCGAGGAAGCGAGCGTGGGGAGCACCGCCGAGTGGATTCAAGAGCTCCGCTTCTGACACCGCGGTGTCGGCTATTGAGCCAAGAAGTTGCTCCTGAAGTATTTCGCAATGAGCCGAAATACGCGCTGTGGTCAGCTGATTTTCGATGAGCATCCGCTGCACGCCGTTGAACCGGTACAGTCCGGAGGGATCGAAGGTCGCTCCGAGGAAACGCGTGGCGTCCTTGGCATATCCGACGCTGCCTGGCGGAAGGCTCAGATCCTCGAACTCGGCAAACCAACCAGTGACGGGCGGCCGTGGACCGAAGCCGGGCGGCGCATGGAGGAAAGCGCACCCTTCGCCCGCCATCGCATATTTGTATCCGCCGCCGAGGTAGAAAGCGCTTCGGGCAGGCACCTCGCCGAATGGCAAGTCGATGGCCATGAAGGCGTGATATCCGTCGGCGATCACCCAGGGTCCTTCGACGTGACCGAGGGCGGCCAGCTCATCGACGCGATCGAAAATCTGCCCGCTGCCGAACAGCACCTGGCTGACCTGGATCAGGTCGTGGTCGCCCGTCCGCGCGCGCTCAAGGAACCGGGCGGAAAAACTGTCGAACGGCTCCGCGGCCAGCCGCTCCAGGTCAATCCAGCCCTCCTCTTTCCAACGAGCGAACTGGCGGCGGGCGCTGTGAAACTCGCCGTCAGTGGTCAGCACCTTGAGCGGGCCTGTAGTGCGGCGCGGGGCCGCCGTAACCAGGCGGATCAGGAAATCATGGGTGTTGGATGAAAAGACGATTGCGCTGGGATCCTCGGTCCCGAGCTCACGCGCCACGTGCGCCTGCGCTTCGGGCCAGACCTCGGCCATCACCTTGTCCCATTTGCGGTCGGCGAGGCGGGCGGCGTCGTTCCACGCCCGCATCTGTCCTTCGTAGCTCGCATCAGGCCAGAGGTGATGGCTGTGCGAAGCGAAATGCAGCCGTTCGGGGTCGGCCGACAGGCTCCGCGAAAACAGCGGCTTGAAACTCAAAGAGCGGTCCTCAGCGCCCACAATTCCGGGAAGACACGCTTTTCGAGCGTGGCCCTGAGATAGGGCGCGCCCGCCGACCCACCGGTGCCGCGCTTGTTGCCGATGATCCGTTCGACGGTGAGCACGTGCTTCTGCCGCCACGCAACGAGCGCATCGTCGATGTCGAGGAGCTTCTCGGCGAGCTCGTAGAGGTCGAACCAGCGCTCCGAATCGCGATACACTTGCAACCAGGCGTCGGCGATGGCTTCGACCGACCCGTCGCCCAGATCAAACCCGGCTCGTTCCAGCGCACCAAGCGCAGCTTCGCGCAGGCTCGGCTCGGAGAGGGCTTTCGCGAGCGCCGCGCGCTCCGCACTGTCCTCCGGGTAATGATCGACGAACTTCGGTTCCTTTAAACCGAGACGGAACTCGATCTCCCGGAACTGCGCGGACTGGAAACCCGAGGCCGTGCCGAGCACGCTTCGGAACTTGAGGTAATCGACTGGAGTAAGGGTCGAAAGAACGTCCCACGACAATGTCATCACCGCCTGGATGCGGCTGATCCGCGCCATTGCCTTATAGGCTTCCGCAAAGCGGTCTTCGTTGACGAGCCGAATCGCGAGGCCGAGCTCGTGCAGCATCTCCCTCATCCACAGCTCTTTCGTCTGGTGGATGATGATGAACAGCATTTCGTCATGCCGGTCCGACAGCGGCTTCTGCGCTGAAAGAAGCGTGTCGAGCTGAAGATAGTCGGCATAGGTCATGCCGGCGGTGGTCGCGGTCATGGCCGCGACTTAGGCGAAACAATTGCCGCTAGGAAGCAGGGCCGAATTACTGGCCGGGGTTCTGGCCGCCGCCGATTCCGCCGGTGCCAACCGTTCCGATATTGCCGAACAACTCCTCGAAGAAGCTCTTCTTCCGGCCAAGTGTCGGCGTGTAGCGCTTGGTCGGATCGACGTTCATCACCAGCTCCTTGCCGGTGTGATTGATCGCCGCGACATTGCCCTTCTGGTCAAAGCTGACGTGAAGGATCGTTTCCTTTGTCGTCCGCGGATTACGGAATGCGATCTGGCGCGTGTCGCGAGAGACATAATACCAATCGTTGGGCGTGAACTCCCCAGTGAAGGTCGGGCGTCCGAGCAGCTTTTCCACCGACGCCTTGTTGTCGATGCCGGGCTGGATCGAGCCTGAAAGCTGGGTGTTGATGACGGCGCCCTTGTGCGCGTTCACGGAGGCACAGCCCGCGACCAATGCAGCCGCCGCGGCCGCAACGGGGAACCTCAAAAGCGCAACCTTCATTCTCAAACCTCTCCTGGAATCCCGGGCCCGTCAGCCTTTACGCACTTGCCTGCGGGACTGTCGGCCTCAATATGCTGGCCACAAGCAGCGGCGCAAGCCTTTGAGAAAGTTCTATGCTGGGTTTCCTGTTCCGCGGATTAACGGCTGAGCCGGAGCGAGGCGCGGCACTCTTCGGAACGCTCACGGCCGAGGCGCGAAGACCGCACTGGTATGTCGAGGGAACAGTTCCGGATACGATCGACGGCCGATTCGCCGTGCTCGCGACCATAACGGCCCTCGCGATCGTTCGCCTCGAGCAAGACGGCGACGCTGGCAACGCGGCGTCGGTTGCGCTGACTGAGCGATTCATCGAGGTGATGGAAGCGGAGCATCGCGAGATTGGCCTTGGCGATCCCACGCTCGGCCGCCAGGTAAGGCGGCTGGTGGGCTCGCTCTCGCGGCGAACGGACCTTTGGCGGTCCGCGATAAACCACCAGCTGGACTGGAATGAAGCAACGCGCGCGAGCCTCCATAAGGAGGGCGTTTCGAGCGACGCCCTGATGCATTCGGCTGAAGCGCTTCGGGAATTCCGGTCGAAGCTGTGGAAGGCGAAGCTCGACGGACTCGTCGATGGGACGCTCGCATGACCGACACCTTCGCCCATCACTTGCGGCTCGATCAAATTCGCGAAGGCGAACGCATCGACCTTGCGGCTGACGACGCGGAACGCGCCGCCATCGCCAAGCGGCTGGGTCTGCCCAGAATCGAACGACTGGAGGCGCACGTCTGTCTTTCGAAAACTAACGATGTCGTTCGGGCATCCGGCCGTCTGCTCGCGTCGCTCGAACAAAATTGCGTCGTCACCAGCGTGCCCGTGCCTGCCCACGTGGACGAACCGTTCAGCCTGGTATTTATGCCCGAACCGCCGACCGCCGCGCATGACGAGGAGATCGAGCTCGGCGAGTCGGATTGCGACGTAGTCTTTTATGACGGCGCGGCCATCGATCTCGGCACCGCGATCGGAGATACGCTGGCGCTCAGTCTTGATCCTTATCCGCGAAGCGCCGGCGCCGACGCCGCGCTCAAGGAAGCGGGTGTGTTGACGGAAGCCGAAGCGAGCCCCTTCGCGGTTCTGGCACAGCTCAAGAAGGGCGGCGGAGTCTAGAAGGGGACGTCGTCGTCGAGGTCGGTATCGAATGCCGCCGGTTGCGGGCGCGACTGGGCGCGCTGTGGAGCGCCGCCGCTGCTGAAATCGTCGAAGTCCTCATTGAAGGCACCGCGGCCACCGCCCGCACCTTCCCGGCTGTCGAGCAGCACCAGCTCACCGCGGAAGCGTTGAAGCACGATCTCGGTCGTGTAGCGATCGTTGCCGCTATTGTCGGTCCACTTGCGGGTCTGAATCTGGCCTTCGAGATAAACCTTCGAGCCTTTACGCAAATAGCTCTTCGCGACTCGTCCGAGGTTCTCATTGAAGATGACGACGTTGTGCCACTCGGTCCGCTCCTGGCGGTTGCCGTCGCGGTCTTTCCATTGCTCGGACGTGGCGACTCGCATGTTCACGACTTCGCCGCCGTTGTTGAGCGAACGCGCTTCAGGATCCGCTCCCAGATTGCCGACCAGGATCACCTTGTTCACGCCCGCCATGTCACTCTCCTCTTCGTGAAGAGTAGCTATAGACCCAGCGCAACCGCCGTCCAGTAGGTTAGGCCCGCGAAGGCATAGGCCAGGACGAACAGATAGCCGACCATGAAGAGCGGCCACCTCCAGCCGTTGGTCTCGCGCCGCGTGACGGCGATCGTCGAGATGCACTGCGGTGCGAATACGAACCAGGCGAGGAACGCCAGCGCGGTCGCCAGCGACCAGCGGTGCCGCAGCCGGTCAGATAGCTTCGTCGCGCCGGCGTGCTGGTCGGGCGAATCGATTGAATAGACGGTTGCGATCGAGCTGACCGCAACCTCGCGCGCGGCCATTGCGGGCAGGAGTGCCAGGCTGATGTCGTGGTTGAAACCGATCGGCCTGACTACGGCCTCGATGCCGTTGGCGATGTGACCCGCGATCGAGACTTCACTCTGCTTTTCGCCAGGCTTGGCCTGCGGAATGCTGGCGAGTGCCCAGAGAATGATGGTAGTGCCAAGGATAATGGTGCCCGCGCGTTTGAGGAAGATTTGTGCTCGGGTGAGAAGGCCAATCGCCACGTCCTTGAGCAGCGGCCACTGATACTTGGGCAGCTCCATCATGAAGCCGCCCCCACCGCCCTTCAGCACTCCTCGCCGGAGTACGAGCGCCGCCAAGAGCGCGCCCGTGATTCCGCAGATGTAGAGAGCGAACATGACCAGTCCTTGCAGGCCGACGCCCCAGGCGACTCGCGTGTTGGGAATGAAGGCGGCGATGATGAGGGTGTAGACCGGAAGCCGCGCCGAGCAGGTCATCAGCGGCGCAACCAGGATGGTGGTCAGCCGGTCCTTCGGATCGTCAATCGTCCGCGTCGCCATGATGCCCGGCACTGCGCAGGCGAAGCTCGACAGGAGCGGAATGAATGCGCGGCCCGACAGGCCGACCCCATGCATCAGCCGATCCATCAGGAAGGCCGCCCGGACCATGTAACCGGTGCCTTCGAGCAACAGGATGAAGAAGAAGAGGATGAGGATCTGGGGCAGGAAGGTGATGACGGCGCCGACACCGGCAATGGCGCCGTCGACGACCATCGAGCGGAGCAAACCGGCGGGCAAGCCCAGCGACGCTTGAGCGCCTAGCCAGGCGACGCCGTCTTCGATCCACGACTTGGGCGCCTCGCTCCAGGCAAAGACGGCCTGGAACATGACGAACATGATCGCAGCAAGGATGATCGGGCCAAGGAAAGGGTGGAGAAGCACGGCATCGAGCCGGTGAGTCCAGCGCCTGACAGGCGTTTCGCTGATGACCGCAGCGCTTGCGATCTCGCGTGCCCGGCGCTGCAGGTGGATGAGATCGCTCTTTACATGCTCGTGCACGCCGCAGAGGGGCGCCGAGAGCATGTCGTCCAGAGCGGCCTGAAGCTCCTGAATGCCGCGCCGGCGCACAGCCACGGTCTCTATGACCGGGACGCCGAGATCGACCGACAAGCGCTTCGGATCCAGCTCGAGCCCGTCGCGCTTCGCGAGGTCGACCATGTTCAATGCAATGATCGTTGGCAGGCCGAGCTCGATCAGCTGCAGCGCGAAACGGAGATGATTGTCGAGATTGGACGCGTCGAGGACAATCACGAGGGCGTCCGGTTGGCGCTCACCCTTCTGCTGGCCGAGAAGGACGTCGCGAGTGACTGCTTCGTCCGGGCTCGCCGGATCGAGGCTGTAAGCGCCGGGCAGGTCGACCATCTCGACCGGACGGCCGTCCGCAAGCATGAGGCGGCCCGAATGCCGCTCGACGGTGACTCCGGGATAATTGCCGACCTTCTGGCGCGCGCCGGTCAGCGCGTTGAACAGCGCACTCTTGCCGGCATTGGGGCTGCCGGCGACGGCGACGAGCGGGAGCGGGTTCACCTGTTTGTCGGAATGACGCGGATCGCGCCCGCATGCTTGCGGCGGATGGCAACGGTCATCCGGCCAACCCGAATCGCAATGGGATCGCGCCCGAACGGCCCCAGGTGGAGAGGCTCGACCGTGACGCCCTCGTCAAAGCCGAAATGCCTCAGCCGGCATCCTTCGCTTTCGTCGAGGGCAGTCCAGTCGATCGATGAGACGAGCGCCCTTGTGCCGACCTTCAACTGGTCGAGGCTGATCGTCTCAGGTTGAAAGGGCGCGTTCATTGTTGCGACTGATTATCATTAACGAGTTAAAACATCCATAGCCGAATTAGCCTGGACTCCATTCCGGGTCGCAATAGGGAAGTTCACCTAGGCGGATAGCGTAATCGGCCCAGGAATCGGGAAGGGCTTAGCCGCTGGTCGGACGAGCCGCGCCATTCGGCTTTCAACTTCTCGATCTTCATGACGTCGTCGATCCGCCGGTCGAGGAAGGCGGCGGTCTCGCTCCATCCCTCGCTCTTGTCGTCAAGCCAGACCAGCAGGCTTGAAGCGTACACGGCGCCTAGCGTCATCCTCTTGGTGTAGTGATTGAAGTCGGTGCTGTTGTCGCCCGCGATGCGCCACATGTGATCGGCCGTGCGCCAGCCCATCCTAAGCGCCAAAGGCAGATTCTGCGGCATGGCGAGAATCGCAAGCGCCCGTCGCACCGCTTCGCGAGCAGGACCCATGATCTCCAGCCGATGCCAGATCAGCGAACGGATTTTATCGCGAATCTTCATCCCCTGCATCCGCTTCGGCGTGAACCAGGCTTCGAGCGCGCGGTCCACCTCCTGGACGTAGAGGTCGATCATGCCGGCCTGACTTTTCGGCATGGCAAGCCGCGCCTGGACGGGATCGACGCCGAGTTGCGCGGCCGCCGAATCGACCGCTTGCTTCGTCCAGCCATCGAACACCGCATTCTCGCCGACCGCGAGCGCGAGTTGGCGGCGAAGCTGCTCCAGGGGACTCGGATCCATCATTCCGCGCTCAACTGGGCTGCTCGGCAAGGGTTCGCAAGCCCCTCTCGGGCAGGCGCACCAGGACAAGTGCCGCAGCAATTGCGAAGGCGCCAATCCAGTCCAGCGGCTGCAGCTTCTCGCCATAAGCGAGCCAGCCGACCAAGGCCGAGATGGCGGGTTGAGTAAGAAGCGTGAGTCCAACCACAAGCGGCGAAAGTGATCCGATCGCGTAGACAAGCAATCCTTGACCGATCACCTGGCTTCCGATTGCGAGCAGCAGCACCCAGGTCCAGTCCTGCGGAATGATCGCTTCACCGAATGCGAGTGAGACCGGGAGGAGCATTGCCGCGCCGAACGCGCTGGCAATGAAAAGCAGCGGCAAAGGCTCGAGCGCGCCGCGGGCCCGTTGAACGGCGATCAGGTAACCGGTGTAGAGCAGCCCCGCGAACAGCGCGAGCAGGTCGCCCGTGAAGTTGCGCGGACTGAGCTCGAAGCTGCTTCCCATGAGCATTGCCGCACCGACAGCAGCGAGTCCAAGGGCCAGCGCCTGTCCGAGGGAAGGCGGACGCCTGGCGAGCCACAGGCCCCAGATCGCGTAGATGAAGCTCGAGCTGTTCCCAAACAACGTCGCGTTGCCGAGCTTCGTCATGTGAATGCCGGCGTGCCAGGTGGCGAGATCGGCAGCGAAGAAGAAGCCTGCAAGCGCAACCAGCGCCACAAGGGACTTCCGTGGCCAATGGACTGGCTGCTTGGTCATCGCTGCAATCACGAATAGGAACGGCAAGGCCAGTGCGAGCCGCCAGAATCCCGCTGCCACCGGTCCAACCTGTGAAAGGCGGACGAGCCAAGGTCCAAAAGCGAGCGCGCTGCTGCCGACGAATAAGGCTGCAAAGGCGAAACGATGGCCATGATCAGAGTGAGACATCGAACGCGGCGTTAAGGGCTGCGCCGCTCCCGTGAAACCCGGAACTCTCAAGACGATTCATAAATCGGGCTTATGGCCCGCTCGCTCTGTTCACCGCTGTGGCTGAGCGGTTGGAAGAGCTCGGCGTGCCGTGGATCGAGCTTCGCCAGGCTCACGAGCCGACGCCGCAGGGCTCCATCCCAACCGCTCCGGTCAGCCCGGCAATCCGGCCGCTCTATTCGGGCAAGATCCTGCTCAACAGCGACTATGACGGGC
Organism: Sphingomicrobium sp.; assembly: GCA_040414585.1. Taxonomy (GTDB): domain Bacteria; phylum Pseudomonadota; class Alphaproteobacteria; order Sphingomonadales; family Sphingomonadaceae; genus Sphingomicrobium. The sequence continues at coordinate 10,082 of JBEDUM010000169.1, read as the reverse complement.
CAAGCGCCAAAGCGCGAATGGCGGAACGCGTCGCCGACGCGATCAGCTTCGGGAGGCCGTTCATCTCCAATCCCGACCTCGTCGAGCGCGTTCGCATTGGCGCTCCGTTCAGCCCCGGCGACATGTCGACTTTCTATTGGGGCGGTGCCGAGGGCTACATCGACTACCCACCGTTCGACGAAGCAGTAGCAGCCTGAGGGGGCTTATCTAGGGCGCGTATTTCTCCCTGAGATCGTAGAGCGCGACGGCGGCCCGTGCAGCGCCGCCGCCCTTGTCGCCCTGAGCCGGATCGGCGCGGACGATGGCCTGCTCCTCGGTCTCGACGGTCAGGATTCCGTTGCCGATCGCATAACCCTGCAAGGTCAGGTCCATGAGGCCGCGAGCGCTTTCCTCGGACACGACTTCGAAATGATAGGTCTCGCCGCGGACCACGACGCCGAGGGCTACGAAGGCGCAGAAGCGGCCGCTGCGTGCCGCGAGCGCGATCGCGCCCGGGAGCTCGAGCGCTCCAGGGACCGTCAGCGTCTCATGCTTGTGGCCGGCAGCTTCGATCGCCAGCCTGGCGCCCTCGAGCAGCATGTCGTTGAGGTGCGGATAGAAACGCGCCTCGACGAGCAGGAATGTGGACATGCTTACTTGCCTCCCCCGATCGACCGTTCTTCGACGATCGCGAGGCCGTAGCCCGCAAGTGCCACGGGCGAGTGGTGCGTGTTCGAAAGCAAGATCATGTCGTGGATACCGAGCGCTGCGAGGATCTGCGCGCCGGTGCCGTAACCGCGCACAGCGTCGCCAGCCTCCGCCGGCATTCCGGCGCGCAGGTCGATCGAGCGCGAAAGCGAGCCCGGAGCTGCAGCATGCAGCGTGACGACCACGCCCGAACCCTCCTCCTCGATGTCACGCATCGCCCCCTGCAGAACCCCCGACCGCGGTCCGCTTTCGCCGAGCACGTCGGCGAACAGGTCGAGGCTGTGCATCCGGACGAGCACGGGCCTGGTCGTGTCGAGCGCGCCGTGAACAAGCGCGAGCTGTTCCTCGCCGCTCGCCTTGTCGCGGAAGACCTGAGCCTGCCATTCGGCGCCGCTGCTCGGCTTGAACGGAGCGGTCGCAACCCGCTCGACGAGATGATCCTTCTTCAGGCGATAGGCGATCAGGTCGCGGATGGTGCCGATCTTGAGGCCGTGCATCCGCGCGAAGTCCATTAGATCGTCGAGGCGGGCCATGGTCCCGTCCTCGCGCATGATTTCGCAAATCACCCCGCTGGCGTTGAGGCCAGCCAGGCGCGCAACATCAACAGCCGCTTCGGTATGTCCCGCGCGGACGAGCACGCCGCCGGGCCTCGCGATCAGCGGGAAAACGTGACCGGGTGAGACGATCGCTTCGGGGCCGTTTGCCGCGTCGATGGCGACGGAGATCGTCCGCGCACGATCGGCGGCGCTGATGCCCGTTGAAATGCCTTCCTTCGCCTCAATCGAGACGGTGAATGCAGTTTCATTGCGGCTGCGGTTGGTCCGGGTCATCGGTTCCAGGCCGAGCTGGTCGGCGCGATCCTTGGTCAGGGCGAGGCAGATGAGCCCGCGTCCATGCCGAGCCATGAAGTTCACGTCGTCGGGCGTCGCCATCTGGGCGGGGATGACCAGGTCGCCCTCATTTTCGCGCCCCTCGTCGTCGACGAGGATGAACATGCGCCCGTTGCGCGCTTCGTTGATGATCGATTCGGTCCCCACCAGCACTTCGGTGTTGCCGCGCTGAATCAGCTTTTCGAGGCGGCCCAGCGTATCCGCCGTCGGATTCCACTCGGGAGTCCCGAGCTTTCTCAAGCTGTTGGGGTGGAGCCCGGCGGCGCGGGCAAGGCCGGCACGGCTGATTTCGCCGGTCGCAATGACTTCTTCCAGCCGTTCGATGAGGGTCGTGCTCATGGCGGCGCCATATATCACACGCTGATGTGATGGAAAGATGTAACAATCACGTTCCTATTGTGCGCGTGTGGCGAGCATTCGGTCAATGTAGCGGGCGAGCACGTCGATTTCGACATTGAGTTGCTGGTTCGCTTCGACGCGACCGAACGTGGTGTGCTGCGCCGTGTGCGGGATGATGTTGATCGAAAAATGCGTTGAGCCGTCTTCCGCTTCGCGCACCTCGTTGACCGTCAGCGACACGCCGTCGAGAGCGATTGAGCCTTTCTGCGCGATCATAGGGGCGAGGGTGCGCGGCACGCTGACGTCGATCCTAGTCGAATCGCCTTCCGCGCAAACGCCCACGACGCGCGCGACGGCGTCGACATGACCTGTGACGATATGTCCGCCGAGCTCATCGCCAAGACGGAGCGACCGCTCGAGATTAAGGTTCGCCCCCTCCCGCCACTGGTCCGCAGCAGTCCGCGACGCGGTTTCGCCGGAAACGTCGACAGCGAACCAATCCTCGCCCTTGTCCACGACCGTCAGACAGACGCCCGAGCAGGCGATCGAGGCGCCGAGATCGATCGTGGCCGTGTCGTAGCCGGTCGTGATCTGCAACCTGAGATCGCCGCGCTGTTCTGCGCTGCGCACGGTCCCGACGTCGGTGACGATCCCGGTGAACATTCGAGCGGCCTACCTTGCCCGCGCGCGCTCGTAAACTTCGAGACGGTCGACGCCGAGCCCCTCCTCGTCGACCAAGAGCCAACGACCGTGCGCATCGGCGACTGCATCAAGTCCGACGTACCCGAAAGAAGACTTGCCTTCGCCGACGATGATCGGCGCGCGATAGATGAAAATTCGATCTACTAAATCCTCGCTCAGGAACGCCGTCGCCGTCGCCGATCCGCCTTCGACGAGCAGGTCATTGACGTCATGAAGTCGATAGACATCCTGCGGATTTCCAAGGATTTCCCATCCGTCGACTGCTTCGCCCCGAGTCAGCAGTCCACGCCGCGGCGATCTTTCTTCTAGGCCGGGCAGGCGGACGTCCAGCCTGGGCTGGTCGGCCATGTAGGTCCCTCGGCCTACCAGGATCATGTCGGAATGCGCGCGCTCCCGGTGCACGTGACGCCGCGCATCCTCGCCGGTGATCCATTTGCTCTCGCCCGACGGGAGGGCGATCTTCCCGTCGATTGAGAGCGCGAGCTTCAGGGTGATGCGAGGCCGCCCAAGGTGAAGCCGGGTGAGCCATCCCGCCAGCGACCGCTTCGCCTGATCTCGCCCGACGCCGACCTTCACCTCGATGCCGGCCGATCGCAGCCGCCTGATGCCTTTGCCCGATGTGCGAGGATCCGGATCTTTGAGACCGATGACGAGGCGAGCCGGCCTGGCCTGCAAGAGCAGGTCCGTGCACGCGGGTCCGCGGGGGCTCGCATGAGCGCAGGGTTCCAGTGTGACGTAGACAGTTGCTCCGCGCGCGCGCTTTCCCGCCTGCTCGAGCGCAACCGCCTCGGCGTGCGGCCGACCACCCGCTGCAGTCGCTCCCCGGCCGACGATTTTGCCGGCTGACGAGACAATCACGCAACCGACATTGGGATTGGGCGCGCTTCGACCACGCGCTTCTTCGGCGAGCGCCAACGCCTCTGCCATGAAGCGCCGGTCAGGAGCGCCCTCCCGGGCGCTCACATCCCGAACTGGTTCTCTAGCTTTTTGAATTGCCGTTGCCGCTCTTTTGCCGCGGCTTCCTTCTTCGCCTCATCCTTCTTCTGATCGGCAATGATGTCGGCGTCCGTGCGGTTGGACGGGTAGAGCTCGACATAGGTCACCTGCGCGGGTGGGGCCGTCCCGATCTTCGCGTCGACGAGGAATTCAATGACGATGATCGCTGTGACCAGCAGGGCCAGCGAGGCTCCAATCACCTGCTCGCGGCTGCGCTGCCGCATGAAGGCGGCGAGGTCGCGGAACGCGGCGCGCGGCGAGGAAGGGCGTGGAAACCAGGACATGAAAATAAGATAGGGCTGGCAGGGGGCGTCCGCCAGCCCGTTAAGCGCGAACTGTCGGGAGATCGTTCCGCAAGAGGAAAACTCGCGGCGCAAGGGTGGGCCGTGCGCGGCACGGCGTCCACGCACGGCCCGAGTGTTCCGGGAGTTGTTCAGGCTGCCTTGCGGCCGGCGCTCATCGCGTGAACCGCGGCCGCGTTGAGACGCTGGCCGCCTATCGCCCAGTCGTTCTGCTGGATCTCATTGATCTTCACCCAGGTGACGGGTCTCATTGCTTCGCCTTCAACCGCGACCATCGCATCGGTGACCTTCTCGATGAGATCTTTCTTCTGCTCGGGGCTGAAAACGTCCTTGATCACGTCGATCGTAACTAGGGGCATTGGGAATACCTTTTCTTCGTTCGCGCGGACCATTCCGGCGATGGCGTCTGTGTCGCGCAGCTGGCAGTCGGTTCTCCAGTTCAGCTTCTGAAGGAACCAGCTACAGTTTCTGAAGTGGTTCACTGCAAGTTGCGGGTGTATCGGCGGCCGCAAGGAGACCCGTATGCGCTACGGACAGTTCTGCCCGATCTCCAAGGCGACTGAGATTCTTGGCGAACGCTGGACGTTCCTGATCATCCGTGAGCTTCTGATGGGCGGGCGCCGGTTCAGCGAGCTCCAGCGCGGGCTCGGCGACATCTCGCCGGCGCTTCTGGCGAGCAGGCTGAAATCGTTCGAGGCGGACGGGCTGATCGTGCGTCGGCGCATCAACGGGCAAAGGGGCTATGAATATTGCCCGACCACCGCATGCGAGGAGCTGAAGCCGATCATCATCGCGCTCGGCGAATGGGGCATGTGCTGGGCGCGCCACACGCTGGTTGACGGGGACTTCGATGCCGGCATGCTCATGCTCTACCTCGAGCGCAGCATCGATTCCACAAGTCTTCCAGGCAGTGAAACAGTAATCCAATTCAAGTTCACGGACCTGAGCGAGCAACGTGACTGGTGGCTGCTCGTGCGCGACGGCAAGGTGGACGTATGCCTTGACCCGCCCGGGCGCGACGTGGACGTCTTCTTCACCACGACCGTCAGAACCATGAGCGACGTCTGGATGGGCGACCGGAGCTATCGTGACGCGATTCTTAGCGGCGATCTCACGATCGAAGGGGAGCTTGCGCTCACGCGGCGGATCAGCTCCTGGCTTCGGCCGAGCATCTTCGCGGGCTCGAAGCGTGCGCCCCTCCCGCAGTTGCGCGAGACGGTGCCCGCCTGATCAGCGCTTGGCGGCGGCTTCCAGGCGGCGGATCGCGCACGCCTTGCCCATTTGGGATACGAGCCCGGCCATTTCCGGACCGCTCTCTCGTCCGGTGAGCGCGAGGCGGAGCGGATGGAACAGTTCCCGGCCCTTCTTGCCCGTAGAGTTCTTCAGCTCGGTCGTCAGCTCGCGCCAGGGCTCGCTATTCCAGCCGAGACGTTCGGCAATTGAGGCTGCATCTTTGACGAGCAGCCTTTCCTCATGACTGAGCTCGGGCGGGTCGACGTCGCCGTGCAACACCTCGAACCAGCCGGCGAAATCCGACAGGCGCTCGAGGTTCGGCCGAAGCAACAACCAGTTTTCCTCCGTCGCATCTTTCGGCAGTCGATCGGCAATGGCTGAATATGGAAGCTGGTGCAGCAGGCGCGCGTTGATCAGCTCGATATCGTGCGGATCGAAGTGCGCTGGAGCACGTCCGAAGGTCGCAAAGTCGAACCCATCGGCAAGCTCGTCGAGGCTCGCGATCGGTTCGACGGGCTGCGACGTTCCGATGCGGGCAAGCACGTCGAGCAGCGCCAGCGGCTCGACGCCTTCTTCGCGCAGATGCTCCGCACCATAGGAGCCGAGGCGCTTCGACAGCTTGCCCTCCGCCGCAACGAGTAAGGCTTCGTGGGCGAACTTAGGCGGCTTGGCGCCGAGCGCTTCGAACATCTGGATCTGCGCTGCGCTATTCGACACATGGTCCTCGCCGCGGACGATGTGCGTGACGCCCAGGTCGATGTCGTCGATCACGCTCGGAAGCAGGTACAGCCAGCTGCCGTCCTCGCGCCGCACGACCGGATCGCTGAGCAGCTTGGGATCGAAGCGCTGCTCGCCGCGGATCAGGTCGTTCCAGACGATTGGCGCATCGTGATCAAGCCGGAAGCGCCAATGCGGAGCGCGACCCACCGGAGTCGATGCGTCGGCCGGCTTGCGCTCGTAGACCGGGGGAAGCCCACGACCGAGCAGCACCTTGCGCCGAAGCTCCAACTCCTCGGGTGTTTCGTAGCAGGGGTAGACACGGCCCGTGTCTTTCAGGCGCTGGAACTCGCGTTCGTAGAGATCGAACCGCTCTGACTGTCGCACCATCCCGTCGGCGCTGAGGCCAAGCCAGTCGAGGTCGTCGCGGATCGCCTGGTCGAACTCGGCCGTCGAGCGCTCGCGGTCGGTGTCGTCGATGCGCAGGATGAACTTTCCGCCATTCTTCCGGGCGAAAAGGAAGTTGTGCAACGCCGTGCGGATGTTGCCGACATGCAGCCGACCCGTCGGAGAAGGCGCGAAACGCGTGACGACACTCATCGCGGGAGCTTCGTCTTCGGGCCGGTGTGGAAGAAATTGCTGATCGGATAGCGCCGGTCGCGGCCGAAGTTGCGATTTCCGATCTTCACGCCGGGCGGTGCCTGGCGCCGCTTGTACTCGGCCCTGAGCAGCTTGGTTTCGATGTCCGCGACGAGAGCCACGTCCTCGCCTGTGACGAGCGCGACCTCCTTCACCGACTGCTCCTTGTCCACGAGGCCTTCGAGGATGCGGTCGAGCACCGAATAGGGCGGCAGGCTGTCCTCGTCCCTCTGGCCAGGGCGGAGCTCAGCCGTTGGCGGCTTGGTGATCACGTTCTCGGGCATTACCGGTCCATCAGGGCCAAGCGCGCCTTCCGGCCTGTTGTGATTGCGCCAGCGGGAGAGGGCGAAGACGGTCGTTTTGTACGCATCCTTTAGTACCGAATAGCCGCCGGCCATGTCGCCGTAGAGGGTGGCATAACCGACCGAGATCTCACTCTTGTTCCCGGTTGTGAGCAACATCTGGCCGTCGGCATTGGAGAGGGCCATCAAGGTCACCATCCTGAGCCGCGCCTGAACGTTCTCCGCTGCCAAGCCCTTGAGATTCGGCAACATCTGGTTGATCGCATCGACCCCAGGCACAATGGAAATGACGTCATGGCGGCAGCCGAGCATACGCGCGCATTCCCGCGCGTCCTCGAGGCTTTCGTCGCTCGTGTATTTGGAAGGGAGCATCACGCACCGCACCTTGTCCGCCCCCAGCGCGTCGACCGCAACGGCCGCCGAAAGCGCGCTGTCGATCCCGCCCGAGAGGCCGATGATCACCCCGGGAAAGCCGTTCCGGGTCACATAGTCGCGCAGCGCGACCATCATCGCGCGGTAGACATCGGCTGGAAACGGATCGAGCTCGTGCTGGCGTTCAGTCGTACACCGCCAGCCGTCGTCGGTCCGCGCCCATTCTGTAATCAGCAAAGCCTCGTCCCAATCGGGCATCTGCACCACCAGCTCGCCGTCGGGATGCATGACGAAGGAGGAACCGTCGAACGCCAGCTCATCCTGGCCGCCGACGCGGTTGACGTAAGCGAGAGGCAGTCCCGTCTCCAGGATTCGGGACCGGACGAGCCGCTGCCGCAGATCATCCTTGTCGAGCTCGTACGGGCTGCCGTTAGGCACGAGCAGTATTTCGGCGCCAGCTTCGGCTAGATGCGCGCAGACGGCCTCCTGCCAGATATCCTCGCAGATCGGCACGCCGATCTTTACGCCCTTGAACTCGAGCGGTTCAGGCATCGGGCCGGGCGTGAAGATTCGCTTCTCGTCGAACGTGCCGTAATTGGGCAGCTCACGCTTCAAAGTCCGGCCGAGCACGCGGCCACCGTCCGCCAGGATGAAGGCGTTATAGTTCAGCCCTTCTTCCGCAACAATTGTCCCGATCAGCATCGCCGGTCCCGGCTCGGTCGTCGCCGCGATGAGCTGGTCCGTGCATTCGTGGGTGCGGCGCACGAACTCGGGCTTCAGGACGAGATCCTCGGGCGGGTAGCCGACGAGCTGCAGTTCCGGGCAAAGCAGCAGGTCGGCGTCCTTCGCCTTTCGCCGCATTTCGAGCATTGCCGCGGCATTGCCTTCCAGGTCGCCGACGCGCTGGTTCATCTGGGCAAAGGCAATGCGCAAACGGTCGGTCATGGGGGCGATTTAGCGAGCAGCGGCGCTTCGGCAACCTTTACGGATTGGCGAGTCGCTCGCTAAGGGCGAGTTAGCCGCTGGGGAACACGCCAAATGAAATTGCTCGCCGGGAACAGCAACCTTCCGCTGGCCCGATCCATTTCCGACTATCTCGAGGTGCCGCTGACCGACGCCAGCGTGCGCCGCTTCGCCGACGAGGAAGTCTTCGTCGAGATCAACGAGAACGTCCGCGGCGAGGACGTCTTCGTCATCCAGTCGACGAGCTACCCGGCGAACGACAACCTGATGGAGCTGCTGATCTGCATCGACGCTCTGCGCCGCGCGTCGGCCAAGCGGATCACGGCTGTCCTCCCATACTTCGGCTATGCCCGGCAGGACCGGAAGCCCGGCCCGCGCACGCCGATCTCGGCGAAGCTCGTCGCCAACCTAATCACCACCGCTGGAGCGAACCGCGTTCTGTCGATCGACCTTCACGCCGGTCAGATCCAAGGCTTTTTTGATATTCCTACTGACAATCTGTTCGCCTCGCCGGTCATCGCGACCGACATCAACGCGCGGCTCGGCAACCGCGAGCTGCTCGTCGTCTCCCCTGACGTCGGCGGCGTCGTTCGCGCACGCGGGCTCGCCAAGCGGCTCAACAACGCGCCGCTGGCGATCGTCGACAAGCGCCGTGAGCGCGCCGGCGAATCCGAGGTCATGAACATCATCGGCGACGTCGACGGCCGCACCTGCGTGCTGATCGACGACATCGTCGATTCGGCCGGGACGCTCTGCAACGCCGCCGCGGCGCTGAAGCAACAGGGCGCGATCGAGGTGTTCGCTTACTGCACCCACGGCGTGCTCTCGGGCGGAGCCGCCGCGCGTGTCTCCAAATCAGAGCTCAGCGAGCTTGTCGTTACCGATACAATCTGGAGCGGCGAGCCGGACCCGAAGGATAGCAAAATCCGCCGGCTGACCATCGCTCCGCTGCTCGGCGAGGCGGTGAAGCGCATCTCGGACGAAGCCTCGGTTTCGAGCTTGTTCGATTGATTTCCCGTCACCCCCGCGGAAGCGGGGGTGCTCGTTTCTGCTGCAGGAACAGAAGCGGGATTCCCGCTTTCGCGGGGGTGACGAAAGGAGCGATTCATGCCCAGCGTTCTCATCACAGGTGCAAACCGCGGGATCGGACTCGAGTTCGCTCGGCAATATTCGAACGGCGGTTGGGATGTGATCGCCACGGCACGGCAGTCCAGCCCCGAGCTGGACGAGCTTGGAGTCAAAGTCGAACCGCTCGACCTCGCAGACGCGGATGCAGTGGCGGGGATTGTGGCAAAGATCGACGGCCCGCTCGACCTGCTGATCGCCAATGCCGGGACCAATCACCCGATGAATGCGGAAGATGCTGAGGGTGCTCGCGAATGGCAGGTGATGATGATGGTCAATTCCATCGCTCCGTTCATGCTCGGCAAGGCCCTCCTCCCGCGCGTCGCCGAGGCGAACGGCAAGATGATCGCCATCTCCAGCGGTATGGGCAGCATATCGGGGAACAACGGCGGCTGGATTCCCTACCGCACCTCCAAGTCTGCGCTGAACATGGCCTGGTCTTGCCTTGCCCTCGAGGCTCGTGGGCACGGCGTGCCGGTCGTTGCGCTCAGCCCCGGCTGGGTGAAGACGCGCATGGGCGGCGCCGGCGCGGAAATCACGCCCGAGGAAAGCGTCGGCGCGATGCGCAGACTGATCGACCGCCTGACGATCGAGCAGACCGGTCAATTCCTCAGGCGGGACGGGCATGAGATCCCGTGGTGATTCTCGTCATTGCGAGGAGCGCGAGCGAGGAAGCAACCAGCGGCGTGATTCTGGATTGCTTCGCTCCGCTCGCAATGACGGCCAAACTTGCTTGATTTGGCAACCGCCTCTATAGGCGCGCGCTTTCCAGCTTCGTGGAAAACCAATGGCCCGGCCGAAAGGGCTGCCGTGGC
>JBEDUM010000168.1:0-8063 GCA_040414585.1 Sphingomicrobium sp. | reverse complement strand
AATCCAAAGCCGGCGCATGGGCTGGTCCGAAAGCTCAGGTGCACCGCAGCTATTCCGATAGTTCAGCCGACTCCATTGGGGTTTGTTCCGAATCCGTCACGTTCCGACGTGCCGTGCGGTCATCGCTCCTGATGTCAGCTTTGGGTCGAAAGCTGACACCAGCGGATCAGCGCTACGAGGGCGGCAGGAACCGGTTGGCGATCTCGCGGGCGAGGCGGGCAGGGCGCATCGTGCCGGCGTCGAGGCAGCACCAGCAGCTTTTTACTTCGCTCAAAACGTCTTGGCCGCGCCGGACCACGGTAGTGAAATAGGCGCGGGCGCCTTCGACTTTCTCGGCGATGACCTCGGCGACGACATTGTCCTGGAGGAATGTGGGCTTGAGATAGGAAATCTCGTGCTTCAGCGCGACCCAGAGGTGGCGCGCGACCGCATCCGACGGCGCGACGCTGCGCCAATAGTCGATCACCGCTTCCTGCACCCATTTAAGGTACACGGCATTGTTCACATGTCCCATGTGGTCGATGTCGGCCGGATCGATGGCGACTGGGTGACGGAAGGTGGCCATGCTGTTCAAATCCAAAGCGGATTCAAGCTGTCACTTACTTACAATGTTGTCAATAAGTAAACCGCTTCAGTAAGGCGGTTTGTCTAGACCTCTCGGGCTCTTCGTAAATATCTCGCAGCCTTCTTCTGTGATGCCGATCGAATGCTCGAACTGTGCTGACAGGGAACGGTCGCGAGTGACCGCTGTCCAGCCGTCGTCGAGAACCTTCACGTCCGGGCGGCCGATATTGATCATCGGCTCGACCGTGAAGATCATGCCGGCCTTCAGCTCGGGGCCGGTACCGGGCCGGCCGGCATGGATAACTTCCGGACTGTCGTGGAACAGACGGCCGACGCCGTGGCCGCAGAAATCGCGGACGACGCTGTAGCGATGCGCTTCGGCGTGGCGCTGGATCGCATTGGCGATGTCGCCGAGGTGATTGCCCGGGAAGGCCTGCTCCAGGCCGAGCATGAGGCATTCATAGGTGACGTCCACGAGCTTGCGCGCGCGCAAGGGCACGTCACCGACCAAGTACATTCTGCTGGTGTCGCCGTGCCATCCGTCGAGGATCGGGGTCACGTCAATGTTGACGATGTCGCCGTCCTTCAGCGTCTTTTCGCTGGGGATACCGTGACAGACGACATGATTCACCGAGATGCAGCAGCTCTTCGTGTAGCCGCGATAGCCAAGCGTCGCCGGAACGCCGCCAGCATCGAGGGTCATTTTATAGACGATGTCGTCGAGCTCCTGGGTGGACACCCCCGGAACGACGTGCGGCGCCAAAGCATCCAGGATCTCCGCCGCCAGCCGGCCGGCGCGACGCATGCCTTCGAACGCCTCGGGGCCATGGAGCTTGATTACGCCATTGTGGGCTTCGACCCGGTCGTCGGCAGCGACGGTGATGTATTGAGTCATCGGCCCTAGATAGGCATTCGGACGCGCGAAGTCACCGGAGGCCGAGTGAGCGGACAATCGAAAATTTGGACCGCCGCGCTGGTCGTGATCGGCGACGAGATTCTGTCCGGCCGGACCCAGGACAAGAATGTCGCGCAGGTCGCCACATGGCTGAACGAGCAGGGAATCCGGTTGGCTGAGGTGCGGATCGTTCCGGACGACGCGAAGCGGATCGCCGACACGGTCAACGAGCTAAGGGCGACGCACGACTATCTGTTCACGACCGGCGGGATCGGGCCGACTCACGATGACATTACGGTGGACGCGATCGCCGAGGCGTTTGGAGTGCCGGTGGTTATCCACCCGGAGGCCCGGGCTATCCTGGAGAATTATTATCGCGATCGTCCGGGAGGCCTTAACGAGGCGCGTTTGAGAATGGCGCGAGTGCCCGAAGGCGCCGAGCTCATTCCGAATCCGACTTCCGGCGCTCCGGGCGTCAGGATCGACAATGTCTATATGATGGCCGGCGTGCCGGACATCACCGCCAGCATGCTTCTGGGGCTCACCGGCAAGCTCGAAGGCGGGCGGCCGATGGTCTCTGTGACCGTCGGTGCTCGCGCAGCTGAAAGCGAGGTTGCGGACCTGTTGAGCGAGACGGAGCAGGCGCATCCGGGCGTCGCGATCGGCAGCTATCCATTCTTCAAGGACGGGAAGTATGGCGCGAATTTTGTGATCCGCTCGGAAGACGGAGAGCTGGCACGGGTGACAGGAAAGGATCTGGCGCAACGGCTCAAGGCAGCGGGGTATGAACCGGTCGAGGGCGGCATATGAGCGGCGGCCGCTTGCATCCGCCCGGTTAGAGGCGCAGCGTCAGGCAGTTACGGGGGCGCGGCATGGCGAAGCTCTTCCTCAGCTATTCGCGGAAGGATGAGGCAAGGGCGCGGCGCTTCACCGAATGGCTGGAACGCGAAGGCCATGATGTCTGGCGGGATGAGGACGACATCGGTGGGGGAGCGAGCTTCTCGTCGGAGATAGAGAAGGCTCTCAAGGATTGTGACGTCGTCCTGGTTCTCTGGTCGTCAGACGCGGTGCAGTCCGCGTGGGTGCGCGACGAAGCCGGATATGGCCGCGACGCAGGCAAATTGATCCCTTTTTCCCTGGATGGGACCGAGCCGCCCCTTGGGTTTCGTCAATTCCAGTCGATCAACCTGTCACGATGGAAAGGACATCGGGACCCTCCGGACGCCGATCGCATCCGAAGCGCGATCGCGAGGATCGCAAGTGTACCGCAACACGCAACGGAGCCGGATCGGGCAGTAGGTCGCCGATCCCAAAAGGACTTCCGGAAGCCGTTGCTGTTGGGGGGCGTCGTCGCGGTGGTTGCGGCTGCCATTATGGCCATTTTCCTGTGGCAGCGCTGGTCGAGCGACCAGGAAATTGCGATCGCTATCCTGCCGTCGCCGGAGTCGGCCGATCGGGCGATGGCCGCAGACTATGCCAACGTTGCCGCGGGAGACATGGCAGCGTTCCTGCCGAGGCGGTTCGATCGGGCGGCGGTGATCGCGCCTGCCGATGCTATTGGGCGGACGTCGGGATATCGCATGCTGATATCCACCAATCCGCACGGCACGGCAGTGGACGCCAGCCTCACCCTCTCGGACCAGGATGGCCATACGACCCTATGGTCGAAAAACTGGAGCGTGGCCGACGCGTCGGCAGCTGACCTCAAGGCGGATGTTTCCGCATTCGCATCCAAGGCCGCTCTCTGCCTGACGGACGCAAGGGGCGGGAGCAGGCGCCTTTCGCAACCTGCGCTGGGGCTCTTTCTCAGCGGTTGCGCCGACCTTGGCGACACCAAGCTTTCCAACGCCGACTTCGAAACGACTTTCGAGCGGGTTGCCAAGCTGGCGCCTGATTTCGGGCCCGTGTGGGACTATCTGGCGCTCAGCCGGTCGTGGGTCGCCGAAGACCTCCAGAATAGTTCCCCGGCCGCTCATGCCGCTGCGGTGCGAAATACCCGCGATGCCATTGCGACCGCTCGGAAGCTGAATCCGAACAGCGCGATGAGCTACGATGCCGAATATCACCTGATCGGCAACGACACTTCCTTCCGAGGCCTGCAGATCCTCGAGAAAGGCGCCAAGATCGACCCCGATGACGGGCGCATCCAGATGCACCTTTCGGATGAGTACCTGGCCGTCGGGCGGCTGTCGGACTCGGTCCAGGCTGCGCAACGGGGTGCCGAGCTCGAGCCGACCACCCCCTACACGAGGTCGGTCTACATCCTCGCGCTCGTCTATTCGGGACAGTTTTCGAAGGCGAAGGCGGATATTGCCGACGCTCGAAAGAAATGGCCGAACGACCCTGCGATCGATTTCGCCGAGTTCGGGCTTCAGTTTCGTTACGGCGATCCCCGGGCGGCAATCGCGCTCTTGCCCGGACTTACCGGAGCCGGCGGCGACGCCAGCATGGCTCCCTTCCGTATGCTGATCGACGCTCGGTTGGATCCCACCCCCGCGAAGATCGACAATGCGGTCGCTGCGCTTAGCGCCCAGGCGCCGAGCAGCGCTGTAACCCGAAATAGAGTCCTCCTCGCGTTAGGAAATTTCGGCCGGGTCGACCAAGCCTATCAGCTGATGGAAGACCCCAAATTCCAGCCTTCAATCGACCGAAGCGCCCTGTTCCGGCCGGACTTCGCAGGCGTTCGCGCTGACCCGCGCTTCATGCAGGTCGCAGCACGTTTGGGATTGGTTCGATACTGGAGGGAGACGGGATATTGGCCGGACTTCTGTACCAGCGAGCGGCTGCGATACGACTGCAAGAAGGAAGCGGCGAAGTATCAGTAGGCTTGCCGCTCGCCTTGCTCGCGCGCTCTAAGATTCAAGCATCTCCCAGATGCTCGGCTGTCGCCACTCTCTTGGCTCGTGCGCTCCGGGACATTTCTTGTCGCCCCCTCGCTGCGCTCGGTGCGCTCCAAAATAGCTCATGCACCCCGGCATGAGCTATTTTGGAGCGGGTAACGGGAATCGAACCCGCGCGATCAGCTTGGGAAGCTGACAGGCTACCATTACATCATACCCGCTCGGCGCCCGCCAGTTAGGTTGGGGCTTAGGGCACGTCAAACTCAAGATGAAATTTCCAGGCGAAGGAAACGCTTTTTGTGGATTAGGCGTTGCTTAATATAAGCATGCTTACTATATCGGTCGCCTATGGAAACTCTACCATTCGAAATCGGTGAAACGGCGCATGCGCTGCGCAAGGCGTTCGATCGCCGCGCGGTTGGATTGGGCGTCACGCGCGCCCAGTGGAAAGCGCTGTTTCGTCTTACTCGTCAACCGGGTCTTCGCCAGATCGAGCTCGCGGATATGCTGGATATCGAGCCGATCACGCTTACACGCATCATCGATCGCCTGGAGGAAGCCGGGCTCGTTGAGCGAATTGCGGATCCGAAGGACCGCCGCGCCTGGCGTCTTCACGTCACCGCGCGGGCGCAGCCGCTCGTCGAGAAATTAAAGGCGATAGCGGACGGTATGATCGCTGACGCGTTCGCTGGAATCGACCCGAAAGAGATTGAGATCACAAGGCAAGTTCTGGCTCGCGTCCGGGACAATGCGGCCCGTGACGTTCTGATGAATAGGGCATCGAATCAATGAACAAGATGGCAACCGAGCCGATGACCCGCTCCGAGGCCGCCGAGACCCCGGAGGTCAAACGGAAACGCTTTCAGATAGGCAGGAAGGGAACGCTTCGAACAATCGTGATGTTGATCGTTCCTGCGCTGCTGCTGATTGCCGGCGGCTATTACTGGCTGACGAGCGGCGGCAGCGTGTCGACCGACGACGCGCAAGTGAAGCAGGACATCGTATCCGTCAGCCCGCAGGTGAATGGCCAGGTCGTTGAGGCGCTCGTGCGCAACGGCTCGCGAGTGAAGCGAGGCGACATCCTTTTCCGCATCGATCCGCAGCCCTATCGAGTGGCGCTCGAGCAGGCGGAGGCTGCGCTTGCCAATGCGCGGTTGCAGACGCAGGTGCTGCAGACGACAGCGGCTGGTACGAGCGGGGACATCACCGGTGCCGAGGCAAATCTGGCGATCAAGCGCAACGCGCTCGGCCGCCAGACCGCTCTCCTTAAGCAGGGCTTCACGACCCACTCCAATTATGACGACGCGTTGAACGACGTGAAAACGGCCGAAACTCAGCTCGCCGATGCGCGTGCCCGCGCCGCCAACGCCAACGCCGCGGTCGCTCCGGGCGAACAGCCGCAAATTGCCCAGGCCCAGGCTGCCGTGGACAAGGCGAAGCTGGACCTCGAGCGCACCGACGTGCGCGCGACGATGGACGGCGTGATCGAGAACGCAGACAAGCTTCAGGTTGGCCAAATGGCCGTGCTCGGCGTCGGCATGGTGTCGCTGGTGCACAGCAGCACCGCCTGGGTCGAAGCGAACTTCAAGGAGAAGGACGTCGGCCGGATGGTTCCGGGTCAGGCCGCCACCATCGAGGTCGACGCCTACGGCGGCCAGAAGTTTGAAGGACACGTTCAGAGCATCGGTGCGGGGACTGGGGGCGAATTCTCGCTGCTTCCGGCGCAAAATGCCAATGGCAACTGGGTGAAAGTCACGCAGCGCGTGCCTGTCCGGATCGCTTTCAATGGTACGCCGGCGAGGCCCATGATCGCGGGTCTGTCAGTGACGGCCAGCGTCTATTTCGACAGCAACAAGAAGTAATCCAGTGGCCACCGCGCCGAATGTCGCCACGCACCCGCTGCCGACCGGCGAGCGGCTGATCGTCACGGTGGGCGTGATGATGGCCGTGCTCCTGCAGGTTCTCGACACGACCATCGCCAACGTTGCGTTGCCGCACATGGCCGCGGACCTCAGCGCGACTCAGGACCAGATCAATTGGGTGCTGACGAGCTACATCGTCGCTTCTGCAATAGCTCTCCCGATCAGTGGCTGGCTCGCCGATCGTGTCGGCCGCAAACGGTTGCTGCTCATCTCCGTGGTCGGCTTCACCATCGCTTCCGTGCTTTGCGCAACTGCAACTTCGCTGACGGAAATGGTGGTTTTCCGGGCATTCCAGGGTGTCAGCGGTGCATTCATCGTTCCGCTCGCCCAGGCGACTTTGTTCGATATCAACCCGCGCGAGAAGCACGGGCAGGCGATGGCGCTATTCGGCGGCGGAGTCATGATCGGGCCGATCCTCGGTCCGGTGCTCGGCGGTTGGCTGACCGACAATTACAACTGGCGCTGGGTGTTCCTCGTCAACCTGCCGGTCGGCATTCTCTGCACCTTGGTCATGATGCGTTTCATGCCGAAGACGGAGACGCATCGGCGCAACTTCGACATGTTCGGGTTTGCGCTGCTGGCGATTGCGCTCGCCGGTCTGCAACTATTCCTGGATCGCGGAGAGCAGCAGGACTGGCTCTCGAGCTGGGAGATCCGGATCGAACTCGGCATGGCGATCGCCGCGGCATGGATGTTCGTCGTTCACATGGCGACGACGAAGCATCCGCTTTTCGAGCGCGCTATGTTCACGGATCGCAACTTCGCCACCAGCCTTGTGTTCATGGCGGCGACGGGCGTGCTCCTCCTCGCCGGCCTCGCCTTGCTGCCGCCGTTGCTGCAGAACATGTACGGTTATTCGGTCCTGCAGTCGGGCTTCCTCACCGCGCCACGCGGCGTCGGCACCCTGATCTCGATGCTGATCGCCGGACGCGCCACCGGGAAGATCGATGCGCGTCTTCTGGTCGGCATCGGTGTCCTCCTCATGGGCGTCTCGCTTTACATGATGACGGGCTTCGCGATCGATCAACCTGCACGACCAGTGATCGTGAGCGGCGTCGTCCAGGGGCTCGGGCTCGGCCTCATTTTCGTTCCGTTGCAAACCCTGGCATTCGAAACTCTCGCGCCGCGCCTTAGGACAACCGGAGCCGCGCTCCTGAACCTCTCGCGTAACATCGGCGGCTCGATTGGCATCTCGATCGTCAGCACGCAGCTGGTGCGTCTCACCCAAGTGGCCCACGCAGACCTTGCGCACAACATTACCGAGCAGACCGTCCCGACGATGGATCCCACCGTGCTCCAGACGATCTTCCCCGTCGCGGGCCCTGCCGCGCTTGCGTACATCAACATGGAGGTCACCCGGCAGGCGCTGTTCATCGCGTACCTAGACGACTTCAAGCTGATGATGATGGTGACATTCGCGGTGCTTCCACTGCTGTTCCTCATGCG
Source organism: Sphingomicrobium sp. (assembly GCA_040414585.1). GTDB lineage: Bacteria > Pseudomonadota > Alphaproteobacteria > Sphingomonadales > Sphingomonadaceae > Sphingomicrobium. Next base: position 396 of record JBEDUM010000168.1, on the reverse strand, counting down.
CCGCGGTAACCAGGTCGGCGGCGGCGGTCCGCCGGTCCACATGGATTGAGCCCCTTCCTTCCGATCCGCGTCACGCCGCGCTCGTCGAGAGTCGGGATAGGCGCTTGGCGAACGGTGGCGGACGGCCGCCAGGAACTCGAGGTCCGGGTCGCCGAAGCGCCGGCAGATGGAGCGGCGAACGAAGCAGTAGTAAGGCTGCTTGCGAAGGCGCTTGGGACCAGCCGTTCGGAAGTGTCGATCATTTCCGGCGAGACCAGTCGCCACAAGCGCATTGCGATCCCATTTGACCTCGATGAAGCGCGCCGCCGATTGGGCGGCTGAAAAAGGGAGAATCAGCATGTTCGGAATCGCGAAGCGGCAACTCGGCCGCAATGGACCGGAAGTGTCGGCGATCGG
>JBEDUM010000167.1:0-3095 GCA_040414585.1 Sphingomicrobium sp. | reverse complement strand
ATCAGCATTCGTGGTCCGGTCCGAATGGACAACCTTCTGAAAGCTCACAGGTAGCTAGTCCCACTGTGTCATAAGCAGGCTGTTGAAGAAGTTGGCGTTTGGCTTTGAGGATGGCTTCGTCGCCGTTGTAGTAGGCGAACTCGATCTCGATTGTTCCGTCATCCAGAAGTTCGGCGGTTCCTTCGCCCTCGACTTGGTCGCCTTCTTCGCATCCGTTCCAGCGAAAGCCGATCGAGTCGCGGGCGTATTCGACCTCGAGGACGGCCTCGAGAGCGCCGAAGGCGATTTCGCCGCCCCGCGCGGTGATCGTCAGGGTCGCCGGACTGCAGAGATCGAGCTGAGCGCGATCCCGGAGATCGGCCTCAATGATCCGCCAACGGCCGATCAAGCGGCAGTTAGCCGGGGCCTTCACGTTGAAGCCTCCAGGAGCTTCGGCAGGCGCGCCAGATTGTAGGCGGCGGCCGCGAGGGCGAAGGCCCATCCAACGCGCTCGCGACCGCGGAACTTGGTTCGTTCCTGGCCAGCGACTGTCTTGATCCAGCCGATGGCTTCCTCGATCCGCTTGCGGATGCGTTGGCTGATCGCATAGCCCGTATGCCGCGTCGTACGGCCGTCGATCGCCGACGAGCGGCCGCTGGTGTTCTGCGCCACGTGAGACGTCGCGTTCATCGAGCGCAGCTCGTTGACGAAATCCTCGGCGTCGTACGCCTTGTCGGCGCCGAGCGTGATCGGCCGTGGTCGGTCGGCGCGCGGCTCGATCATGTGCAGCGCCGCGATCCGCTCGGCGTGGCCGTTGGCCTCGGTCAGGCAGGCGTCGACGATGAGGCCGTTGCGGTTCTCCATCAACGCATGCCCCATGAAGCAGAGCTTGGCCTCCTTGCCCGGCCCTTTGCGATAGAGCCGCGCTTCCGGATCAGTCGTCGAAGCGTGCGTCTCATTGGAGCGCTTCTGGCCACGGAAATCCGCCTCCCGGTTCCGGCCGCCCGCATCGGCCGACGGTTCGTCGCCATCCTTCGGCTTGAAGCTTTTCATCGACGCCCAAGCTTCGATCAGCGTGCCGTCGACCGAGAAGTGATCCGTGCTGAGCAGCCGCTTCACCCGTGGCTGCGCCAGCACCGCGCTCAACAGCTTGGCGGCGACGTCGCCTTCCAACAGCCGATCGCGGTTCTTGGAAAATGTCGAGTGATCCCACACCGCATCGTCAACGCCGATGCCGACGAACCAGCGGAACAGAAGATCGAACTCCAGCCGCTCCATCAACTGCCGCTCCGAGCGGATCGAATAGAACGCTTGCAAGAGCATCGCTCATAGCAGCTTCTCAGGGGGAATCGACGGTCGACCCAGTTGGGCGTAGAGCGCCGAGAACTCGCCCGAGAGCCCCGCAAGAGCCGCGTTCACGACCAACCGGATCGTCCGCAGCGGGTGATCCTTGCCGACCCGCGCCTCCAAATCGACGTAGCTGAAAAGCGCCCCCGACCGCTCGTCCCCGCCTCGCATCGAGTCCCTCCGCCACAGCTCAAGGCGAAGGAATCACAGCCCAACCTCACTGACCAGCGACTTCTTCAACAGCCTGCTAGTCCTACTGTGTCATAAGTTTGCTCTTTGGCAACAAGGGCATCGCGACAAGCGTCTGGCGATGGCGCGAGCCAGCTTAATGCGGATGGTGGCGATTGACGTTTTGACGTGGCGTTCGGCTCGGATCGGGGGATCCTCGGGGTCGATAACGCGGGGATAGGCGAGGCGCTTGGACGAATGCGGTCTTGTCGGCTGAGGGGGGAATCAGACTCCTCTCGGAGACCAGGAAGCCGTAGGCCGCGACGCAGAGCGCCATGTGGTGGTGAAAACCTCGCCAGCCTCGACCTTCATAGTGATCGAGGCCGAGTTCCTGCTTGAGTTCCTGATAGTCGCGCTCGATCCGCCAGCGCAGTTTGGCCGTCTCCACGAGGCGCGCGAGCGTCGCATCGGCCGGCAAGGTGGCAAGCCAATATTTGATCGGCGCGCTTTCGCCCTGCGGCCATTCGACGAGCAGCCATTCTTCAGCGTTGGGCTGCGAGCGCCAGTAATCCCGGTGCGCAGGACGGACGCGCAGGCTGGCGAAGCAGGAGCGGAGCGTCGTGTTGACGCCTTCGCGCCATGCGACCTCACGCCAGGCGCCGGGCGGCAGCGACTTGGCGATCTGCTCGGCGGATTGAGGCTGGTTATGCGCGTCACGCCGCATCAGCGTCGGCGGCCGACCCTGCCCGCTCCATGCCTTGGGCGGGAGCGGGCCGGAGCCTGGCGGCCAGAACCGCGCCGACGATTGAACGCCGACGGCATAAGTCAGGCCCATGCGCGTCAGCGCGGTTCGGAACGCCGTGTTGATCCCGTAACCGGCATCCGCCAGCACGACGCCCTCGGGCACGCCCTCGGCTCGCGCGGCGCGGATCTGATCGAGGGCGATTTGCGGCTTGGTCTTGAAAACGACGTCCTCGGGCACGCCGGCTTTGGCCCGCCGAACCGCATCAGCCGCCCAATCCTCGGGAAGATAGAGCCGAAAGGCGATCGGCAAGCTTGCATGCTCGTTGGCCACCGACAGCGAGACCGCAATCTGACAATTGTCTTGCTTGCCAAGCTGACCGCAATACTGCCGGGCGACGCCGACCGAATGAACGCCCTTCTTGGGGAAACCCGTGTCGTCGACGATCCAGGCGCGTATCCTGCCTCTCTTCTCGATGGCGGGAAGAACAAAGGTTCGGACCCGTCGCAGCAGGTCCCCCTGCGACCAGTCGGCGTTGGCGACAAAATGGTGCAGCGACTGATGCGCCCCCTGGACACGGCGGGGCTCGACGCGGGCCGCTATCGGCTCGACGCTCTTGCGCTCGCCGGGAAGAATGAGCCCCGTACAATACGAGCGAAAGGGCGTCCGCCGATCCGCGTGCCCCAGGGCCGACGCCATGTGCTCCACGTAACGCACAAATCGAGCCTCGCTTCCCCGACTATCCGCATTTCGATCCACCGGCCCCTCCGAATCACGGTGAATCGAAACCATCGCCTCAAATGTTTATGACACAGTAAAATTATCCCGATGTTAAGAAAGTTGCCCTGTCCCATGCTCG
>JBEDUM010000166.1:0-26275 GCA_040414585.1 Sphingomicrobium sp. | reverse complement strand
TCTGGAACGCCAGTTCTGCTCGTGAATCCGCGTGTGGCGCTCTCGACGGCGGATGCGTTCGCCAGGTGGGATGGGGTCGATCGCGGGCCGCTCGAGGACTGGCGCGAAGGGCGCAACGACCTGGAGGGGCCGGCAAAAGCGCTGGTGCCGCAGATAGAAACGGTCCTTGCATGGCTCTCCGTTCAGCCCGGAGCCAAGTTTGTGCGCATGTCCGGCTCCGGAGCGACGTGCTTTGCCTTCTTCGACAGCGAGCATGGCAGGGACGAAGCCGCTGAGCGCGTTCCTCGCGAATGGTGGCGCCTGGCGACGCATTTGCGTTAGAGGCTCGTCAATGAGCCGTGGCCGCCCGATCCTCACCACCGAGCAGATGCGCGCGGCCGAACAGTCCGCAATCGACGCGGGCACCAGCGTCGAGCAACTGATGGAGCGGGCGGGAGCAAGGCTCGCTGAGGCGGTCTACCGCTTCGCGGGGCCTCTACCGGTTCTGGTCCTGTCCGGTCCTGGGAACAATGGCGGCGACGGTTATGTGGCGGCGCGCCACCTTGCCGAGCGCGGTGTGCACGTCCGGGTAGCCGCACTTTCAAAGCCCAAGAGCGACGCTTCGAAATGGGCAAGTGGCGAGTGGAAGGGAGATGTCGAACTGCTGACGCCGGAGACCACGCCCGCCCCACTAGTCATCGATGCCTTATTCGGAACCGGACTCAAGCGCGGCCTCGAAACAGCTGCAGTAGAACAACTTTCTCGGCTGTGTGATGCGGCAATCGTCAGGGTGGCTTGCGACGTGCCCAGCGGTGTCGAAAGCGATGCCGGCGCCGAACTCAGCCAGATCCCTGCGTTCGATCTTACAGTTACATTTGGAGCGCTGAAGCCCGCGCATCGCCTCTTCCCGGCGATGGAAAAGTGCGGTCGCCTCGTCCTTGCGGAGATCGGATTTGAGGCAGCCACCGACTGGCACGAAATTCCCGCGCCTGATCTGCCGCCGCTCGAGCCTGGCCTGCACAAATACACGCGGGGACTCGTGCATGCGCTGGCCGGCAAGATGCCGGGCGCCATCGCGCTGGCTGCCAAGGCGGCGGCTCGCACGGGTGCCGGTTATGTCCGGGTCAGCACCTCGAAACCGATCGACGGACTTCCCGCTTCGGTCGTCCAGACGGACACCGCGGAGGTCAATGACGATCGGATCGGCTGTCTTCTCGTTGGCCCCGGCATGGGTGACATACCCCAGGTGCTGACGCTGGCGTTGACGTCGCAAGCACCCAAAGTCATCGATGCCGACGGCGTTACCCATTTGGGCGATCCGGAGCGCCTGCGCGGGCAGGACGCGATCATCACGCCGCACGAAGGCGAGTTTCGAAAGCTGTTCGGAGAGCTCGACGGTCCGAAGCCTGAGCGCGCGCTCGAAGCGGCCCGCCGCAGCGGCGCAGTCGTGGTCTACAAAGGCGCGGATACCGTGGTCGCTTCTCCTGACGGGCGGCTGGGATTTCGACCGCCCGCACCGGCATGGTTGGCAAGCGCTGGAACAGGCGACGTGTTGTCGGGGATGATCGCCGCACTACGCGCGAGAGGAATGCCGGCGTTCGAAGCCGCGTCCGCCGCGGTCTGGCTGCACGGCCGCGCCGCCAAAATCGCGGGACCGACGATGATTGCGGATGATCTCGCCGACGCAATTCCGGAAGCGCTCGCTACGCTCCAATGAACGAGCTGATTGTCCGCATTGCTGCTCGTGGCGACGGCGTAACCGAGGGCGGCCGACATGTGCCGTTCGGCGTCCCTGGGGACGCCCTCCTCGATGATGGAGCGTTGGCACTCGGTCCGCATCACCAGGAGCCACCATGTCGGCACTTCCCGGAGTGCGGTGGGTGCCAGCTTCAGCAGGCCGACGATGAAGCTTACCGGGGCTATCTGGTTTCGCGCATCCAGACGGCGCTGGCGCAACACGCTCTCGAAACCGACATCCGCGAGCCGCACCTTTCCCCGCCGAACAGCCGCCGGCGGGCAACCTTGCGGGCACTCAGGACCGCGAATGGCACTGTTGTCGGCTTCAACGCCGAGAAATCGCACCGCGTCGTGGATATGCGTGAGTGCCACATCCTCAGGCCTGAACTGTTCGCGCTTGTCGCGCCCCTGCGGGAACTGCTCAACGGTCTGTTGCAGTCGAAGAGAACCTCGGAGGTGCGACTGGCACTGGCAGACCAAGGCGCAGACGTTCTCCTGAAGGGCGTGAGCGCGGATGGCCTGACCGTGGTCGAGCAACTGACGTCATTCGCGAGGTCGCACGGACTAGCGCGCCTCAGCATCGACCACGATCTAGGACCCGAAAACATCTACGAGCCTCAGCCGGTGACGGTCAATCTTGCGGGCGTTCCAGTCGGTTTTCCGATCGGGGGCTTCCTCCAGGCGACAGAGGACGGCGAGGCGGCGCTGGTCGGCTGCGTTAGAGAGGCCGTGGGGGAAGGAAATCGCATAGCCGACTTGTTCGCCGGTCTTGGCACGTTCGCGCTCTCGATAAGGGCGAGCTACGCGGCTGAAGCTTCGAGAGATGTTGCTGCGGAGCTCAAGCGCGCGGCGCCAAATATGACCGTTGAGCATCGCGACCTCTACCGCCGCCCACTGGACGCGGGAGAACTTGCGCGGTTCGGCGCCGTTGTCCTCGACCCTCCGCGTGCAGGGGCCGCGGAGCAAGTAGCGGCTCTAGCCAAGTCCAAGGTGGCGCAGGTTGCTTATGTCAGCTGCAATCCAGCGACCTTCGCGCGTGACGCCAAGACGCTCGCCCAGGGCGGGTACAGGCTGGAATGGGTCAAACCGGTCGGCCAGTTCCGCTGGTCGACCCACGTCGAGCTCGCAGCCTGCTTCAGCCGTGATGGATGAGGAAAATCGCGGCGTGAACCGTCAGGCAGACCAGGCAGATCGTCGCTAGCAGGAAGATCAGGAAGCGGATCCGGACAATGTTGATCGTCGACTGCACGATGCTGTGGACGATCCGTAGGCCGACATAACCCCAGGCGAGATAGACATTGATCGGGTGATCGAAGCCCATGAGGATCAACGCGAGAACAATCGCGTAGAACAAAGTCGGCTGCTCCATCAGGTGCTCGTAATTGTGAGCGGGCCAGTTATGCGGGCCGCGAGGCATGTCCTCGCCGCGGGTGCCGGGAGGGATTTGGCTGCGATCGCGAACGAAAGGAGCGCGCTTGATCGCCAGCCAGATCAGCATGACGAGCGTCCACGCGACCAGCGTTACGACAGGTGCGAGCAACGGACTTGGATGCATCGAAAACCCTCCCCAGTCAGGCCAGGGGAGGGTGCTTCAGTTCGTTACGGAAGGCAATCGACTTAGTCGAACAGCTTGGCGAAGCGGCGCTTCTCACGGTTGCGCCAGGCGCCGCGGTGCCATGCGTCGCTGGCGAGCAGCGGGAGAACAGAGGTCGCCTCGGCGAACACCATCTGTTCCATCGCGGTCGAGACCTTGCCCCAACTCGCGGCCTCCTGGAGCGTCGACGAGGAACAGGCACCGTCGCGCACGTCCGCGACGGTGATCTGCACGGCGTATTTGTGAACCTCGACATCGTCTTGGCCGAGGATCTCGGCGCAAACGACGGTGTCCTGGGTGAAGTTCTTCGGAACTCCGCCACCGATCATCAACAGGCCCGTCGTGCCGGCCTTGATCTTGATGTCGGTGAGCTCGCGGAAGTCGGCGATCGCGTCCAGCACCATGTAGTGGCCGCCGCGCTTCATCGCGTCGACCTGATGCTTGACGAGGCCGAACCCGGCCGATGAGTCGACGAACGCAGGGCAGAAGATCGGCACGTCATGCTCGTAGGCGAGCTGGACAAGGCTTCCCTGCTTCTTGGCATTGCCCTCGCTCAGCCACTTGCCCATCTCCCGGATGAAGGCACGGCTCGAGTATGGGCGCGGCTCCAGGCCGTCGGCGATCTTGCCGATCGTGTGGTCGCAGTCCTGCAGCTGCTCTTCGTCGATGTACGTGTCGTAGATGCGGTCGATGTAGAGCGAGCGCAGCGTATCATCGTCAGGAATTTCATTGGCTTGGTAGTGTCTGTGACCAAGCGCTTCGAAGAAATCCATGTCGACGATCGTGGCTCCGGTAGCGACGATCGCATCGACCATATTGGAGCGTACCAATTCGGCATAGAGATCCATGCATCCGCCCGCCGAGGTGGAACCGGCAATGACCAGGATTATCGAACAGCTCTGGTCCTCGAGCATCATGTTGTAGATCTTCGTGGCACGCGAAAGGTCGCGGCTCGTGAAGCTCATCTTTCCCATTGAATCGATGATCGGACGGGCGTCGAACTTGGTGATGTCGATATGCTCGATCGGGGCCGAGAGAAGCTCCGCCTTGCGCGTGTCGTTGATGCGCTCCGCGTCCTGAACCTTGTTCAGCGTGTCGATGGTCATGGGATCAATCCTCGTCATTCCCGCGAAAGCGGGAATCCCGCTACTCGCGCTGGGTAGCAAAATACAGGTGGGTCCCCGCATTCGCGGGGATTTCCGCTCGCTGCGCGAGCTACAACTTCACGACGTTCGAGCGCTTGCGCTCAACGCGCGCGTAGAGGCTCGCCATCGGCTCATCATCGACGATCACCGTTTCAACGGCTCCGAAGCCGTTGAACTGGGTGCGCATCGCGCAGCCGTAGGCGCCGAGCATGCCGATCTCGATGTAATCGCCGACATTTACGTCACCCGGAAGCTCGAACGGGCCCGCCATCCGGTCCAGATCGTCGCACGTCGGTCCGTAAAAGCTGAACTTCGCGGGTCGAACGCGCGATTCCTGCTCACGAAGAAGGCGGACCGGATAGCGCCAGCCAATGTGGGCCGCGTCGAACAATGCACCATAAGCGCCGTCGTTGATGTAGAGCTCGTCGCCGCGGCGCTTCTCCACGCGAACCAGCAAGCTTGCATATTCAGCGCATAGCGCTCGGCCCGGCTCGCACCACAGCTCGGCCGAGTAGCTGATGGGGAGCGCTTCGAAGCCGGCGTGGATCACCGAGAAATAGGTCTCAAGCGGCGGCGGCTCCATCCCCGGATAGGAAGACGGGAAGCCTCCACCTACATCGACAATGTCAACGGTGACCGCCGCTTCGACGATCGCCTGGCGGACGCGTTCCATCGCCTCGGCGTAAGCCGCCGGTGTCATCGCCTGGCTGCCAACATGGAAGCAGATGCCGAGAGCATCGGCCGCCTGTCGGACAGCGATCAGCAGGTCGCTGACATCGCGAGGGTCAGCGCCGAACTTCGAGGCGAGGCTGAGCTTCGCATGGTCGGAACTGACGCGGATGCGGACCAGAAGGTTGAGATCCGTTGCGGCGATTCCGTCCTTCGAGGTCGCGCGGACAATCTTCTCCAGCTCCTCAAGCGTATCGAGGCTGAAGGTCTTCACACTATGGTCGAAATAGGCCTCGGCGATGGCCTCCTCAGCCTTCACCGGGTGCATGAAGCAGAGCACCGCCTTCGGAAGCGTCTCGCGGACCAGCTGGACCTCGGCGATCGAAGCGACGTCGTAGTGCGTGATCCCGCTGTCCCACAAGATCTTGAGCAGATCGGGTGAGGGGTTCGCCTTCACCGCGTAGAGCGAGCGTCCCTGAAACTTTTCGACGAAGAAACGGGCAGCCCGGCGCGCGGCGTGCGGACGCAGCAACGTAACCGGCTGAACCGGTCGCAGCTTGGCGATGTCGGCACCCGTGTGAATGCCGTTCGGGGAGGACGCTAGCCCCAGCGCGCGATGATGCTTGTGCAACTCAAGGGACCTCCAACGGGTAGTTTCATCCAAAAGCTGCCTTGCGGTTGGAAGTCCCATGGGGCAGCGGGGGCGCGATATATGTTTGGCGACTACGGCTGTAAAGATTTTTTCCCGCCAAAACGTAAAAGCCGTGAACATTTGTCGTTAAACTGTAACGGCTGATCGAAAGGTCAGAAGGATCAATGACTTGGTAAAAGAGGTAAGCGTCACCCGGGATGATGTCCGCGCGGCGAACAACCGCATTTCCGGGTTGATCGAGCAGACACCGCTGATCGAGAGCGAGATTGGCGGCCATGCCATTTGGCTCAAATGCGAGTGCCTGCAGACGGGCGGCGCGTTCAAATTGCGAGGCGCCACCAACCGCCTCCTTCAGCTTTCAGCCGAAGAACGGGAGAGGGGTGTTGTCGCTTTCTCGTCAGGAAATCACGCCCGCGGAGTGGCGATTGCGGCAAAGCGGCTCGGTATCCGGGCAGTCATCGTCATGCCTTTTGATGCGCCGCAGGTGAAGGTGGATGGCACTCGGGCAGAAGGTGCCGAAATCGTCTTCTACGACCGCCGGGCTGAGAGCCGCGAGGAGATCGCCGCCCGTATCGCGGGAGAAAGCGGAGCGACCGTGGTTCCGAGCTTCGACGATCCGGCGATCGTCGCAGGCCAGGGCACTGCGGGCCTAGAGACTCTCGAGCAGATGCCGGAGCCGGTGAAACTGATCGTGATCCCCTGCGGTGGCGGCGGGCTCGCGTCGGGTATCGCACTGGCTGCCCCGGATGCGGAGATCGTCATTGTCGAGCCGGAAGGCTGGGACGACATGGGACGCTCACTTGAGTCCGGACATATCGTTCCGGTCGCTCCGAATGCTCCCAACACCTTTTGCGACGCTCTGCAGACACCCCGCGTGTCGCCGATCACCTTCGGCATTCTCCAACGTCATCAGGCCAAAGCATCTTCCGTGAGCGATGCGGAAGCCGCAGCCGCGATACGCTTTGCCTGGGAGCGGCACGGCCTGGTGGTCGAGCCGGGCGGCGCGGTAGCGCTCGCGGCGCTACTCGTGGGCAAGATCGAACCGGAAGAGGGAACGGTCGTGTTGCTATCGGGAGGAAATATCGATCCGGCGCTTCACGCACGGATCATCAGTGAGGCAGCTTAAGCGACGTTGCGAGCCTTATATTCGCCGGGCTCAACATGCATCGGACTTGATCGTTCGACGGCCTGGGTCAGTTCTTCGAGCTCCGCGGCGAGTGTTTGTAGCTCGGCGGCAAGGAATCGCCGCTCGTTCTCCGCGACGGCTTCCGAGGCGTCGATGAGCGTTTCGAGCATCATGGCGATGCACGGCAGGATCGTTTCTTCGATCCTCTCGAACGCCTCCTCGAGACGGGCCTGCTGGTCGGAACTCGGCATGCATGCCAATGTCGCGGTTCTTGGTTAAGTCTTGGTGAAATTCGGCGGAGAGAATGGAGAATTTTTCATCCATATCGATGGCAATCGCCATGGTGGCGGCCTTCCTGCTTGCTGCAGGCGGGGTGAAGCTGACGTTCGTTCGTCAGACCAGGATCCGCGGCGTCCTGATGGTCGTCGCGGCCCTCGTGATCGTCATGAACGTGATGATCTGGACAGTGTAGGCGGCTTGATGGGGTCGGTCGCCAGACGCATGTCGAGATAGTCGTCGACCGACTTCATCAAGAGGTCGAGCTCATTCGCGAAGAAATGATTCGCGCCCGGGATCAGGTCGTGATGGATCGTGATGTGGCGCTGGGTACGGAGCTTGTCGACAAGCTTCTGAACGGCGCTGGGCGTCACCACCTCGTCCGCCTCACCCTGGACGATGATGCCCGACGAGGGGCAGGGCGCGAGGAAGCTGAAGTCGTACATGTTCGCGGGCGGCGCGATCGAGATGAAGCCGCGGATCTCCGGCCTGCGCATCAGCAGCTGCATGCCAATCCATGCGCCGAAGCTCACACCCGCGACCCAGGTCGTCTCTGCTTCCGGATGGATGCTCTGCACCCAGTCGAGCGCCGAGGCCGCATCGCTCAACTCGCCTATACCGTTATCGAACACGCCCTGGCTCTTGCCGACGCCGCGAAAGTTGAAGCGCAGCGTAGCGAAGCCGCGCCGAACGAATGTTTGGTAGAGCAGCTGCACGATCTTGTTGTTCATCGTGCCGCCTGCCTGCGGGTGTGAGTGCAGGATTAGCGCGACGGGGGCGCGGGGGCGGGTGCCGGGATGGAAACGGCCTTCAAGACGACCCTCGGGGCCAGGAAAAATCACTTCGGGCATTGAGTGCGGGCGCTCACCTAAACAGAAAGGCCGCTCGACGCGGGTGCGCGGCGGCGTTGCGTTCTATATAGGGGCCTTCGTTCATGTGGCAATTGTCAGGAATCTACCGCTTTTGAGCTCGCCCGATCGCCTTTACCTGGACCATGCGGCGACCACGCCGATCCTCCCCGAAGCGCGGACGACCGTCGCGCGTGCGCTCGAGAGCTGGGCTAACCCGAATTCGCCGCACGCCGAGGGGCGGGCGGCACGCGCACTGTTGGAGGATGCGCGTTCAACAATCGCGCAATTGCTTGGCTGGCGCCATGACGTCATTTTCACCAGCGGCGCTAGCGAGGCCGTCGAGATCGCAGCGAAGCGTGCGCACATCGCCGGGCGGGCCCATGGCGCGACAGAGCATGCAATCGTCCCTCATACGATGGGACCGACTTCCAGGGTCATTGCAGTTTCGCCGGACGGACTCATCGACGAGGAGGCATTGGAGGCCATACTTGCGGAAGGACCCGCGCTGGTCGCGATCCAGCACGTCAATAACGAAACCGGAGTCATCCAGCCGCTCGAGAGGCTGGCTGAAAAGATTCGCGCGGCAGGGTCGCTGCTTTTGGCAGATTGCGCGCAGAGCGCGGGGAAGCTTCCACTGCCCGACGCGGACTTCATCGCCGCCTGTGCTCACAAGCTCGGCGGTCCGCCCGGTGTCGGTGTGTTGCTTGTGAAGGACCTGGCGACCTTGGAAGCGGTAGGCGGGCAGGAGAAAGGCTACCGCCGTGGCACGCAGGACGTTCCGTCTGCGCTCGGATTTGCTGCAGCTCTGGAAGCGAAGCCGTACGACATGGAGCGGCTCGCCGGACTGCGAAAGCTCCTTGAGGATGCAGTGAAAGCAGAAGGGGACACCGTTATCGGCGAGAATGCCCCGCGGCTCCCCACGATCGGCTCGATTTCCATGCCCGGAGGAAATTCGGCGTCCTTGCTTGTCCAACTCGACCTCGCCGGGATTGCAGTGTCGGCGGGCAGCGCCTGCTCATCGGGAAAGATGAAAGCGAGCGAGGTCCTCGTCGCGATGCGCGTGCCTCCTGAGATCGCCGGCGGATTCATCCGCGCAAGCTTCGGCCCGAGCACCTCGGAAGCCGACATCGAGCGCTTCCTTTCCGAGTGGAGAAAGATCGGGGCCCGCAGCAGAGCAGAGGCCGCATGATCTATCTCGACTACCAGGCCACGACCCCTGTCGCGCCGGAGGTCGTCACCGCCATGAATCGATGGATCAGCGAAAAATTCGCCAATCCGCACTCGCCTTCAAAGTGGGGGAACGAGGCCGAGGCCGCGATCGAGGTAGGGCGCAAGCAGGTGGAGCGTGCCATGTGCCTCGAGCGCGGCAGCATCGCATTCACGAGCGGCGCGACCGAGGCGCTCAACTGGGCGCTCAAGGGAACGGTTGAGAAGGCGGCGAAGGACCGCAACCGCATTATCACCGTGGCGACCGAGCACGCAGCCGTGCTCGACACCTGCGAATGGCTCGCCGATCAAGGCGTCGACCTGACCATCCTGCCGGTGAAGCCCGATGGCCTACTCGATCTCGACCTGCTCGAGCGGGAGCTCGACGAGCGAGTGCTGCTGGTCGCGGTGATGCAGGTGAACAACGAAATCGGCGTGTTTCAGCCAATCGCCGAGATTGCCGACATGGCCCACAGCGTTGGCGCGCGGATGCTTTGTGATGCCGTCCAGGCATTTGGACGCCTCTGCATCCCCGAAGGTCCGGACCTCGTCGCGATCTCCGCGCACAAGATTTACGGACCGAAAGGCATTGGCGCCTTGTGGATGCGTAAAGGCGCCGAGCCTGCGCCATTCATGCATGGCGGAGGCCAGGAACGCGGGTTGCGATCGGGCACGCTCTCCCCTGCGTTATGCGTCGGTTTCGGCGCTGCGGCCAAGCTCGCCGCTGAGCGTTCGGATCGCGATTACGATCACGTCCTGCGCCTCTGGAAGGCGGCTGTGCACGCGCTCGGAGATGGCTGGACGATCAATGGAAGCACGGACCACCGCTACCTGGGCAATCTCAATATCCGGCGGAATGGAGTGGATGCGGCGCGGGTTCTTGCGGAGCTGCGAAACATCGCATTCTCGCTCGGGTCAGCTTGCGCGAGCGGCTCAGGTCGGCCCAGCCATGTGCTAAGGGCGCTTGGACTGGATTACCGCGAGGCGCGCTCGTCCATCCGCCTCGGCTTCGGCCGCTACACGACGCAGCAAGAGCTGACCGAAGCGTGCCATCAGATCGCCGCAGCAGCCAAGACGCAGGAGCATCTCGTCGCGTGACGCTTGTGCGGTTTTTCAGGGCAGATGGTACTCTGGACAAGGAAGTGGAAGCGGAACCCGGACAGAGGCTGCTCGACGTCGCCTGGGCGGCGCGCGAGCCGCTCGAGGGCGCCTGCGAAGGCGTGATGGCCTGCTCGACCTGCCATGTCATCGTCGATGCCGGGGATTTCCACAAGTTGCCTGCGGCGACCGAGGAAGAAGAGGATTTACTCGACCTGGCAGCGCACGCGACGCGGACCTCGCGCCTTGCCTGCCAGATCATCCTTACCGAGAACTTGAAGAGCCTCGACGTGCGGATACCGCCCGGCGCGACCAATTGGATGGGCCGCTAACCGGGGCTAAGGGACCGATCCCGTATCGATGTCGCCCTGCTCATCCGATTTGTGTGGAGTTGCCGCAGGGGGCGGATGCTCCAGTTCCAGCTCGGCGAGGGTCAGCTTTCCGCGATGATCGAGATCGAGGGCGGCAAACCTTTGACTCGCTGCATCGCGAAATTCGGCAAGTGACACTCCTCGATTGAGATCGGCATCCGCTGAAGTCACCGGTTCCGGGAGATCCAGCAAACCATAACGGGAAGCGCCCTGATGAGTCTCGTCTTCGCGCGGCTCGACGGACCCTGCGGAAACAGCCCAAATCTGCGGTGCGATCACCCGCTCGTAGTGGTCGGTTTCGTCGGGATCGATTTCCCCGTCACGATTGGTGTCCAGCATGGCGAAGAAACGTGCGGCATCGGCCTGCATTTCGTCGAGCGTCAGATAGCCGTCATGATTACGGTCGGCCTGGGCGAACCACATGGCCAATGCATCGCCCCCGCGATCCGCATGGAACGGCTCGCCCATCGGACTGACGAAAATGGGGCCCCAGTGGCGGGTCACGGGTGGAGGCGCCGCGACCGCCAGCGCAGCCTGCCCACCAATTGCGGCTAGGATCGAGAAAAGGACGTCAATGGTCATTGGGTTCGTTCCCTGGCGGCGGGAGACCTGAGCCGATGCGATTATCGGGTTCGTTGTCACGGTGCTTCGGCCGTTTGCCGTTCGCCGGAAGCACCGGCTTGAGAGCTTCCAGATCCTGCAAGGTGAGCCTGCCTGCGTGCTTCTTGTCGAGAAGCTGGAAGCGGTCGAGCGCGGCCCGCCTGAATTCCTGCAACGTGATGGACCGGTTGAAGTCCGCGTCGGCGGCAGCGACCGGCTCCGGCATGTTGAGCAGGGCATACCGGCCAGCGCCCTGGGGACCATCGTCCAATCTATAGCGATCTCTGCCACGATCTTTACGGTCCCGATCTGGCCTGTCGTCGGTTGGATCGGCGTCCTCCTTGGGCGGGGGCTCTCCCGGAGCACGCGCACGCCTCAGGCGCGAGTTCACCTGGATTTCGGGTGCGACCGTCCATTCGTAATGGACAAGCTCGTCGGGATCGATCTGCCCGTCATGATCGGTGTCGAGAACATCGAAATAGCGTTCGGCATCCGCCTCCAGTTCGTCCGGCGTCAAATAGCCGTCATGGTTGAGGTCGGTGCGGTTGAACCAGCGGGCGAGCGTGTCCTCGTTCGGCGTCCGCGCGCGGATCGGTTCGCCCATCGGACTGATGAAAGGGACTCCGCCCCGGCCGGTCACAACGATCGGTTCCGGAGACTTTACGGGCGGGGGTGCTTCTTGGACCGCCGCAAGCACCGGAAAGATGAGGACGGGAAAGGGCATGCAGCGGCCTCCGGCTTTGCCTGCACACCTCCTGCTCCGTTCGTGAACGGTCAATGAAGAAGGTGCTCATCCAAACATGAACTTTTCGCTGAGCTTGCGCCGGCCACGCTCTTCACCCATATGCCCGCGCGGAAGTCGGCGGACGGCGCTGTCGCCAACCTGGTCAGGTCCGGAAGGAAGCAGCCACAACGATTTCGTGCCGGGTCGTCGGCTTCCACCTTCCCGTCATTGCGACCCCGGATCTGGTCCGGGGACAAGCAATCCAGCATTGCTCTGGATTGCCGCGTCGCTACGCTCCTCGCAATGACGGTTGCGAGCCCCTAAACGAGAACAAATGGAAGACGCCGAATCACCTGGTCTGGGCCTCGATTTGCCTGAAATGCCCGCGCCCGCAGCTGCGGGCGCTTATCGCGTTCTCGCGCGCAAGTACCGCCCTCAGACCTTTGCCGAGCTGATCGGTCAGGATGCGATGGTGAAGACGCTCGCCAACGCAATCGAGCGCGGGCGCATTGCCCATGCGTTCCTGCTCACCGGGGTGAGGGGCGTCGGCAAGACCTCGACCGCTCGCCTGATCGCAAAGGCGCTGAACTGCATCGGCCCGGACGGACAGGGCGGTCCGACGATCACGCCTTGCAACGTCTGCGAGCAGTGCCGGGCCATCGCCGAAGGCCGGCACATCGACGTGATCGAGATGGACGCCGCCTCCCACACGGGGGTGGAGGACATCCGCGAGATTATCGACGCGGTCCGCTACGCGTCGGTCAGTGCGCGCTACAAGATCTACATCATCGACGAAGTCCACATGCTTTCCAAGAACGCATTCAATGCGTTACTCAAAACTCTTGAGGAACCACCAGAGCATGTGAAGTTCCTGTTCGCCACCACCGAAGTGAACAAGGTTCCGGTGACGGTGCTGTCGCGGACGCAGCGCTTCGACTTGCGCCGCATTCCCGCGGAAAAGCTCGCGGCTCACTTTGCCGAAGTTTCGAAGGCCGAAGGAGTCGAGGTCGAGACGGAGGCGCTTGGCATGATCGCCCGGGCGGCCGAAGGTTCCGCACGCGATGGACTGTCAATTCTCGATCAGGCCATCGCTCACGGAGCGGGCAAGGTCAGCGCCGAACAGGTCCGTGACATGCTAGGGCTGGCAGACCGCGGCCGTATCCGCCGGCTGCTCCAACTTGTGCTCTCGGGGGACGCGACGTCCGCTCTTACCGAGCTGGACGAGGCTCACGATCTCGGAATCGATCCGATCCAGCTCCTGCGCGGCCTCATGGAGGCGCTGCATTTGGCAACGCGCGCCAAAGCCGGCGCGAGCGCAGATGCGCTCCAGTCGGCCGAAGAGCGCGAAAGCGCCGAAGAGATGGCGCACCAGCTAGGGTGGGGAACGATCCACCGTCTCTGGCAGATGCTGCTCAAAGGCTTGCAGGACGTCGAAATCGCACCGGACCCCCGCGAGGCAGCGGAAATGGCGCTTTTGAGGCTCATCCACGCGGCCGACATGCCCGATCCGGCAAGCCTCATTCGCCAATTGAGCGGCGAGGGCGCGGTTGCTGTTCCCACTTCCGCCCCGGCCTCAGGAAGCAAAGCCGCCACTGCTCGGCTTCCCGCCGATTTCCCGGCGTTGATAGCGAGGCTCGAACAAGCGGGTAGGCATCAGCTTGCCGTCCAGCTTCATGATCAGGTGGGCCTGGTCCGCTACGCACCGCCCGAGCTGGCTCTCAAGCCGATGCGCCCGCTCGGCGGCGACTGGTCGCGCGACCTGGCGCTTGCGCTGAAATCCGCGACGGGCGCCACCTGGCAGGTCTCCTTGTCGGACGAAGCGGGCGATCCGTCCTTGCTTGACCAGGAAAAAATGGCAGAGGAGCGCGTTCGCGCGGATGTCCTCGCCGATCCAAACGTGCAAGCGGTGATGGACGCGTTCCCCGGTTCCGAGCTTGAATCCTTTACGACGAGAGGCGCCTGACATGCCTGAGATGCCCGATCTCGATGAAATCCTGAAAATGGCGCAGAACGCGCAGAACGAGCTGCAGAAGGCACAGGACAATCTCGACAAGATCGAGGTCGAAGGGGTCGCCGGCGGCGGGCTCGTCAAGATCAGGGCTACCGCCAAAGGCCGCATCCTCAGTGTCGAGCTCGACGAAAGCCTGCTTGCACCCTCGGAAAAGACGATGGCCGAGGACTTGATCGCCGCCGCGATCAATGACGCTCGCGGGAAGGCCGACGCGGCCGCGGCGCAGGAAATGCAGAAGATGCAGAGCACGCTGCCCCTGCCGCCAGGGTTCAAGCTGCCCTTCTAACTGTCGCCAATCCGCAAATTGCGGTCGTCGCCTAGCAAATAGCAGCAGCTTGTCTCCGCCACGGTCTGCAGTCACACTGTAAATGGCTGCGAAGGGAGAGGCGCTGATGGGCACGCTCGGCGCGATGCAGGATTTTCCGCTCCGCATCATGCGATTGATGGACCATGCCGAGCGCGAACACGGCGATCGCGAGATCGTCGCAGCGCGAGCGGACGGATCGACTCACCGGACGAACTGGCGCCAGGTCGCGCACGATTCGAGGCGGCTCGCGCAGGCGCTCGAGCGGCGGGGGGCCAAGCCCGGCGACCGTATCGCGACCATGGCGATGAACCACGATCGAAATCTGGTCACGTGGTTCGGCGCGATCGGAATGGGAGGCGTAATCCATACGCTGAACCCGCGGCTGGGCGACGAGCAGCTCACCTACACCGTCAATCACGCCGAGGACCGGGTCATCCTTTACGACCGCATCTTCGCGCCGATCATCGAGCGGCTGAAGTCGCAATGGCCGAGCGTGCGTTGCTTCATCTGCTTCGATGACGAGTTCGACGACGTGATCGCAGCCGAGGACGGCGATTATCGCTGGCACGAAGGCGATGAGCGCGACCCGTGCGGACTTTGCTATACGAGCGGGACGACGGGCCATCCCAAGGGCGTGCTGTACGAACACCGATCTACAGTGCTCCACACGCTGTCGATCATCGCGCCCGATATCTTCGACCTGTCGGCCCAGTCCGCCATGCTCCCCGTCGTTCCGATGTTCCACGCCGGCAGCTGGTGCCTGCCCTATGCGGCGGCCCTGACGGGCCTCAAGCTCGTCATCTGCGCGGACAATCAGGCCGAGCGCATCTGCCGCCTGTTCAACGAAGAAGGGGTCACCCATTCCGCCGGCGTTCCCACCGTCTGGCTCAACCTCATCGACCATGTCGAGGACACGGGCGCGAGCCTTGGAAAGCTCCACACCATCATCGTCGGCGGCTCCTCTGCTCCGCGTGCGACGATCCGCTGGTTCCGGAAGCGCGGCATCCGGGTCAGGCACCTTTGGGGCATGACCGAAATGTCGCCCATCGGCACGGTCGGGGCACCTCCGGGCGATTGGGAGTCGATGACTGACGATGAGCAGGTCGAATATATCTCCCGGCCTGGCCGTTCGATGTTTGGAGTCGAGCTCCGCGTCGTGGACGACGAGGGGAATGTCCTTTCGCGCGACGGGATAAGCGCCGGACACCTTCAGACGAGGGGCGCGGCTGTGGTCCGGCGTTATTTCAAGAAGGACGAGGATTGCGTCGATGCCAACAACTGGTTCGACACCGGCGACGTCGCCGTCATCCACCCGGACAACACTCTGCGGCTGACCGATCGCGCCAAGGACGTGATCAAGTCCGGCGGGGAGTGGATCAGCTCGATCGAGCTCGAAAATGCAGCCGTGGGGTGCCCGGGGGTTCTGGAGGCCGCGGCCATCGGTATCCCGCATCCGAAATGGGACGAGCGGCCGCTGCTCCTCATCGTGCGAGATGATGATGGAGACGTTGGAGAATCGCAGATCCGCGACCATATTGCGCAGCACGTCCCGCGTTGGTGGCAGCCCGATGCCATCGAGTTCGTTGAGCAGCTGCCTCACACGGCCACCGGCAAGCTCAGCAAGAAGGACCTGCGCGACCAGTATCGCGATTACAGATTTGCCAACGCCGAGGTGATGGTGGGAAGGGACTGACCTGCGAAAGCAGGGACCCGGCCGGGGTGACATTTGGGGGCCGGCGCACTAACTGGCCCGCAACTCCCGATCACTCCTGAAGGATTTCCGCGACCCCATGGCCGCCCAGTACAGCTTTGTGATGAAGGGCCTGACAAAGGCCTTCCCGGGCCAAAAGCCCATCCTCAACAATATCCACCTGCAATTCTACCCTGACGCCAAGATCGGAATCGTCGGCCCGAACGGCAGCGGCAAGTCGACCCTGATGAAGATCATGGGCGGCAGGGACAAGGAATTTACGGGCGAGGCCTGGCCGGGCGAGAACATTACCGTCGGCTATCTGGAGCAGGAGCCGCAGCTCGATCCGAACAAGACGGTCAGGGAGAATGTCATGGACGGGATTCGTCCCGTCGCCGACATGCTCGACCGCTTCAACGCGATCAGCGCCATGATGGCCGATCCGCCCGAGGATGCGGACTTTGATGTGCTGATGGCGGAAATGGGCGATCTTCAGGAGAAGATCGACGCTGTCGACGGCTGGACGCTCGACAACCAACTCGAGATCGCGATGGACGCCTTGCGCTGCCCGCCGGGCGACAGCCCTGTCGCCAACCTGTCGGGTGGCGAGAAGCGCCGTGTCGCACTGACGCGCCTGCTGCTGGAGAAACCGAGCATCCTGCTGCTCGACGAGCCGACCAACCATCTCGACGCCGAAAGCGTTCAGTGGCTCGAAAAGCACCTGATCGACTATCCCGGCAACGTCATCCTGGTCACCCACGACCGCTACTTCCTCGACAATGTCGTGAAATGGGTGCTGGAGCTGGATCGCGGCCGCTATTACGTCTACGAATCAAATTATTCCGGCTACTTGGAGAAGAAAGCTAAGAGGCTGGAGCAGGAAGAGCGGGAGGAAGCAGGTCGCCAGAAGGCGATCTCCGACGAGCTCGAATGGATCCGGCGCAGCCCCAAGGCGCGTCAGGCCAAATCCAAGGCACGCATCAAGGCATTCGACGAACTGGTCGAAGCGCAGGAGAACCGCACTCCGGGCAAGGCGCAGATCCTCATTCAGGTGCCGGAGCGGCTGGGAGGCAAGGTCATCGAGGCCAAGGGCGTGTCCAAGGCCTATGGCGACAAGCTGCTGTTCGAGAATTTGAGCTTTAGCCTTCCGCCGGGCGGTATCGTCGGCGTGATCGGTCCCAACGGCGCGGGTAAGACGACCTTATTCAAGCTGATTACCGGGCAGGAGGAGCCCGACGCAGGCGAGATTACGGTCGGCCCCACGGTGCACCTCGGCTATGTCGACCAGAGCCGCGACGCTCTCGATCCCAAGAAGAACGTCTGGGAAGAGATTTCCGACGGCCTCGACCTGTTCAAGCTCGGCAAGAACGAGGTGGGCACGCGCGCCTATGTCGGCGCCTTCAATTTCCGAGGCCCCGACCAGCAGAAGAAGGTCGGCCAGCTATCCGGCGGTGAGCGCAACCGCGTTCACTTGGCCAAGATGCTGAAGGAGGGTGGCAACGTCCTGCTGCTCGACGAGCCGACCAACGACCTCGACGTCGAGACGCTTCGCGCGCTGGAGGAGGCGCTCGAGAATTTCGCAGGATGCGCGGTGGTGATAAGCCACGACCGCTTCTTCCTCGATCGCCTCGCGACCCACATCCTCGCCTTCGAAGGCGACAGCCGGGTGGAGTGGTTCGAGGGCAACTTCGAGGCCTACGAAGAAGACAAGGTGCGTCGCCTGGGTGAGGAAGCGACCAGGCCTCACCGCATGACGTATCGGAAATTGACGCGCTAGAAAGCCGTGAAATCACATAGTGGGCTTCACACGTCGCGCGCCGTACGTGAATTGAACTCCGGGCGTTCGAAGAGCTCGAGGACGGCGAATTTGTGGTGGACTTTCATGTAATGCCAAAGGGCTTTGCTCAGACCGCCGTCATCGACCGTCCTGATCCGGGCGACCCAAGGCTCAACCAGGTGCTTCACCTGCTTGGCAGTGAGTAGGCCGCTCTCGAGGAAGATTTCGATCTGAGTCATTCTGTTGAAGAAGTCCTCGAAGGAATTCCGGATCGCGCCTGCCTTGACGCCCAAATCAACGCTCTTGTAGCCATCCAACTCAAGAGCTTTGGTCGCTTCGGCCCACGTCACCGTTGCGTAGCGCTTGTCAGGTGGTTGAGCAGGGTCCCACAGCGGGATTTCGACCTCTGGGGCTTTGAGGATCATCATCGCATTGCGCGTGCCGGGAGTCTTGTCGAAGCTGTCGATACGCTCAAAGGTCGCTTGCAGTCGCTTCCAAGTCTGGTCCGTACGCCACTGCGTCAAAGCCCAGATGCCGCCAATCACGGCCGAAATGAGCGTGATTACTTCGAGCGGATTGGCCTTGAGGAATTGCTCGATGGAAGCAAATTCGACCATGCAACCCTCGCTCGAAAGTCATGGGTAGATGTCCTCTTCATGTTATCATGGTGCGGCCTTCGACCAAAGTGGTAAGCTTTACTTATGATCTTCGTCACCGCACCCATGTGGCTCTGGTCGGGGGACGGCGGGAGCTGGCACTTCATCACGGTGCCGGAGAGAGAGGCGGCCGAAATCCGCGCGCTCAGTCACTTGAGCCGAGGCGGTTTCGGGTCGGTGAAGGTTCAAGCGACCATCAATGACGTCACCTGGCGGACGTCCGTCTTCCCGCAGAAAAGTGGCGGCTATCTGCTCCCGGTAAAGAAGGAGGTCCGCTGCCGTGCCGGTATCGCCGTCGGCGATGACGTCACGGTGTCGTTGGAGCTGCTCTGATCAGCGGCGCTTCTGGGACAGTTCGTCCGCAGTTCGATCGAAGCCGTCCGCCATGTCGTCCAGTACCTTGGCGGTCTGGCGATCGTAGGTGGCGCCGGCGAGGCGGCGGCAGCGCTCGGCCTGCTCATGCAGGGCTTCGGTTTGTTCGTCGGTCACGTCGATCAGCATGTTGACCGCGCCGCTGAGATTACCGTCCTTGTCGAACAGGGGTGTCGGGTATGGTTTGAAGGCGATGCGGCTGCCGTCGGGGCGCTCCGCAACAGCAACAGATTCGCGTACCGCTCGCTTCTGCTCGATCGCCTGCGCCATCGGGCATTTGTCTTTTGGCAGCGGCTCGCCTGTCGTGGTGAAGAGCTTCCAGGTCACGCACCATCGGTCGTGTCCAAGTTGCGGCTCTCGTCCCGCAAACTCGATGCAGGCACGATTCCAGTAGGTGACCGCTCCGTTCTCGTCGGTCGTGTAGATGGGCGCCGGAAGCTCATCGAGTACCGAGCGACATTCGAGGCCGGTCGAGAGGGCGTCCAGCGCAATGTCCAGAATTGCTTCGGGATTTTGACGTGCCAGCATGGTGTTTCGAACGCAGGTTGTAATTTGGGTTAAGCGCGTAACCGGTTTCAGCCGATGCAGTTCCCGCTCTGCATGACAATCCTAAGTTCCTGTGTCGCTGGGACAACAGTGGGACTCCGGGCGGCTGCGAAGATTCCTGTGGATCAACAATCCACAAGCTCAGCGGAGGCGTTTGACCAGGAGCCGCCCATCTTCGCCGCTTTTCACTTCGAAGTTCGGCACCGCCTTGATGAGATCGGAAAGGCGGGTGTAACCGTAGTTTCTTGCGGCGAAGCTCGACACCGCCTTGGCGCGCTGCCCGAGCTCGGAAAGGGGAGTGTAGCCTTCGTCATCGCGCTTGGATGCCTTGTAGGCGGAGCCCAGGACCTGCAGCAGCTCCGGATCAACCGGCCGTTGGCCCTTGCCGGGCGCGGGCTGCTCGAGTTCCTCATCCTCCAGGGACAGCGCCCCGACATCGAAGAAGCGGGTGCAGGCTTGTTGAAAGGAGAGGGGCGTCTTCGCCGTTCCGAAACCGTAGACCGGCAGGCCATCCTCGCGAATCCGCTGCGCGAGCGGAAGGAAATCGCTGTCGGACGACATGATGCCGAAGCCGTCGACATTGCCTCGATAGAGGAGATCCATCGCGTCGATGGTCATACGCATATCGGTCGCGCTCTTGCCTTTGACGACATCGAATTGCTGCATCGGGACGATCGAGTGAGTGCCGGTCAGATTGCCCCAGCCTTTGAGGCTCGCCTTTGCCCAGTTTCCGTAAGCGCGGCGGATATTGATCGTGCCGAGCTCACCGAGGACCAGAAGTACCTCGTCGAGATGGTCGGGCGAGGCATTATCCGCGTCGATCAATAGGGCGACATTGGCTTCCTGCTCGACGACGGTTCGCTCGCGCATCACGACTCCTTTTCGAGCCTCTTAGCGCGGCGTCGCGGAATGACCACAGGCTGGCGCGGCCGTTGTTCCGTACATGAACGGTACATGATCGATGCGGGAACGAAATGGCGCCTGATGCACTGTTACCCCAACAGGAGGGGCGAGTTGTGGAAGGGATTGGAACGATGAGGAAAATCGGACTTGCAGCAGTCGTTGTAGGCAGCCTGGCTGCCGCGGGCTGCGCCACGTATCCGAACCAGTACGGATACGATCCGTATTACAACAACGGCTATTATCCGAACGGCTATCCTCCGAACGGCTACTACCCGGGCTATGCTCCGAACGGCTACTACAACAACGGCTATTATGGCCATTCGCAGGCCGGCAACGTTGTCGGCGGCGCGGCGATCGGCGCTGCGACTGGCGCGATCGCCGGCGCGGTCCTGCCAGGCATCAGGCCGGGCACGGGCGCCGTCGCAGGCGCGATCCTTGGCGGCGTCCTCGGCGCGACTGTCAACGGAAGGCAGTATTATCGCGATACCCGCGGCTATTGTTACTACGTCGATCAGTACGGTCAGCCGCACTACAGCTACGACATTCGCTGCTAGCCGCTCGTAATTTCGCTTCTCTGGGCTGCCAATGGGGCGGGAGGCGACTTCCGCCCCGTGTCTCGTAATGCGCTCCCTTCCGTTCCGTTTTCGCGACGGTTGGACGGACCTCCGCCTACGATTTTTGGAACGAAACTGTTGCTGGCGCACTGAGTCCGCCGGGTTGGGGCAGGTTTGGAGGACGATCCAATGAAACGTCTGTTAATCTCGGCCGCTGTTGCCAGCAGTCTCGCGCTGGGTGGCTGCACAAGCGACCCATACAGAGATCATGTGGTTGCCAGCAGCGCAACCGGAGCGGTAATCGGAGCGGGCGCCGGTGCTCTCGCGGGTTCGGTCCTTCCAGGCATCGGGACTGGTGCGGGCGCGGCAGTTGGCGGCATCCTCGGCGCCTCGGTCGGCGCGATCATCGGCGATCGCCAATATTATCGCGATACCCGCGGCTATTGCTATTACGTCGACCACTACGGCCGGCCGCATTACAATTATAGCGTAAGGTGTTAAGCCGTACTGCTTAGACGGGGCGGAAGATGCCTTCCGCCTCGTCGAGCACATAGAGCCGTCCCTCTGCGATCGAAAAATGGGCGCCGTGAAGCTTGAGGCGCCCAGCCGTCTCGCGGTCCGCGATCCAGGGGAAGGTACGCAGATTGGCGAGGCTCACTCTTACTGCTTCCTGTTCCATGTCGGTGTACGCCTCGCGATCCAGATCTGCATGGCGGGCACGCACTTTCTGACTGGCGTCGTCAAGCATGTGCACCCAATCTGAGATGAAGTGGCCTTCACCCGGCTCGGTACCGTCAAACTGACCCGTCAGAGCGGCCGCGCAGCCGCCACACATACCGTGACCCATCACGAGTATCTCATCGACTTCCAGCTGAGTGACAGCGAACTCGAGCGCCGCCGAAACGCCGTGATAACCGCTCGTGGTTTCGTATGGCGGCGCGAGCGCAGCGATGTTGCGCGCGACGAACATCTCGCCTGGCCGGGCATCGAAGATTTGCGCGGGGTCGCTCCTGCTGTCCGCACACGCCAGGATCATGACCTTGGGGCTCTGCCCCTCCGCGAGTTCCGACCAGCGCTCCCGCTCGCGTGCCCAGTCCTGCGAGCGGAAGCGGCGATACCCTTCGATCAATCGTGAGAGATACGGCATGGCACACGCGGTAACCACACGACGGCAGGGGTGGCAAGCTGGCGGGACAGTCGCTATCTCGCCGCCGATGAACGCTCCCGCCGCAGTGCCGAAGCAGCGCAAGCCCGACTGGATCCGGGTCAAGGCGCCCGTCAGCGAAGGCTATCATGCCACACGCCGCCTGATGCGCGAGCTCAACCTCGCGACGGTGTGTGAAGAGGCGGCATGCCCGAACATCGGCGAGTGCTGGACCAAGAAGCACGCGACGGTGATGATCCTGGGCGACACGTGCACGCGCGCCTGCGCCTTCTGCAACGTGAAAACGGGCATGCCACGCGCGGTTGACCCGTTGGAGCCGGAGCATGTCGCGACTGCGGCCGCCGAGCTGGGGCTCGATCATATCGTGGTCACATCCGTTGACCGTGACGACCTGCCGGACGGCGGCGCATCCCAATTCGTAAAAGTGATCCAGGCCCTGCGCCGCGAGACGCCGAATACGACTATTGAAATCCTGACTCCTGACTTCCGCAACAAGAGCGAAAAGGCTGTCGAGGCGATCGTCGAAGCGGGACCTGACGTCTACAACCACAATCTCGAAACTGTGCCGCGGCTCTATCCGACGATCCGGCCTGGCGCGCGCTACTATGCCTCGCTGCGCCTGCTGGAGAGCGTCAAGCGCAAGGCACCGCATATCTTCACCAAGTCGGGTGTGATGGTCGGCCTGGGTGAGCAGCGGCTCGAAGTGCACCAGGTGATGGACGACATGCGTTCCGCCGGCGTCGATTTTCTGACCATGGGCCAATACCTTCAGCCGACACCTCGTCACGCGAAGGTCGAGGAGTTCGTCACTCCGAAGGCGTTCGATGCCTATGCGGCAATCGCCCGAGCCAAAGGCTTCCTGCTCGTCGCCGCATCGCCACTGACGCGGTCGAGCTATCACGCCGGTGACGATTTCAAGAAGATGCAGGCGGCGCGTGTCGAGCAGCTGAAGAGGGAAGGGGCGAATGCCGCGGCATAGCGAGACGCGGCACCTCCCTTACACGCCCGAGCAGCTATTCGATCTCGTCGGGGATGTGGCGAGCTATGACGAGTTCCTGCCATGGGTGGTCGCAGTGCGCGTCCGCTCGTCGAGCGAGACGGAAACCGTCGCCGATCTCGTGGTCGGCTTCAATGCCTTCAAGGAGCGCTTCACGAGTCGCGTCCATAAAGAATGCCCGACACGGATCTGCGTCGATTATGTCGAGGGACCGCTGAAATACCTGCACAACGAGTGGAAATTCGACCGGGCGGCGGACGGCGGCACCAACGTGGGCTTCTCCGTCGACTTCGCCTTCAAGTCGCGCCTTTTCGAGACATTGGCAGGCTCGATGTTCGACCGGGCACTCCGCCGGATGATAACGGCGTTCGAGCAGCGTGCCGCGACGCTTTACGGCATCAAAAGCTCAAGCGCGCAGAGCGCCGCCTGAAGACGGACCCCCGAGCGGGTCTTCTCATCGAAGAACTTTTGATCGGCCACGATCTTGGCGGGATCCGCCTCGCGCTCCGCACGAGCGAAGACAACTGTGCCTACCGGTTTCTGAGGCGAGCCGCCGCCCGGACCGGCGATGCCTGTGATCGCCACTGCCACATCAGCGTCCGACGCGGCGAGCGCGCCGCGGGCCATGGCCCAGGCGGTCGCCACGCTAACCGCGCCGAAGGTGTCGACCACCTCTTCGCTAACCTTGAGCTGGGAGATTTTGGCGCCGTTCGAATATGTGACGTAGCCTGCTTCAAAGACGTCCGAGGATCCCGCTATCTCCGTCAGGGCCGCGCTGACGAGACCACCGGTGCAGCTTTCGGCTACAGCGATGCGCCTTCCGGCTTTGCGGTTCGCCTCGACGATTTCACGGGCCTTGTTGACCAGCTTATCGGGGAGAAGCGTGTCTTTCACGCGGGATATCCCATCCGAATGCTCGCGACAGCCTGAGCGGCGATCCCTTCGCGCCGGCCGGTAAAGCCGAGGCTTTCGGTCGTCGTCGCCTTGATGCTAACCTGGTCGAGGGTCAGCCCCGCGATTTCAGCGATCCGCGCGCGCATGGCGGAACGATGTGGACCCACCTTCGGCTCCTCCGCAATGATCGTACAATCCACGTGGTCGATTATTGCTCCATTGGAACGAAGCAGCTCGGCGGCGTGGGCGAGGAAAAGGTGAGAGGAGACGCCCTTCCAACGCGGGTCTGACGGGGAGAAATGCTCGCCAATATCGCCCAGACCCGCCGCCCCAAGGAGCGCGTCGGTTATAGCATGGAGCACCACATCTGCGTCGCTGTGGCCGGCAAGGCCGCGCGCGTGCGGAACTGCTATCCCGCCAAGCATGACTGGCCCTTCGCCTGAGAAGGCGTGCACGTCAAAGCCCATGCCAGTGCGGGGCACCATTCGCGAGGCGAGCCACTGCTCCGCGCGCTCGAAATCGGCCGGCGTCGTGAGCTTCTCCAGCACCGGATCCCCCGCCACTGCGGCCACCTCCATGCCACCAGCCGTTACCACGGTTGTCTCGTCCGTCGGTGCGGCTCCACTCCACGACGCGTAGGCCTTTCGCAAAGCTTCGAGGCGAAACGCCTGCGGCGTTTGGACTCGGACAAGCCCGGCGCGATCAACTGCATCGGTCAGGCGATCGGACGCCCGGGCTATGGTGTCGCCAATCGGAAGCACTGGGGTCGAACCATCAAAGAATTCCAGGGGCGCAAGCAAACGGTCGATGACGTCAGCCGGGCAAAAGGGGCGTGCCGCATCGTGGATCAGCACGGCGTCGCCTTCGATCGCCTGAAGGCCGTTCCGAACGGAATCGGCGCGTTCGGATCCGCCATGGATGAACTCGCCAACGTCCAGGCCGGCGAGGGCGGCCGCAGCCTGCTCCCGCTGCCCCTCGCCGATCACCACCCGTGTGGATCGCACGGCCGGGTGACCGATCAGCGACTCAACCGCCCAGCGAAGGACGGGCTTCCCTCCGAGCAGCCTGAATTGCTTGGGCACGCCTCCGCCCAGGCGTTCGCCTTTGCCGGCTGCGACGATGAGAGCCGTGACGGTCATGCGGGCGGCGCTCTACGGCCGCTTGCCTTGTCCGCCAAGTGCTCTTCCACTATCTCCCGCCGACCCATGACGATGTTGAAGCCCATCTCGATCGGTCCGGTCAGGATCGAGGCGCCGGTGATCCTGGCGCCGATGACGGCTGTCACCGACCTGCCGTTCCGACGGATCGTGAAGCGCTATGGGGCGGGACTGACAGTCAGCGAGATGATCGCGAGCCAGGCGATGGTGCGTGAAACGCGCCAGTCGCTGCAGAAGGCGATGTGGGATCCGTCCGAGGAGCCGGTCTCGATGCAGCTTGCCGGTTGCGAGCCGCACGTGATGGCCGAAGCCGCAAAGCTCAACGAGCAGCGCGGGGCGGCGATCATCGACATCAACATGGGCTGCCCCGTGAAGAAGGTGGTCAATGGTGAGGCGGGTTCGGCGCTGATGCGCGATCTGCCGCTCGCTGCGAAGCTTATCGAGGCGACGGTCAAGGCCGTGACTGTACCGGTCACACTCAAGACGAGGATGGGCTGGAACCACGAAAATCTGAATGCGCCCGAACTCGCGCGCATCGCTGAGGACCTCGGCGTGCAGATGATCACCATCCACGGCCGAACCCGCTGCCAGATGTACAAGGGCGAAGCCGACTGGGCCTTCGTGCGCAAGGTCAAACAAGCCGTTTCGGTCCCGGTGATCGTCAATGGTGACATCTGCTCAATCGAGGATGCACGCCTTGCGCTGAGCCAGTCCGGCGCCGATGGCGTCATGATTGGGCGGGGCGCCTATGGTCGCCCGTGGCTGATCGCGCAGGTCATGTCAGATCTCATGGGGGGCGGGCATCGTCCTGACCCGACGCTCGACGAACAGCTCGGAACGATGCTCCAGCAGTATGACGAGATGCTCTCGCTCTACGGCGCGCACACCGGCGTGAACCTCGCCCGGAAGCATGTCAGCTGGTACACCAAGGGCCTGCCGGGCTCCGCCGAGCTTCGCAACAAGGTCAACCAGCAGGACGACCCGGCGGTCGTGATTCGCATGCTGCGGGACTTTTATTCGCCCTGGCTTGAACGCGCCGCTGCCTAGTCCGAACTGACCGAGTCACTACTGTGTTATTTGTGCAACGGCCATGCTAGGGCCGAAGCGAATGGACGCGCGTACGGCCGAATCACCGGTCATCTCCGAGCAAAATGGCTGGCTCCAAAGAGAGCGGGCGAGTGGGCGATTTTACGATCGCCTCGCCTTGGGAGCTGGCGT
>JBEDUM010000165.1:0-4103 GCA_040414585.1 Sphingomicrobium sp. | reverse complement strand
CAAAGGCGGGATCGACGAGGTCGTATTGGCGATGAACGCAACCCTGGAGGGCCAGACCACCGCCCATTATGTGGCCGAACGTCTGGAAGGATTTCCAATCCGTCTCAGTCAGTTGGCGCACGGACTTCCCGTAGGCGGTGAGCTCGACTACCTCGATGAAGGGACGCTTGCCCAAGCGCTGCGCGCGCGGCGTCCCATTGCTTGAACCGCCTCAATCGAAAGACTAAATCCTCTCCATGGCCATTCGTCCGATCGTCGAAGTTCCCGACCCGCGCCTGCGCGAGATTTCCAAGCCCGTAGAGGTGGTGGATGACGATGTGCGCGCGCTCGTCGCCGACATGTTCGAGACGATGTACGCCGCTCCGGGCATCGGCCTCGCAGCGATCCAGGTTGGCGTTCCCATGCGCATCCTGGTCATCGACCTGCAGGAGCCTGAGGAAGAAGAAGGCGAGCCCGTCAAGGATCCCCGCGTCTTCATCAATCCCGAGATCATCGAGCACTCCGACCAGGAAGTGCCCTACACCGAAGGCTGCCTGTCCGTCCCCGATCAATATGCCGAGGTGGATCGCCCCGACCGCATCCGCGCCCGCTGGCTCGATCTCGACGGGAAGGTCCGGGAGGAAGAGATCACGGGACTGCTCGCGACCTGTCTGCAACATGAGATGGACCACCTGAACGGCGTGCTGTTCATCGATCACCTCTCGCGCCTGAAGCGAGACATGATCCTAAGAAAGCTCGCCAAGCAACGGAAAGAGCAGCATAAAAAGGCCGCCTGAAGGGGTCAGGATTCCGACTGCTTGTCGGAAAAAGGCCGCGCAAGCGCCGACCAATCATTGCGAGCGCGGCGAAGCAATCCAGAGCGGAATCGGGATTGCCGCGTCGCCTTCGGCTCCTCGCAATGACGCTCTAGCCGCCGATCGACGCAGCCGCGTTGCGGCAGTCCTCCGCGCATTCCCGGCACATCTGCGCGCAGAGCTTGCAATGCTCATGCTCGTGCCGCTCGCATTCGGCCGCGCAGGCGTCGCAGACCCTGGCGCATAGCTCCAGAGTCTCCCGAAGCACCTGCTCGTTGGAACCGGTGCGCCGAACCGCCAGCTTACCCGTCGCTTCGCACACGTCCGAGCAGTCCAGGCAGGTCCGGATGCACTGACGCATATCCATGTCCTCCGCCGCGCAAGCGTCCGCGCAGCTGAGGCACATCCTCGCGCAGTACATCAGATGGTGCGCCGCATCCCCGAGCGGCTGGTTGACGTGACCCTGCACCTGCGGGTGCAGCGAGATCATCTTGCGGATCGACATGGACGTCTCCTCGTCGTTGCGAACTAGCGAAGCAATTCATCCTTGGTTCCTTTTTCTGTGGATGGAAGCCCCGCTCGAGCTTTTCACAACGCAGAAAGCAGTTGAGACTGCGGCTGAGCTGAGCTAATGTTCTCATTTTGTTCTTGGAGTTCGCGGTCATGGACACGACCGTTCTGTTGTTCGCTGTCATCGCTCTTGCCGGCGGAGCGCTCATTGGCTGGCTGCTCGGCAGTCGCGAAGGCGCGGGCGCTAAGCAGACTATCGAAAATCTGCGGCTACAGCTCGATGAAGTCGTCAGGGAACGTGACGCCAATCGGGATGCGGTGACCAGGCTCGCCGCTTTGGAAGCGTCGCAGATGGAGCGGGAAAGGGGCTTCGAAGCACGGATCAACGAGCTGATCGAGGCCAAGGAGGCGCTGTCCGCCCAGTTCGCCGAGATCACCAACAAGCTTCTCGCCGAAGCCCAGGAGACATTCCTCAAGCGCGCCGACCAGCGCTTCAGACAGTCGGAAGAAAACGCCGGCCAAAACCTCAAGGCGCTGCTTCAGCCCGTCCACGACCGCCTGGAGCGCTATGAGACCACCGTCCAGAAGGTCGAGGCGGAGCGCCGCGACGCATTCGGCATTTTGTCCGGACAGATCGAGGCCATGCGTACGGGCACCGAGCGCGTTTCTTCGGAGGCAGCCAAGCTCGTGAATGCGCTGCGCAATGCTCCAAAGGCGCGTGGCCGCTGGGGTGAACAGCAGCTTCGCAACGTGCTCGAGACTTGCGGCCTTTCAGAGCATTGCGATTTCGCGACCGAGGTCAGTGTAGCCGATGGCGAGGGCGGCCGGCTTCGGCCAGACGTCGTTGTGCGTGTACCGGGCGGCCAGTCGCTGGTGATCGACGCCAAAGTGTCGCTCAACGATTATCAGGACGCCTTCGGGGCAATCGACGAAGCTGATCGGACGGCACATTTGTCGGCGCACGCGGCGGCTATTCGTGCCCACGTGAACACACTTGGCGCCAAAGCCTATTGGTCGCAGTTCGAAGACGCGCCCGATTATGTCGTGATGTTCATCCCTGGTGAGCATTTCCTCACGGCAGCGCTGGAACATGATCCAACGCTCTGGGATTACGCCTTCGACAAGAAGGTGCTGCTCGCTACTCCAACCAATTTGATCGCCATTGCCCGAACGGTGGCGGCTGTCTGGCGCCAGGAAAAACTTGCGAAAGAGGCGCGGCAGATCGGTGAGCTCGGGAAGGAGCTCTACGAGCGCCTCGCCAAGGCCGCTGACGATCTTCGCAAGGTTGGGAGCGGACTTTCGACCGCAGTCAATAATTACAATAGCTTCGTCTCTAGCTTTGAGAGCAGGTCACTGGTGACGGCGCGCAAGTTCCGGGAGCTGAATATCGAGCCTGGCCGGCGCGACATTGATGTGCTGTCACCGGTCGAAGCCTTGCCGCGCTACGCCGACGAGGAGCTAAATCTCAGCGAGGATGAATCCAGCGAGCCGCAGATCGCGGCAGAATAACCAAGGCTTGTAAAATAGGGTTTCAGCTGCTGGCCTCGCAGGAGGCTCTTGGATCCAGTAAACGAAGCCGTGAAGATCGCCAAAGGCGGCGCTTAAGTTCACAAAAGAGGCGGCGCATCGCGTGACATTAGTGAACTTAAGCGACGTCAGAGCCCGCCGCACCCTTCGAACCGACGGCCGTCGACCGTGACCTGCACCTTGTCGGGGTAGACGCGGTCGCTCATTCCGTCGCTGCACGAGCGGTGCACGATGTTCACGTTGATCCGCGGTGTCTGGTATATCTCGCCGGCAATGCCATGGATCACTGAGGGCGTAGGCTGCGTGATCGGCTGAGCCTCGGGCTGGACGAACGTCAGATTGTGCTCGTCAATCAGCAGGTTCCAGAACGGCTCGGTTCCGACCGCATGATAGGGCGGTGGCGGTGGAGGCGGCGGAGTCAGGCACCCGGAGAGGAGCGCGACGAGCGGAACGGCAATCAAACTTTTCATGCGGCCGACTACAGCACGGCGAAGCGGGCGGTTCCAGTCAGCGCCAGCTCGCCTTGATCGCGAACGCCATCACGGCCGCCGCGACCGCGGCATTCAGGCTGTCGGCGCGCCCCGCCATCGGAATCTTCACCAGCAGGTCGCATTCCGCCTCATACTCCGTAGGAAGGCCCTGCTGCTCGTTACCGATGAGGAGGAAGCAGGGTTTTCGGTAATCAGCTTCTAGGTAGTCCTGCGTGGCCTTTAGGCTCGTGCCGACCAGCTGCCCGTCACCTGAGTGCAGCCAGGCGATGAACTCGGGCCAACGCGCCGTTGCGACGTCCTGCGTGAAGATTGCCCCCATCGATGCGCGGACCGCCTCCACCGAGAAGGGATCGGCGCAATCGTCGATCAGGATCAGCCCTCCGGCACCGACCGCGTCGCCAGTCCTCAGGATCGTGCCGATGTTGCCGGGATCGCGCAGCGCCTGGGCTGCGATCCATAGCGGCGCCTTCGACCGGTCGATCCTCTCGAGCGACGTCGACGGCTGCTTATACGCGCCGAGCAGCATCTGCGGATTATCCTTGCCGGACATCTTCGAGAGGATGTCAGGCGTCGTCTCGATCGCGTCGCCGCCGGCGCCTTCGGTCGCGGCAATGATCTCGGCGGCTAGCGGGCGCTTTGCACCCTCGGAAGAGAAGGCGACGATTTCCGGCAGCTGGCCGCTGTCACGGGCTTCGGCGATGATGCGCAGGCCCTCAGCAAGGAACAGCCCTTCGGCCCGGCGTGACTTCTTGTCCCGCAGCGAGCGGAGGCGCTTTACGGT
>JBEDUM010000164.1:0-3594 GCA_040414585.1 Sphingomicrobium sp. | reverse complement strand
CGCTGCATGTGGGGCATGTAGGCGTCGTCGTACATGTTGGAGTAGTGCTCTGCTTCCTTCTGGAGGACAGTGAAGATACCGGCTGGCGTCTCGCGCCCCTTCTGCCCGCTCGACACTGGCGCTCGCATGATCCTGCCCTTAGCGTCGTACACAGTGATTTGCTGGTCACGCAGCGAAACGATCGCCATAATTGGCTCGCCGACGGGGCGCGACTCCACCAATTGTTCCTTCCGGAGGCTTGCAGCGTCCGCAAGATCGTTCGCTGCCATCAAAGCGGCCAAGCTGGCAAATGCGAGACCGGCAAGGCGCCATCCAGTCTGTTTGTGCTTGGGGTTGAAGACCTGAGATTCCATGTGCGCGTCGTTTGACCCTAGCCGCGTCGACCCACGCCGCGTGTCGAGGGCCGCGCCGGGATCAGTAGAGAATATCACATTTTGGATTAAAGACCTTCGCCGGTACCTACAAAGCCGGATGCTCATGTCCGCTTTGGGTCAAAAGCAGACTCATGCACCGCAACAAAGAGGCAGAAGTAATGCCCTCGCCTGTGAGGGGATAGATCGGCCGTCGCCCGTTATGGGCAAATTCAGAACCTGAATGCGCGGCGCGACCGTGATGGCTTTGGCAAGAGGCGCACAGCCTACTTTTCACAGTGAGGCCACGCAGTATGATGCTCCGCTGAGCCGCGTTGACCGCCGGCGTGACGATGCCGCCAGGCACGGTCAACGATGGGACGGGATCATGCAGTTTCATCTGAATGGATTCGAGCCTGGCGACCCGGAGATCTTCGATCCATCGGAGCGCTACCCGGCCTCGGGTGCACAAAGTTCTGTTCCTGAGAAAGTCGATGTCCTAATTATCGGCTGCGGACCAGCAGGGCTGACGCTTGCAGCGCAATTGTCCGCATTTCCCGACATCAAGAGCTGCATCGTCGAGCAGAAATCGGGCCGAATGTTGCTCGGCCAAGCTGACGGCATCGCCTGCCGCACGATGGAAATGTTCCATGCCTTTGGCTTCAGCGAGCGCGTGCTGAAGGAGGCCTGCTGGATCAATGAGACGACGTTTTGGAAGCCGGATGAGAGGCAACCCGAGAAGATCGTCCGCAATGCCCGGGTCCAGGACGTCGAAGACGGGTTGTCGGAGTTTCCGCACGTCGTTCTGAACCAGGCGCGCGTGCATGACTTCTATCTCGACCTGATGCGCAGATCGGCCACGAAACTGGAGCCGCATTATGCGCGGCGAGTCATTTCCGTTCAGCCTGCAGCCGGCGGCAGTGACGGGATGTCAGTCACGCTCGAGCGACTCGACCCGCCGCACCGGGGACTGACTGAGGCGATCACGGCCCGGTACGTTGTTGGCTGCGATGGTGCGCGCAGCATCGTCCGAACGTCGATTGGGCGCGAGCTTCGCGGCGATTCCGCCAACCACGCCTGGGGAGTCATGGATGTATTGGCGATCACCGATTTTCCTGACATTCGCTGCAAGTCAGTGGTCCAGTCCGCGAATGACGGCAGTATTCTCATCATCCCACGGGAAGGCGGCTACCTCGTCCGTCTCTATGTCGAGCTGGCCAAACTCGAAATCGGCGAGCGGGTTGCAAACCGCAATATCACTGTCGATGAGATCATCGCGAAGGCGCGGCGGATTCTCAATCCGTACAGCCTCGAGGTGAAAGAGATCCCCTGGTGGTCGGTTTATGAGATCGGCCAGCGGCTGACCGACAAATTCGATGACGTGCCTGAGGAAGAAATCGCGACGCGACTGCCGAGCGTGTTCATCGCCGGCGATGCCTGTCACACCCACAGTCCAAAGGCAGGGCAGGGCATGAACGTTTCGATGCAGGATGCTTTCAATCTAGGTTGGAAGCTCGTCTCTGTTCTACGCAAACGATGCCAGCCGTCTCTGCTGCACACCTATTCAGCGGAACGGCAGGCCATTGCCAAGGAACTAATCGACTTCGATCGCGAATGGGCTGCGCTAATCGCCTCGACAGATGCAGGAGCTGGCGGATCCGACCCCGCGAAGACGCAGGACTATTTCGTCAGGAGCGGCCGCTATACTGCGGGAACCGCGACGCACTACAGTCCGTCAATCCTGACCGGCGAAAGCACCCACCAGCACCTGGCTGAGGGATTTGTTGTTGGAAAACGCTTTCATTCCGCGCCTGTCATCCGTCTCGCGGATGCCAAGCCGGTTCACCTCGGCCACGTTCTCAGAGCGGATGGACGCTTTAGGATCTTCGCCTTCGCTAAAGCGGGCAATCCGGCGGCTTCAAGCTCTGCCATCCGGCAGTTATGTGAATTTCTCGCAGAGGGTCAGGAATCTCCCATCCGAAAATATACGCGCCGCGACGAGGATATCGACGCGGTGATCGATGTACGTGCGGTGTTCCAGCAAGCTCATCGTGAGTTAGCCATCGAGGCGATGCCTTCGCTGCTTCTGCCCCAGAAAGGCCGCTATGGCCTCCACGACTATGAGAAGCTTTTCTGTGCTGACGTTAGGAGCGGTAACGACATCTTTGCAATGCGCGGCATCGATCGGGAGGCAGGGTGTATGGTCGTCGTGCGACCGGATCAATACGTCGCGCAGGTCCTCCCGTTGGACGGTTATGGGCAGCTCGCTTCGTTCTTCGACGGCTTCATGCTACCGCAATCAGACCAACACGCGCGTCGGATGGCGGAAACGGCAGCAGCCTGAGCTTCGGGACTCGTTTTGAGCGAATGCACCTTTCGATGTCCGCTTGGCCCCCAAAAGCGGACATTGCTGAGAGTGATTAGCGGACATCGTCGGAAGCCAAGCCCTCAAAAGAGGACACCACTGAGCGCAGCTGGCGTATCCGCGCGGTGCCGAACGCAAGGAGCAGATGCCGTGCCTGCGCCAGTAACAGCGTGCATCCCTTTGAAAGCGCCAGCGGCAAACCCCGCCGCGCGGCTTAATGCTCTGCCTATCAAATCGCTCGTGAGCGTTGCCCACAGAGCACACAACGCGTCAACGATTCGAGTTATTTTATTGCAACACCGAGACGACGATTCGGGGGTTCTATGTCTAGCGCCCATCAGACAGCTGACGTGCATGACGACAAATTTGTTCCGGTTAACGTTAATTTAGGAGGCTCGTCATGGGAAAGAGTTTGGGCGATAAAATAGTGATCGTCATCGCACCTGCTGCTCTTAGCTGTCGTCGCGGTTGTGAGCGCCGAGTTTCCCGGGATTATCCGCGCTGCGCGACTCGTCGCGGCGTGTAGGGTTTGCAGTCGTGCTCGACTGAACTTTGAAATCCGCCATTGCTTCGCGGGAAACTAGAGGGGGACGGGGGGTGAAGAGGCCGCGGCGACTTGCTGTATTAGCGGCGTTGTACGGAACGGTCGCTCTCGCCGGTTGGGTCGGAGCCGGGCTCACTGGCTTCGGTTCGGCGACAGCCCGCGCCGAATACGTCGACACACCCCGAGCAACAGCACCGGGCGCGCATGGTGTCTCCGTTGCCGATGTCGCGAGCGGCAGCGCCGCTTTGTCCGACCCTCCTCCACTGCCGCAGCCGGCCACGCGACCCGTCCTGTCCGCGGCGGCTGATCCTGTGCAGAACGCCGCCAGGCCGGCC
>JBEDUM010000163.1:0-4434 GCA_040414585.1 Sphingomicrobium sp. | reverse complement strand
ATCGACGCACAGGCGCTGGTCACCAGCATAAGCGACAGCAGCGCCGCGCGGCCTGGCCGCGCAGTCAGGGAAGCAATCATGGGACAAACCTGTTCTTTGTCGTTAAACGGTACCGTACGGTCTAGTCCAGTTACGTATCGCTTGTCAATGCAAAAATAGACCGTATGGTACGGTTTAGATTTTAAGGAGTTAGGGCAGGTGGTGCGGACGAGATCTGACGAGAAGCGGCGCGAGATCATTCGAGTCGCGGCCCAGACTTTCCAGGAGCTGGGGTACGAGCGCACCTCCATGTTGACGATCGCGGAGCGGCTGCGCGGTTCCAAACAGACGCTCTACAATCACTTCGGTTCGAAGGAGGATCTGCTTCGCGCCGTCCTGGACTTCGATGTCGGCGAGGTCGCGGACCAGGCGATGGAAGAGTTCCTTGCGGAGAAGAGCCTGCGCAAGGGACTGGTGCGTCTCGGCACGATCTATCTCACGCGCCAGCTCGCTCCGCTGGCGATCTCAAACATGCGGATTGTCTCGACCCAGCCGCCAGAGTCGAAGCTCGGCGAGGAATTCTATCAGAGCGTGCTCTGCCGCGCTTGGAAGCGAGTCGCCGACATGTTCAGGACGCTTATGTCCGACGGCAAGCTGAGGCGCGCCGACCCCTGGCTCGCGGCCATGCATTTCAAGGGACTTGTCCTCCAGGACCTCCTCGAACGAGAGTTGTTGGGCGCCGCGAAGACGGTCGCCATCAAGGAGATCGAAGCGTCGGCAAAGCACGCGGCCGACGCGTTTCTCATGATCTACGGTCCGGTCGACTCGAAGTCGAAGCGTCGCTCCTAAACTCCAGACGTCTCAAAACGCGCGCACGCGCTCGCGCGTAGCGCCCCCCGTGCGCAGACTGCGCGCGTGAAGACGAGTCCGGGCTAGGCACGAATCGGACCGCGATTCGCTTGAGATTTCGCTTGTTCGACGCTGGCAACCTTGCCGGCTACCAACCCTAAATCGTTGAATTCAGTACCGTACGGGACAGTCCATTTTAGTGGTTGACACCTCCCATTAGTTGGACTAGACCGTACGGTACTGGTTTCGAACAGAAGGACTTCCGCAATGAACGCCATCGCGCTGAATCAGGAAAGCTCGCTGACCGAGCTCGACTGGCGCGTCGTTGAGACGGCGCGCGAGAACGGTCCCCGGTCGCTCAAGCCGGACGGAAAGTTCGTTCGGTTCCTGAAGGACTTCTTCGGGCTGCCGATCGAGCGCCGTCTTGCCAGCGACAGGCTGGAGGCCCTTCGCCGCTTCTCTGTTCGCGCCTGGTACTGGGATTTGATCCGGACGAGCGACCTCAGGGCGCTCATGGACGCGGGCTACTCGAGCACCGCGGTCTTCCAGATCCTTGCGCACGTTGCCGGTTACCGCGGTTTCACTCCAGCCATACAGGAACAACCGATCTAACTCAGTCTGGGGCTGCAAGGCCTTCCCCTCCCCTCCCCCAAGCCTTGCAGCCCCGTTCACGCTCTGCCCGCGCCTCAGGTTTCCCCCCGTTTCCTGCCGCGCGGGCAGAGCCCCCAATTCGAAAGGAAGCCTGCCCATGAGGAGCGTCGCCAATGCCGTGCGCTTCCAGCGAGACAAATCGGCCCGCCAGCGGCAAGTTGCGGCGCGGACGGTGCTCGGCTTTTCCGGCGCACTGTTGTCGGTCGTCGGGATCGTGCTCGCGGCTGGCGGGCTCATGTCTCCTTTCGACGGCTCCGCATTTTACACGCTTACCGGTTTGGGCCTCGCGATTTCGGGCGCACTGGTCGCGAAGCGCAACCGGGCGGGCGCCTGGACTTACATGGCGGTGTTCGCCGCAACGGTGAGCTGGTCGCTGCGCAACGTCGACCAGGGTCCATCACTTGCTCACCGGCTCGTGGGGCCTGTCATTTTGCTCGCTGTGGCGGCTGTCCTCATGCCGGTGCTTTTGCGCTGGCGCCCGCAGCGGGCCGCGATCGCCTTCAGCGTTCTGGTGCTCGCGACAATCGGCCTCGGCGTGTCGTCGACATCGAACGGCCCCCTCGCTCGGCAGACGGCAGCCGTCACCCAGTTTCTCGACTCTCAAGCAAAAGGAGTTCTGCAGTGAACTACGACTGGCAGATGGATCTGAGGCCGCGCAGCCGCATCGCCGCTGCGCTCCTCCCACCACCGACGGTCGAGGAGACCGTATGGGACATTCTCCTGGCCCTCCACTCGGATCAGCGTTGCGAGCTCAGTCTCGATAAGCTGGCATCCATGACCAGCGTGCCGCCGCCGGTCCTAAAGCGGTGGCTAGCGACGCTCGAAGAGCGGCAGCTGATCAGCGGCGTGACGAACGAGGTCACGCGAGAGGTTCGCGCCATCCTGACAGGGACCGGCCGCGCGCTGATCGACCGCTATCTCTCCGCGACGAACGATCTGCAGCTCGGCGCCAGTCACTAGGCCAACACAACCCCTAAGTCGGAGCAAATTGCAATGCGCGTGCGTACCCAAGTAAAACGACAGGAGATCATCCGGATCGCAGGCGAGCTCTTCGACGAGCTCGGGTACGAGCGCACGTCGATGTCGGCGATCGCTTCGCGCGTCGGCGGCTCGAAGGCAACACTGTACGGTTACTTCTCATCGAAGGAGGATCTGCTTCGCGCGGTCCTCGACCACGACGTGAACGAGGAAGCCGATCGCCTAATGGGCGAGTTTCTCGCGGAGAAGGATCTTCGCGGCGGCCTGATCCGCCTCGGCATATCTTACCTTTCAAAGCACCATGCGCGCGCTGCGAGCATCCGTACCGTCGCCAACCAGCCGATCGCGGAGGAGTTCTACACGAACGTGCTTCGCCCCGCCTGGCAGCGGCTCGCCGATCGCTTCGCCGAGATGATGAAGGAAGGGCGACTAAAGTTTGCGGACCCGTGGACCACGGCCATGCACTGGAAGGGGCTCAATGAGTGGGACCTTCTCGAGAAGCATCTGCTTAACGCCGCGGCTACTTCCGAGCCCAACCAGGTTGTGAGCGCAGCGACCGCGGCAGCGGACGCCTTCCTCAAAGTTTATGCGGCTGGTTCCGAAACCGGCGAGGTTGCGCTGTGAGCGCGCTGGCATGGAGGTCGCCGAACGATCTGCTCGGCGAGGCACCAACATCGGTCGCGGTCGGCGATCTCATCCGAACGGGGCAGAACTTCCACCCTCACTATCGGGTGATCGCACTCACCGAAGACCGCGCGTGGATCCGCGACACCCAGCACGGAACCGACCACATCGTGCCGCTCGAACGCTGCAATCAAACCGAGGAATACAAATGCAATTGATGGACAAAACCGCGATCGTCACCGGGGCCGCTAGCGGCATCGGCAAGGAGATTGCCCGGCAGTTCGTCCGGCAAGGTGCGCGGGTCGCGATCGCGGACCTCAACCTGGATGCCGCTCGAGCTGCGGCTGATGAGATCAATGCCAGCGGCAGTTCCACGCTCGCCGTCCAAATGGACGTGACCAACGAGGAACAGGTCAACGCCGGTGTCGAGCAAGTCTGCAGCAAATTTGGCGGCGTCGACATCCTTGTGT
Organism: Sphingomicrobium sp.; assembly: GCA_040414585.1. Lineage (GTDB taxonomy): Bacteria > Pseudomonadota > Alphaproteobacteria > Sphingomonadales > Sphingomonadaceae > Sphingomicrobium. Next base: position 883 of record JBEDUM010000163.1, on the reverse strand, counting down.
CCAACGCAGGAATTCAGATCGTCGCACCGGTCGACCAGTACGCCTTCGCCGATTGGAAAAGGATGCTGGCGATCCACCTTGATGGTGCGTTCCTGACCACCCGCGCGTGCCTGGAGCCAATGTATGCGCAGAGGCGCGGCGGCTCGATTATTTACGTCGGCTCGGTGCATTCGAAGGAAGCTTCGAAACTCAAGGCGCCGTACGTCGCCGCCAAGCACGGACTGATCGGGCTCGCAAAGGTCGTGGCCAAGGAAGGCGCCGAACGCGGCGTCCGCGCGAACGTGATCTGCCCCGGGTTCGTCAGAACGCCACTGGTCGAAAAGCAGATCCCCGAGCAGGCGAAAGAGCTCGGCATCGCTGAGGCCGATGTCATCAGAAACGTCATGCTCTCCGAGACCGCCGACGGCGAGTTCACGACTCTGGATGACGTCGCCCGGTGCGCGACATTCCTTGCCGGCTTCCCTTCCAATGCACTGACCGGCCAATCGATCGTCGTCAGCCACGGCTGGTCGATGCAGTGAAGGACTGATCAGATGAACATGCCCTTCAAACCAGCGCGCGCCGAAGCGCAAGTGTGGCGGAAGCGGCCGCCGTTCGAGTGCATCGCCCTTCTGCTCCAAGGCGGCGGCGCGCTCGGCGCTTACCAGGCCGGTGTCTACGAAGCCCTTGCGGCAGCGCATCTCCATCCCGACTGGATCGCTGGCATTTCCATCGGCGCGATCAACGCGGCACTAATCGCAGGCAATGCTCCTGAGGTACGCGTCGAGAAATTGCGCGGCTTCTGGGAAACAGTCACGACCGATCCTTTGCCGCGTTGGCTCCTGCCTGAGCTGCACGGCGATCTCGCCCGAAACTGCGCTAACCGGTGGCATGGGGCTGCCGC
>JBEDUM010000162.1:0-18375 GCA_040414585.1 Sphingomicrobium sp. | reverse complement strand
GCGCCGAACGTAAGCGAGCCTACACCGATCGCGCCCGTGCAGCATTGGCAGAATGGCTGGCCGCAGACCGCGTTCGCGAACCAGCCTAGTCGTCGAACTCCATCGTCGAGATCAGCTCGGTCATGCGGAAAAGGCGGAGCTTTATGGCTTCGGGCACGGTGTCGGGCAGCCGATCCGCAATTGCGTCTCGTGCCTTGAAATAGCTGGCGTTGACCCTGACCAACTCCATCGACCAGTCGGGAAAGCTTCGCTTCGCGATCCTGCGCTCGTCCCGCACTTCGAGACCGGTGTGGCGGGGATCGCGGCGGAGCCGCTCCAGCAGGTCTGCAATCGCGTTGTGGGCACCTTCGATGATCTGCAGGAAGTGGGTGCCGTTGAAAACGAGCAGGCCCGTGATCCGGTCGAGCGCGTTGAGCTCGCGGGCGGAGCAGTGAATGTCTTCGAGATCGGAACTTTGAAGATCGAGACGGGCCAGACTTGTGTACGTCAGCGATGTGAGGTCCATGAAGGCCCGATAGAGCCAAAATGGACGGTCTCAAGACGGTAACGTCGGGTTCAAGACATATTTAACAGGCGCAACGACTTTTCTTCGGCAGCGGTGGCGCCGTGGTCGCATATTCGTGCGCCGTCAGCCAACCATTGTGGTCAGAATCCGCGCCCTGAAACTTGCCGATGGTCTTCGCCGCCCACTCCTCGAACGACAGCGAGCCGTTGCCATTCGTGTCGAGCTTGGCGAACGCCTTCCGCCGCGCACCCAGGATCTCCTCCGCTTCGATCTTTCCATCCTTGTTCTTGTCGGCACGGGAAAAGCGCTTCGCCTCGCGGCTTTCCGCGCTCGCCTCGGGCGCTTGGAGTGGCTGGGAGGCATTGAAGATTGATGCGCCAGTCGCACGTAGCGCAGGAGCAGCGGGCAGCGACGGATTCGTGGCGGCGCGGGACTGCCAGAACAGGAAAGCGCCGGTGAGAAGAAGGAAACAGGCCGCAGCCCCGGCGAGGAAACGCGCCATGAGGCACCTCCATTACATCGGAGATTCGGCGCCGTTCATGTCCGATGCGAAACGAACTCTGTCAACTGTGGGGAATCGATCCGCGAAGCCGGTGCGCAAGGGCGACGCCAACGCGTCCGAGGCGGCCCCCGGGCCGGAGGTCGTAGGCGGCAAGCGCGGCGAGTGTGGTCAGCGGCCGGATATTCGACGGAAGCTTGTCTGGAACCTCGTCGACCGATGCTCGGGCCGCGGCGCATAAATAATGCCGCGAATCAGCATCGCTACAGTGTCGGCCGCCATCGACTAACGACCATAGTGCACCTGCAGCTTCGGCGCTCTCTGGCTCGCCTCCGAGCAGCCGAGCACCGATGCCGAAGAGGATGCGCCCTCGCAGGCGCAAACCTTCCGCTACCGCTTCGTCCCATGGGAAAGGTTCCAGCAGCGGCAGCCAGGCATCTTCGAGCTTCGACAAATTCTCGCCGGTAATGCCACGCCCTGCCAGCTGCCGTTCGATTGCCCGCAACCGAGGCTCGGCTGGAGCTGCTCGCCCCGTGTCGAGCTCCTGTAGTCTCTCTCGCCACCACGCCATGCGGATTGCGCCCAGCGCCGGTTGCGTGGTGCTGGCGACGATGTCGGCGAACGCGAGGTCCAGGTTCCAGAGCGTTGCGAAGGCGGGCCTGACCTTGGACGGCGTCGCTTCGAGCGCCGTCAGCCGGTCGGGGTCGAGCCGCCGCTCAGCGATAGCAGACAGCCTTCACCGCCTCGACAACCTCCGACGCCTTGATCAGGGCCATCTTCTCGAGGTTGGCGGCGTAGGGCAGCGGCACGTCGACGTCGGTCACCCGGAGCACCGGTGCGTCGAGATCGTCGAAGCCCTCCGTCATCGCGATGGCGATGATCTCCGAACTGATCGAGCAAATCGGCCAACCCTCTTCGACGACGACCATGCGGTTTGTGCGCTTGAGGCTTTGCAGGACAGTCGCCTTGTCGAGCGGACGGAGGGTGCGAAGGTCGACCACCTCGGCATTGATGCCCTGCCCCATGAGCTCTTGCGCGGCTTCGAGCGCAACGCCGACGCCGATCGAGTAGCTGACGATCGTCACGTCCTTGCCCGGGCGAACGATGCGCGCCTTGCCGATCGGCAACACATAATCGTCCATCTGCGGCACGTCGAAATGCTGCCCGTACAGCAACTCGTTCTCGAGGAAGACCACCGGATCGTCGGTCCGGATTGCGGCCTTGAGCAGCCCCTTGCCGTCCGCCGCGCTGTACGGCGCGATCACGACCAGTCCGGGGACATGGGCGTACCAGCTGCCGTAATTCTGGCTGTGCTGGGCAGCCACACGTGCAGCCGCTCCGTTCGGCCCGCGGAACACGATCGGGCAGCGCATCTGCCCACCAGACATGTAATTCGTTTTCGCAGCCGAATTGATGATGTGGTCGATGGCCTGCATCGCGAAGTTGAAAGTCATGAATTCGACGATCGGGCGAAGCCCGCCCATCGCCGCGCCAGTGCCAACGCCGGCAAAACCGTATTCGGTGATTGGCGTGTCGACGACGCGCTTGGGCCCGAACTCCTGCAGCAGGTTCTGCGTGACCTTGTAAGCGCCCTGATACTCGGCGACTTCTTCGCCCATCACGAAAACGCGCTCGTCGCGGCGCATCTCCTCGGCCATCGCATCCCGCAACGCCTCGCGCACGGTCGTCGTCACGAGCGGCGTGCCCTCGGGCACCTCGGGATCGTCGTGCGTCTTGGCGACATCGGCGACCAGGTCCCGCGCGGCCGTCTCGAACACATGCGGCGTCGGTGTCGCTTCGTCCTGCTGCGAAGCGGGTATTTCCACGCCATGTGCATCCTGTGTCTTGTCAGTCGCCGGCGTTGGTGGAGGAGTTGGCGCGGCAGTTGAGGCGACGTCGCTAACCTGCTCCCCATCGCCTGCAAGGAGAGCAATCGGCTGGCCCACTTTGACTCCGTCTGTCCCTTCCGGAACCAGGATCTTGGCAATCTTCCCTTCGTCGACAGCTTCGAACTCCATGGTCGCCTTGTCAGTCTCGATCTCGGCCAGGATATCGCCTGACTTCACCTCGTCGCCTTCCTTAACGAGCCATTTGGCGAGCGTCCCTTCCTCCATGGTCGGGGACAGCGCGGGCATTTTCAGCTCGGTCGGCATCAGTAGCTCCCCACCAGAACGTCGGTGTAGAGCTCCGACGGAGCGGGCTCCGGGGCATCTTCAGCGAACTTGGCAGCTTCGACCACGATATCCTTGATTTCCTTGTCGATAGCTTTCAGCTCGTCCTCCTTGACGCCGAGCTTCTCGAGCTCCTTCGCTGCGTGGTCGATAGAATCGTTGTGCTCGCGAACTTCCTGCACTTCCTCCCGGGTCCGATACTTGGCAGGATCCGACATTGAATGACCTCGGTAACGATAGGTCAGGAACTCGACGATGATTGGCCCCTTGCCGCTCCTCGTCCATTCGAGCGCGACTTCGGCAGCGCCGCGGACCGCTAGCACGTCCATGCCGTCGACCTGGAAGCCAGGGATGCGGTGGGCTTCGCCGCGGCGGTACAACAAAGGTTCGGCTGAAGAGCGCGCGATGCTCGTTCCCATCGCATATTTGTTGTTCTCGATCGCGTAGATGACGGGCAAGTCCCAGAGCCGGGCCATATTGAAGGCCTCATAGACTTGGCCTTGGTTGACCGCTCCGTCGCCGAGATAGGTCAGGCATACGCCGCCGTCCTCGCGATATTTGTGTCCGAAGGCCAGGCCAGTGCCGAGCGGCACCTGCGCGCCCACGATGCCATGGCCGCCATAAAAGCCGTGCTCGACGCTGAACATGTGCATCGAGCCGCCTTTTCCATGCGAAATGCCGGCCTCGCGGCCAGTCAGCTCGGCCATAATCACTTTTGGATCAATGCCGTAGGCGAGCATGTGACCATGATCGCGATAGCCGGTGATTACGCTGTCCTTGCCAACGGTCATTGCGGACTGGAGGCCAACCGCCACCGCTTCCTGGCCGATGTACAGGTGGCAGAAGCCGCCGATCAGCCCGAGACCGTAGAGCTGCCCCGCCCGCTCCTCGAAGCGGCGGATGAGCAGCATCTGGCGATAAAGGCCGAGCAGTTCCTCCTTGGACGCCTTGTAGCGCTTGGGTTGCGGCGGACGCGGAATTTCGGGAGCCTGGGGCGCAGGCGAAATGGTGGCTTTCTTCGCGGAACGCGCCACGACGGACCTCTCTCTTCAGCTAAGCGGGCGGGTCTATAGGAGGCGGTGCGTGACGCGGCAACTAGTCGAGCGGAACGATGACCTCATCGGGCCGCACAAGCCCAAGGTCTTTACGCACCAATTCATCAGCCATGTCGGGATCGGCCCTCCTCGGATCGAGCAAGTCCGAGTGGTGCCGCAGCTCTGCGCGCTCCTGATCGAGGCGTGCGAGCTCGGCCTGCCGGTCTTTGAGCGCGCGATGATAGCCACCCCAGGCAAGGATTCCGTTCGGTCCAGCAATCGCATGACCGGCGAACGTACCGACAATGATGAGCGCCAGCGCAGGCACTGCTGCGCGGCGGATCAGTCCAAGGCTCCTCGACGCACCCCCCATGACGTCATCAGAAGAATCACGAAGGAGTCAGCAACGCAAGTGAAAAGAATGATTTGGTGAATATTCTTGGGAAAAGCGGTGGATATGTCAGGTACGGAATGGAGATCAGCTCGGCTTGTATGCCTTGACTGCTGCGCGCCCCGGATATCGGGCCGCCTCCCCAAGCTCCTCTTCAATCCTCAGCAGCTGATTATATTTCGCGGTCCGATCGGAGCGCGCAAGGCTGCCTGTCTTGATCTGCCCGCAGCTGAGCGCGACGGCCAGGTCGGCGATCGTTGAGTCCTCGGTCTCGCCCGAACGGTGAGACATGACCGCTGTATACGCGTTGGTTTGAGCAAGGCGCACTGCGTCGATCGTCTCGGTAAGCGTACCGATCTGGTTGACCTTGATCAGGATCGAATTCGCGATTCCATGATCGATCCCCCACTGCAGCCGTTTCACGTTGGTGACGAACGCGTCATCGCCGACGAGTTGGACTCGCGACCCGAGCCTCTCGGTCAGCGCCTTCCACCCTTCCGCGTCGTCCTCGGCCATGCCGTCCTCGATCGAGGCAGTCGGATATTCGCGCGCGAGCTCGACATAGTAGTCCGCCATCTCAACGGGGGTGAGGCTCTTGCCCTCGCCCGTGATTTCATAGCGACCATTCTTGAAAAACTCGCTGGCCGCCGGATCGAGCGCGAGCAACACGTTATCGCCAAGCTTGTAGCCGGCGGAACTGACGGCCTTGTCGATGAAATCGAGAGCCTCGCGGGCGGTGTTGATCGCCGGCGCGAAACCTCCTTCATCACCTACGGACGTGGATAATCCCGCCTGGTGGAGCGCACTCTTCAGCGCATGAAATATTTCGGCTCCGCAGCGCAGCGCTTCCGCGAAGTTCGGCGCCCCAACCGGCATCACCATGAATTCCTGGAAGTCGATCCCGTTGTCCGCATGCACGCCGCCGTTCAGGATATTCATCATCGGAACTGGCAAGAGGTTTGCGTCGACCCCGCCAACATAACGATAAAGGGGCATTCCGAGCGCGTCAGCGGCGGCCTTGGCCGTCGCCAGGCTCACGCCCAGGATTGCATTGGCGCCGAGCCGTCCCTTGTTCTCCGTGCCATCGAGCGCAATCATTGCGGCATCGAGTTCCGCCTGGTCTTCGGCCTCTCGCCCCACGACATCTTCGGCGATCTCGCCATTCACGGCCGCGACGGCCTTGTTGACGCCCTTGCCGCCCCAGCGACTCTTGTCCCCGTCTCTCAGCTCGACCGCTTCGTGAGCGCCGGTCGAGGCGCCCGAGGGCACAGCCGCGCGTCCCATGCTCCCATCCTCGAGCGTGACATCCACTTCAACGGTCGGATTGCCGCGGCTGTCGAGGATCTGGCGGGCGTGAACGTCGACGATCGCGGTCATGGCTTTCCTTCTTGCGGGAGCGTAACAATATGGGTGTAGGCGAAGGCCTATAGGCGCCGCGTTCGGGCGTGCAACTTTCGGTGCGTCATGCCGGAACGAGGTTCAACTGTTGGGGTTGATGGGGAAAGGAGAACTGGCCCATGGTCGACCAAACTACCTCTGACAACCGAACCGCTGCACTGCCCGAAGGAACGGACACCGTGATTGAAGGCGCCGCCAAACCTGGAGGCACCGTAAATGTGGAGGACACTGCCCTAGTGACCGAAAAAGAAGTTCCCGCACCGCGAGGCGACGCAGAGCGGCCAGTGACCGGCAGCGGGAGCCCGGAGCGAGGCATCGCAGACCGCTTCCGCGAGGGTCGCGAACAATTGTCACAGCAGGCCGGCGACAAGGCCCGCGGGCTCGTCACCCAAGGCATCGAGCGTACCGCCGAAACGCTCGCCAACGTCTCGAAGATGGTCGGCGACACGGCTCCAGGCATCGAGGAAAGGCTCGGCCCTGAATATGGCGACTACGCGCGGCGGGCCGCTGGAGCAATTGAGAACGCGGCGAACACGATAGCCGCGAAGGACCCAGACGAGCTCATTGAGGATACGCGCAATTTCGTCCGCAACAGCCCTGGTGTCGCACTTGCCGGCGCTGCAGTGGTCGGTTTCGTGATCGCCCGCCTGCTCAAGACGGGACTCGCCAATGACGAGGATGACGAGGACGATCACGGCTGATGCTCAAGCCCGTCGATCAAGGCCCGACGCCTCCCCCGGAACGTCCGGTCGGTGAGCTGGTCCAACAGCTCATCGACGAGGGGAAGGCCTATGCGCGCGCGGAGATCGACCTCGCCAAGGCAGTTGCCACCGCGAAGGCTAAGGCGCTCATCCTTCCCGTGGCGCTATTCGCCACCGCGTTCATCCTCGCACTCGCAGCCGTTACAGCATTGGCAGTCGGCGTGGTGGTGGCGCTGGCGAAATTCATCGGCCCCCTTGCAGCCGGCGTGGCCGGGCTGTTGATCTTTGCCGCCATTGCCGGCGGACTGGGCTGGTACGGTGCTGAGCGACTGAGGCGCGATCTGTGAAGGACAGCCCGCAAGTGAAAGCGGCCCGGACAGAGGTTGAGCATACACGCGCACGGCTGATGTCGGCCGCGCATGAGCTGCATGAGCGGTTGAAGCCGAACGTGCTCGCAAAGGATGCATGGCAGGGCGCGAAGGAAAAAGGCGCCGACCTCGCGGAGGATGCGGTCGACGCCGTCCGTGCCCGTCCACTGGCTGCCGGCGGCGTCGTGGCCGCGATTACCATGTTCCTTGCGCGTGAGCCGCTGATGAATCTGGCGGGTAAGCTCTTCGATGGCATCGGAGAGAAACGGAAAGCAAAGAAGGCCCGAAAGGCCAGATCGAGACCGCAGAAAACGGAGACAGTCGAATGACCGATCGCGACACTAGCCCGACCTCATTGGAGTATCACGGTGACGGAGCCAGCGCTCGCCAGCGTGCGATCGAAGCCTATGAAGGTGCGCGCGACCGCGCCGCCTCTACTCTTAGCGAAGCTCCGCTGATCGCGCTGGCGGGCGGCATTGCCGCGGGCGCACTGATTGCCGCGCTCCTTCCACGGACCCAGGCGGAGGCGCGGGCGATCCGCCCCACGGCCAAGAGGGTGAAGGCCAGCGCCCGTTCGGCATATGAGGCTGCCAAGGAGACGGGCACAAAGCGGCTCAACGAGCTTGGCCTCAACCGGGAGAAAGGCGAGGAGACGCTCCGCTCGCTCCTGGAGGGCGTGACTGATGCTGCCAAAGCATCGGGTCAGGCAGCGCTCGATGCGGCCCGGAACAAAGGCTGACTCGGCCGCTCAAATCCTGCTAGGCGCGCCGCCATGAGCAAGCTTCACCTAGTCTTCGGGGGAAGGGTCAAGGACCCCCAGGCCCTCGACTTCGATCTCAGCACTATCGATGTCGTGGGCATCTACGACAGCTATGCGGCTGCCGAAGATGCGTGGCGGGGCGCTGCTCAGCGCAGCGTCGACGATGCCGAGATGAAATATGTCGTGGTCCACCTTCACCGCCTGCTCGAGCCGGACGTGGAGGGGACGGTTCCCGGAATCACGCGCCCGAAGGCGCCGGCGGGCTAGGCCTTGCGGTAGTGGAATAGCAGCAGAGGCCGCTGGAGCAGCAACCCCGCAGCGAACCCGCCGATATGCGCGGGAGTGGCGAGCAGATAGCCCTGCCCGCCGGCAAGCCAGCCCATCATCATCTGAAGCACGATCCAGGCGACCATCAGCCAGGCGACGTTGATCCAACGATTCAGCCACAAATTGTCCGTGACGCGCTTCGCGCGACCGAAGCTCAGCGCATAGGCTCCTACCACGGCGCTGATTGCACCGCTGGCGCCGACCATCGGCGTCATGCTGGCTGGAGCAATGGCCCATTGCGCGAGCGCCGATGCATAGGCTCCGACAACGTAGAGGAGGATCAGTTCCCAGCGGCCGAGAACGCGCTCGACCTGAGTCCCGCACCAGACCAACATCAGCAAATTAAAGCCGAGATGGACGAGGCCCGAGTGGACCAGCGTCGCTGTCAACGGTGTGAGAGCTGCTGGAACGGCCCCAGCGATGTTGATGAGCCCGCTGAAACGCGCCGGAATGAAGCCGAGCAGCATGTCTACCCTGTCCGGCGCCGCAAGAATCGTCGCGACGATCCAGCAGAGCGCCGTCAGCGCCGTGATCGCGACGGTCGCGGTCCGGGGGATTCGATCCGTCAACTGATGGCTCAGACGAATTCGATCTTCTTGATCTCATAGTAGCGGTCGCCTGAAGGAGTCGAGACTTCAACGTCCTCGCCGACCTGCCGACCGATCAGCGCGCGCCCGAGCGGAGAATTGTAGCTGATCCGGCCCTGATTGGCGTCCGCCTCCACCTGGCCGACCAGCTGGTACTTCACCTTCTTCTCGTCTTCATCGAGAAGGGTGACTGTCGCTCCGAACACGACCTTGTCGCCCGACAGCGTGGTCGGGTCGATCACCATGGCACGGCTAAGCCGATCCTCGAGGTCGGCGATAGTCGCTTCGATCTGTCCCTGACGCTCCTTCGCCGCGTGATATTCCGCATTCTCGGAGAGATCGCCGTGCGCACGCGCCGCCTCGATCGCTTCCACGACCGCGGGTCGCTCCTCGTTGCGCAGCCGCCGCAGCTCGTCGTTGAGCTTGCGGTAACCCTCCTCCAGCATCGGCACCTTCTCGGCAGTCGCCATGTTCTAAAACCCTCTTCAATGCTCTGCCCGGACGCGCTGCTCAAAGCGCGCTGTTCCAGTGCAGATTGTCGGTGAAATCTCGTTTCTAGGGGGTGGAATAATAGGATTGGAGCGACGCGACTTCAAGCGCATGACCCCGAACCGCCTCGATCGCCCGTGCCGCAGCCATGCTCGCTGCAGCTGTCGTAAAGTAAGGCACCTTCTTGTTGAGCGCCGTCGCCCGGATCGAATGGCTGTCCTTCAGCGACTGCCAACCCTCGGTTGTGTTGAACACCAGGTCCACGTCTCCGTCCAGCAAGCGGTCGACGATGTGCGGCCGGCCCTGCGCCACCTTGTTAACGACATGGACCGGCAGTCCGTTGGACTGCAGATGCGCCGCGGTTCCGCCGGTCGCGATGATCGAGAAGCCAAGCTCGACCAACTTCTCGACGGCGGGAACAATATTGTCCTTGTCGGCATCCTTCACCGACACGAACGCCGTGCCGCCCTGCGGTAGGATCATCCCCGCGCCGAGCAAGGCCTTAGCGAAGGCGATGTCGAAATCGCGATCGATTCCCATGACTTCGCCGGTGCTCTTCATTTCAGGTCCAAGCACCGGATCGGTCCCGGGGAAGCGCGCAAAGGGAAAAACGGGACCCTTGACCGCGATATAGTCGTCGATTCGCGCGACATCACCGAATGTGGCCAACTGCTCGCCCGCCATCACCCGCGCCGCCATTTTGGCAATCGGCGTTCCCACCGCCTTCGCCACGAAAGGGACGGTGCGGCTCGCGCGCGGATTGACCTCGATCAGGTAGACATCGCTATCCTTCACGGCGAACTGGACGTTCATCAGGCCCCTGACCTTCAGCGCCAGCGCCAGCTCTCGCGTCTGCCGTTCGATCTCTTTGACGATAGCCGGTTCGAGGCTGTGCGGAGGGATGGCGCAGGCACTGTCGCCAGAGTGCACGCCGGCCTCCTCGATATGTTGCAGCACTCCACAGACGGTGACGTCAGCTCCATCGCAAATGGCGTCCACATCCACCTCGATCGCATCGCGGAGATAGCGATCGATCAGCACAGGCGACGACCCAGAGACGGCCACGGCGGTCGCGATATAGTGATCCAGCTGCTGCGGTCCGTCGACCACCTCCATCCCGCGACCGCCGAGCACATAAGATGGCCGCAGCAACACCGGGTAGCCAATCCGCTCGGCCACGCGCTGCGCCTCATCGCGGCTGCGTGCGATGCCGTTAGCAGGCTGCTTCAGGCCCAGGCAGGACACTAATGCGGCGAACCGCTCGCGATCCTCGGCCAAATCGATGCTGTCCGGCGACGTGCCCAAAATCGGCACGCCAGCGGCCTGCAGCTGTGCCGCGAGCTTCAGCGGCGTCTGTCCACCAAGCTGGACGATCACGCCCAGCAGTTCGCCCTTCTCCTGCTCGCGCCTCACGATTTCTAGCACATCCTCGGCCGTCAGCGGCTCGAAATAGAGGCGATCCGACGTGTCCGGGTCGGTCGAAACGGTCTCCGGGTTGCAGTTGACCATGATGGTCTCGAAGCCGGCGCCCTTCTGGTCGCCTCGATCGCGGCCGAGCGCGAAGGCCGCGTGGCAGCAGCAATAGTCGAACTCGATCCCCTGTCCGATGCGGTTCGGTCCGCCGCCGAGGATCATAACCTTACGACGATCGCTGACCTCCGCTTCGTCCTCGGGCTCACTGAACAGGGGCGCTTCGTAGGTCGAGTAGAGGTATGGTGTCGTCGCATCGAACTCCGCGGCGCAGCTGTCGATGCGCTTGAACACGGGCCGGACGCCAAGACGGAGCCGATGATCGCGCACCTCGGCTTCGGTGATCCCTCCGGTCATCGCCGTCATGGCGGTATGCACGACACCGGAACCGCCAGCCGCAACAGCCTCGCTCATCCCCCGCTCGACATGGGCGGAGCGAAGCGCCAGCTGCGCCAGCCGAGCATCGGAAAAACCCATGGCCTTCAGCCGACGCATCCCTCGCGCGTCGCTCGGAAGCCCGTTGATTCGAACTTCCTCTTCCGCACGAATGATCTCTTGCAACCTCTGGAGGAACCACGGATCGAAGCCCGCAATCTCGTTGATCCGCTCGACCGTGAAGCCTTGCCGAAGAGCCTCAGCCGCGATCAACAGCCGGTCTGGAGTCGGCCGCGCGAGTACGCTTTCGATCGCCACCGGATCCGCATGCTCGAGCTCGCGCACCCGATCGAGCCCCCAAAGGCCCGTTTCGAGACCGCGGAGCGCCTTCTGCAGGCTCTCGGCGAAGTTGCGGCCGATCGCCATCACCTCGCCGACCGATTTCATTGAAGTGGTCAGGATCGCGTCTGCCCCGCGGAACTTCTCGAAAGCGAAGCGCGGCACCTTCGTCACCACATAATCGATCGTCGGCTCGAAGCTCGCCGGCGTCGCACCGCCCGTGATGTCGTTGGCGATCTCATCGAGCGTGTAGCCGACCGCCAGCCGCGCCGCGACCTTGGCTATCGGGAAACCCGTGGCTTTCGAGGCCAGCGCCGACGACCTCGATACGCGCGGGTTCATCTCGATCACGACCATGCGACCAGTCTTCGGATCAACCGCGAACTGGACGTTGGAACCACCGGTTTCGACGCCGATTTCTCGAAGTACAGCGATGGCGGCGTTACGCATCCGCTGATATTCCTTGTCGGTCAGCGTCAGCGCCGGGGCGACTGTGATGCTGTCGCCCGTGTGCACCCCCATCGGATCGACGTTCTCGATCGAGCAGATGATGATCGCATTGTCCGCTTTGTCGCGGACGACCTCCATCTCGAACTCTTTCCAGCCGAGCACCGATTCCTCGATCAGCACTTCGGTCGTCGGGCTGGCCTCGAGCCCGCCCGTCACGATCTGCACGAATTCGTCGCGGTTGTACGCGATGCCGCCACCGGTGCCGCCAAGCGTGAAGCTCGGGCGGATGATCGCCGGCAATCCGACATGCTCCAGGCCCCCGAGAGCTTCCTCGAGCGTATGCGCGATCGCCGAACGCGGGCTCTCCAGCCCGATTTTGTCCATCGCCTCTCGGAATTTCAGCCTGTCCTCGGCCTTCTCGATCGCCTGCGCATTGGCGCCGATGAGCTCGATCCCGAGCCGGTCCAGCGTCCCATCCTTGTAGAGCGCCAGCGTCGTGTTGAGCGCCGTCTGCCCGCCCATGGTTGGAAGCAGCGCGTCGGGCCTCTCCTTCTCCAGGATCTTGGCGACGATCGCCGGCGTGACCGGCTCGATGTAAGTCGCGTCCGCCAGCTCGGGGTCGGTCATGATCGTCGCGGGGTTCGAATTGACAACGATGACGCGGTAACCCTCGGCCTTGAGCGCCTTCACCGCTTGTGAGCCCGAATAATCGAACTCGGCCGCCTGGCCGATGACGATCGGACCCGCGCCAATGATCATGATCGAGGAAATGTCGGTACGCTTAGGCATTTAGCTTTTGGGTTCCGGTGCTTGAGGGTCGTTCACCGCCTCGATCACGACCAGGTGCAGGTGGTTGTTGTGTGCCCACTGGTAGATGCAATGGCGCTGCTCGGCAGTTGGGCCGATGCGGAACAGGAACAGCAGTCGCTTCTCTTCGGATTCCTGCACCACGTCGCCTACGGAAAGTCCGCAGCCGAGCGCGACCTGATTGAGCTGCGCCTCGGTGTGGAGCTGCGCCGTCGCGCAGGCGGTGAGCGCGAGAATCGGCAAGACAATCCAGGCTTGAGCAAACCGCCTCAACGATCGCCACCTAGCAGTCTGGAAAAGAAACCCGCACGCTTGCCTGCTTCAGCCTTCGCGCGCTCAAGAGCCTCGGCGGGCACCGTCAGCCCGTCAAGGAACAGGGTTTTCGCGTCGGCTCCGACGTCGGCAAACTTCAATTTGAACGATGGATTGTCGGGGACTGCACGCACCACGTCTCTGATTTCCGCGCCATCGACGCCCGCCCAGAAAAGGTCGCGGTTCCCTTCGCCAGTCACGACGGCGATGAGGTAGGTCTGTGCGTTCCGCTCGCTGAGCCCCTTGATGAGAGTGTCCTCGAACTCATCGAGCTCCGACGTCGACTTGGGCATGCCACTCTCCGACTGCTGGTCAGCCGGAAGCTCACAGCGCAGCCTTGTCATGACATTCGCTTCGGCGAATGCTCGAATGTCGTGGTTCGAGGTCCGCGACCTGATGAGGACCGGCGGCTTGCCTGCGACTGTTCGGCTGAAGACGTTCCAGTCGGCCTCGTTTCCATCAATGGATATGCTGTCCGGCATCGGATTACTTGCCCTTTCCCGGAAACATCGACGCGACACTGAGGTTCGCCACGGCAGGGGCCGTTACCTTGCACGTCTTGGCCGCGCCTTTGACGACCCTCTTCACCTGAGCCTCCACGTGGCTCCGCAGGTAGCGGTCCGGAGACTTGCTGGTCTCGATCTCGCTGAACGCGACGGGCGCGCAATTGCGGAAGCCCGCCATCACACGCACCCAGCCCTTGCTGTGCTCGACGCTTAGAACGAGGTCGCCGGAGGTGAAGCCCGCCTCGCATTGATCCAGCACGCAAGGGTTCGAGCCCTGCCAGAGGTGCTCGGCATAATGCCATTGACCGGGCGGCAGCTGGAACAGGTCGTCGGGGCGATAGACCGTTGGCGCCTTGCTCGCGGCTATTTCCTCGATGTGCTGGGCAAAAACAGGTGTCGAAATCAGCGCGACGGATAGGAAGAAGAAATGACGGAGACGCATCTTACACCTCCTTCGTGATCTGGTTCACGAACTTCTCGAACAGGTAAAAACTGTCCTGAGGACCCGGTGAGGCCTCCGGGTGATACTGCACACTGAATGCGGGGCGGTCAGTCAGTTCAATCCCGCAGTTCGAGCCGTCGAAAAGAGAGATGTGCGTCTCGCGGACATTGTCGGGCAGGCCCTCGCGCTCGACCGCGAACCCGTGGTTCATGCTCGTGATCTCGACGCGACCATCCTCTAGCCGTTTCACAGGGTGATTGGCGCCCCGATGCCCCTGGAACATCTTGCTCGTCCTCCCGCCGACGGCGAGCGCCAGCATCTGGTGTCCCAGGCAGATGCCGAACAAAGGCTTTTTCGTTTCGAGCATCTGACAGATCACAGGCACCGCATATTCGCCCGTCGCCGCCGGATCGCCCGGCCCGTTCGACAGGAAGAAGCCATCCGGGTGGTGCGCCATAATCTCGTCGAAGGTCGCTGTTGCGGGGACGACGGTCACCCGCGCCCCGGCCTCGACGAGGTTGCGGAAGATGTTGCGCTTGTTGCCATAATCGATGGCAACGACGTGCGGCCGGCTCTCGTCTTCCCCGCCGAGTTCGTAGCCCTCGCCCCATGCCCATTTACCGCCTGTCCAGCGCTCGACCTGCAGGCGGCTGACCTCCTTGGCCAGGTCCATGCCTTCGAGGCCCGGCCAGTCGGCCGCCATGTTCCGCAGCGCTTCCAGATCGAACTGCCCGTCAGCCCGATGCGCAATCGCAATGTTCGGTGGACCTTCATTTCGCACCAGCTTGGTCAGCGCCCGCGTATCAACGCCCGCGATGCCGATCCGCCCCCACTTGCGCATCCAGTCGGCGAAGCCCTGGTTCGAACGGTAATTGCTCGGCTCGGTGACCACTTCCCTTACGAGGCAGCCCAACGCATGCGCTTCCCCTGCCTCGACGTCCTCATCGTTCGCACCGACATTGCCGATGTGCGGAAAGGTGAAGGCGATGACCTGCTTGGCGTAGCTCGGGTCGGTCATCACTTCCTGGTAGCCGGTCATGGCTGTGTTGAAGCAAAGTTCGCCCACTGCTTCGCCTTCCGAGCCGAAGCCTTCCCCCCATACGACGCGCCCGTCGGCGAACACGATGACTCCAGTCGCGCCCTCGGGTCGGGGCGCGTGCAGAGGTCGTACGTCGGCCATGGGCGGAGGAGCCTTCCGTCAAGGGTTTGCAGCGATGTCGCTAAGAGACTGCCGCTATGCGCATTAACCCTCCGGGTCAACGTCTGGTCAGCCCCAAATTGCGCGGCTAGGGCTGGAGGTTTCCTGGGCGAGACAAGAAGATGATCCGCGACGACATCAAGACTGCAACCATCACCGCGATGAAAGGCGGCGACAAGGAAACCACCTCGACCCTCCGCCTTGTCTCTGCGGCGATCAAGAACCGCGATATCGAGGCTCGCACCGGCGGCGCCCCCAAAGACGACGACGCGCTTGTCACCGAAGTCCTGCAGAAGATGATCAAGCAGCGTCGAGAATCGGCCGAAATCTATCGCAAGGGCAATCGTGAGGATCGCGCCGCCGCCGAGGAGACGGAGATCGCGGTCATCGAACGTTTCCTTCCCAAGCAGCTCAGCGACGATGAAGCCCAGGCGCAGATCCGCGCCATCATCGCCGAGACCGGAGCCAATTCGATGAAGGATATGGGCCGCGTGATGGCGCTGGTGAAGGAGCGGCTTGGCACGTCAATCGATCCCGCTCGCGCCAGCGGCCTCGTCAAGGCCGCGCTGGCCTAAGATCCGCACAAAAAAGGCCCCGCCGCACGGTACGGCGGGGCCAGGTCGGTTGGATTGAAACTATCTCGTCGCTGCGGCTGCGGCTCCGCCGGTAGCGCCACCAGTCAATCCCATCACGCCGTCCATGGCCAGGTGATAGAGCCTGATCGCAATTGCGGTCGCGACTGCTCCTGCCGTGGCCATCTGGACATTTAACGCCACCGCATTGAGCTGGGCGCCGATGGCCGGGACGTGCGTCAGCGCCGTGCCGATTATCGGCAAGGCGATAACTGTCGCGGTAGCCATAAGCACCCGATCCTCGGCCATAGCGAGCCCGGCAATGAGGCCAAGCACGACCAGAACCAGCGGCACGTCCATCATGTTAAGGGCCACAAACCCGGCAACGATCGCGAGGACAATTGCGAGAGCGCGGGCGAGCCCGCCAATCTTCTTCAGCATATTAACCCCCTCCTAAAATGTTCCGGATTGCGCTCTCCCTGCGCTTTGTTTCGGAACCGGCACAGAATTAACCATAAACGCCCGCATTCACAGCGGAATGAATCCTTTCGAATCAGTCCGCTGTTGGAGTCTGTGGATAACTTTCCCGCGTTGGTTTGCCGCGCGCCGATTCGCGCATAGGGTCGAGTCGTGACCCTCTCCACCGCCTGGCTCGATGAGTTGCGCGCGCGAACCGTGCTCAGCGCGGTGATCGCGCCGACCGTCAAACTGATCCGCGCGGGTCGCGAGTGGAAGGCCTGTTGCCCCTTCCACAATGAGAAGACGCCGAGCTTTACGGTCAACGACGACAAGGGCTTTTATCATTGCTTCGGCTGCGGCGCGCATGGCGATGCCATCCGCTTTCTGACCGACCAGCGCGGAATGCCCTTCATGGATGCGGTCAAGGAGCTCGCGAGCAAGGCCGGCCTCGACGTCCCAGCCCCCGACCCGAAGGCTAAAGAACGCGCCGATCTCGCCGCGACACTTACCGACATCATGGGTGAAGTCGCCAAATGGTACGCGGAGCAGCTCCAGGGCATCGCCGGCGCAGACGCGCGCGAGTACCTCAAACGCCGCGGCATCGAGCCCGCGACGATCCATCGCTTCGGCATCGGCCTGGCGCCCGACAGCCGCACCGCGCTCAAGCGCGCGCTCGAAAAGCTCGGCGAGGACAAGCTCATCGAGACGGGCATGCTCATCAAACCGGACGACGGCGAGACCTATGACCGCTTCCGCGGGCGACTGATGATCCCCATCCGCGATCCTCGGGGACGGGTCATCGCGTTCGGTGGGCGTATCCTCGGCGAGGGCGAGCCCAAGTACCTCAACTCCCCCGACACGCCGCTCTTCGACAAGGGCCGCACACTCTACAACATCGACCAGGCGAGCCCCGCGAGCCGAACCGCCAGGCGGCTGATCGTGGTCGAAGGTTATATGGACGTGATCGCTCTCGCCCGCGCCGGGATCGCCGAGGTCGTCGCCCCCAACGGCACCGCTGTGACGGAGGCGCAGCTCGAGCGAATGTGGCGCCTCGACCCTTCGCCCATCCTGTGCTTCGACGGCGATAGTGCGGGCAGGAAGGCTGCCATCCGGGCAGCGTTTCGTGCGCTGCCCCACATTACGCCCGAACGCACGCTTCGCTTCGTCGAGCTTCCGCCCGGCCAGGACCCCGACGATGTCGTGCGCTCCGGCGGCCACGAGGCGATGGAGGCGCTTCTCGCCAATCCCGAGCCGCTCGACGCGCGGCTGTGGCGCCACGAGGTCGAAGCCGAGCCGCTCACCACCCCCGAAGCCTGGGCGAGCCTCAAGCAGCGACTCGTCACCCATGCCTCGACCATCCAGAGTGCCGACCTCGCGCGACTGTACCGCGAAGACTGGCTGAACCGCTTTTACGAGCTTCGCCGCCCAGGCTCGTCGGCTCCGCGCCAATTCGCGCCGCGCGGCAGCTTCAGGAACGGCCGCTTCGCGCCCCCGATCCCGCCGGTGAACGAGAAGGCCCGCGCGATCGCCTCGTCCGGCATCGACGTCCCGACAGCGCGCGCCCTGATCCTCGGTTTTGCCAATTTCCCGGAGGAGCTTCCCGCCCATTGCGAGCAGCTCGCCTCCCTCCCCATCTCGGACAAAGGCACAGCGAAACTGAGGGACGATCTGGTCAACGCGGCCTTCTCCGGCGCTACGCTTGATAAGGAGGCCGTTCACACCATATTGGGCGGCGATGGAGCAACGGGCGGTAAAGGCCCACGCGCCATGGGCTTTTCCTTCACCCGACGCGACAGCGACCCGGACCGCGCCCGAAGCGATCTGGCCGCGGCCGTGGAGATTATCTCGGCGGCGGAGGAAGTTGAGAAGGCCCTGGAGAATGCAACGGAACGGCTGAAGCGGGACATGACCGACGAGGCCCTGGAGGAGCAGCAGCGCCTGATTCAGGCGCAGCACGGTTTAAGGCAGAGGCTGGCAGAACTTGCCGGCACCGACTAAGCGTCGGCCAAAGAAGACAAAGGCTTATGGCGAAAAACGAAGCACAGGAAGTCGACACGGCCGAAGCGGGCGATGCGCCCCTCATCGACCTAAACGACGCGCAAATCAAAAAGTTGATCGCCCGCGCCAAGAAGCGCGGCATCGTCACCTATGACGAGCTGAACGAGGCCCTCCCACAGGACCAGATGTCGTCCGAGCAGATCGAGGACATCATGTC
>JBEDUM010000161.1:0-2386 GCA_040414585.1 Sphingomicrobium sp. | reverse complement strand
TCGCGATCCCGGTCTCGCTGGTCGGGACGTTCGCGATCCTCGCGGCCTTCGGCATATCGCTCAACAACCTGTCCCTGTTCGGCCTGGTGCTGGCGGTCGGCATCGTCGTCGACGACGCGATCGTCGTCGTCGAAAACGTCGAGCGCAACATTCGCCAGGGTATGTCGCCGGTCGAGGCCGCCCATCGGACGATGGACGAAGTCGGCGGGGCGCTGATCTCGATCGCGCTGACGCTGTGCGCCGTGTTCGTGCCGTCCGCGTTTCTCTCCGGCATCTCCGGGCTGTTCTTCCGTCAGTTCGCGGTGACGATCTCGGCCTCGACGGTCATCTCCTGCTTCGTCTCGCTGACGCTCAGCCCCGCCCTTTGCGCCGTGCTGTTCAAGGCGCATGACCGGCATGATCTCGCAGGCGCCGGCCTGGCGCGACGCTTGCTCTACAGCGCCTTCGATCGCTTCAATTGGGGGTTCGAGCGGCTCTCGCTCGGCTACGGGAGCTTGACGCGTCGCCTCGTGCGCGCAGCCATCCTCGTGCTCGTGGTCTATGCCGGGTTGATCGGCGTTGCCGGCGTCGAGTTCGCCAAGACGCCGACCGGATTCATTCCCGAGCAGGACCAGGGCTATCTCATCAACCTCGTGCAACT
Source organism: Sphingomicrobium sp. (assembly GCA_040414585.1). GTDB lineage: Bacteria > Pseudomonadota > Alphaproteobacteria > Sphingomonadales > Sphingomonadaceae > Sphingomicrobium. The sequence goes on along the minus strand of JBEDUM010000161.1, from coordinate 1,746 downwards.
CCCGCCCGGCTCGACATTGGAGCGGACGGAGACCGTCGTCCGACGCGGTACCGACATCATTCTGGGAACAAAGGGCATCGAGCATGCGGCGCCGTTCGCCGGCCTCGATGCCACGACCTCTACGCTGGGGTCGAATGCGGCAACGATCTTCTCCGGCTTGCCGTCACTTTACAATCACGACCTTCGGGGCGTGACCGCCAACACCGTGATCGCCGACCTGCGGCAGCGCTTGTCGGTCATCAAGGACGCCAAGGTGGTGACGATCCCGCCCCCGCCGGTGCAGGGTCTCGGCAGCGCGGGCGGGTTCAAGATGATGCTGGAAGACCGCGCCGGCCTCGGCTCCGAAGCGCTGTTCAAGGCCGCCGGCGCGCTCGCGGCCGCGGCAAACAAGGATGCGGCCTTCGCCGGCGTGTTCACCCTGTTCAACACAGGCGCGCCGTCGGTCTATGCCGAGATAGATCGGTTGAAAGCCGAGAAGGTGGGCCTCGCGCCGACCGATGTATTTTCCACGCTCCAGGTGTATCTCGGCTCACAATACGTGAACGACTTCAATTATCTTGGCCGCACCTATCAGGTCAGAGTCCAAGGTGACGGAAAGTTCAGGCGCACATCGGAGGACATTTCCCGCCTGAAGGCGCGCAACGCATCCGGCGAAATGGTGCCAATCGGCACAGTGGCGCAGCTCAGGAGCAAAGCGATTCCGTACCGCGTGCCACACTACAATCTCTTTCCTGCCGCCCAGCTGCAGGGGGCCGCGGCGCCGGGCGTCGCCACCGGTACGGCACTGCAGCGCATGGAGGAGCTTGCCCACCAGGTCCTTCCCAAGGGCATTGCTTTTGAGTGGACGGACCTCGCTGTTCAACAACAGCAACGCGGTACGCCGACTCTCCTCGTCTTCGGCGCCGCCGCTCTCTTCGTCTTCCTCGTCCTCGTCGCGCAATACGAAAGCTGGAAGCTGCCGCTGGCGATCGTCCTGATCGTGCCGATGTGCCTGCTCGCCTCCGTCACCGGCCTCGCCGCGCGGGGCATGCCCATCGATATCCTGGCGCAAATCGGCTTCGTCGTTCTCGTCGGCCTGGCCGCCAAGAACGCTATCCTGATCGTTGAGTTCGCCCGCCAGAAGGAGGAGGAAGGTGTCGCCGCGGGCGAAGCCGCGGTGCACGCCGCCCATACGCGCCTTCGCCCGATCCTGATGACATCCCTTTCCCTCATCTTGGGCGTTGCCCCGCTCGCCGTTGCCACCGGGGCGGGAGCAGAAATGCGGCAATCGCTGGGCACGGCGGTGCTGTTCGGGATGTTGGGCGTGACCGGTTTTGGCCTTCTCCTCACGCCCGCCTTCTACACCTTCATCCGCAAGCTTGGTCGCAAGGAATCATCCGCAGGCTTGGTTGCAACAAATACGGAGAGGTCCCTTCCGACGTCGGCATAGATCTCCCCGCGCATTACGAGCGCGCGCGACGCTCGGTTCAGTCCGCACAGGAGGGTTTGGTGACAAGGGCGACTGCAGTTCTCCTCATAACGCTTGGCGCCGCTTCGCTGGCGGCAGTTCCCGCCGATGCGGCGAATGAAGCTGCCATCCGCCAGCAGTGCCATGCGGCGGCCGAGCAAATTTGGCCCTCCGCTACCGGAGACATCGCCCAATATAACCGCTTTCGCTATTTTCTCGAGCTGGGCTGCCTCAACAACCGCGGGCGAACCCCGGATTGAGCGTAAGCTCAGGGCGCCGGGGATTGCATCAAAATATGC
>JBEDUM010000160.1:0-26961 GCA_040414585.1 Sphingomicrobium sp. | reverse complement strand
TGCGCGACCGCAACCTGCTGAATCCACTGAACCCAAACCGCATTGTTGACGTGCCCGAGCTCGTCGATGTGCTCCGGCCCGGCCGCTAGCGTCATCTCGAAAACGGGGCGGTTCACTTCCCCGTCTGCGTCAGGATGAACGCATAGGTCTCCGCCACCTCGTGCAGGCCTTCCCAACGGCCCGACTTGCCGCCGTGGCCCGCGCCCATGTTGATCTTCAGCAGCAGCAAATTGTGATCCGTCTTCGTCGCACGGAGCTTCGCCGCCCACTTGGTCGGCTCCCAATAAGTGACGCGCGGGTCGGTGAGGCCGCCGGTGATCAGCATCGGCGGATAGTCCTGCGCCTTCACATTATCATACGGCGAATAGCTGCGCATGTGCTCGAACACCGAGACATCCGTGATCGGATTGCCCCACTCTGGCCACTCACCCGGCGTGAGGGGGAGCGTGTCGTCGAGCATGGTGTTGAGCACATCGACGAACGGCACGTCTCCAACCGCCGCGCCCCACAGCTCCGGATCGCTGTTGACCACCGCGCCGACCAGCTCGCCGCCGGCCGAACGCCCGTTGATCGCGATATTGCCCGCTTTGGTGAACCGGTCGGCGATCAAACCCTTCGCCACGTCGACAAAGTCGTTGAACGCGTTCATCCGCTTGGTGAGTTTACCGTCCAGGAACCACTGATGCCCAAGGTCGTCGCCACCGCGGATATGCGCGATGGCGCAGGCCCAGCCGCGGTCGAGCAGGCTGATCCGGTTCGAATTGAACGTCGGCGGCACCGCCATGCCGTACGCGCCGTATCCGTAGAGGAAGAGCTTGCCTTCGCCGCTCTTCTGAAAATCGCGCCTATAAACGACGGAGACAGGCACCTTCACCCCGTCGCGCGCGGTGATCATCAGCCGCTCGGTCGCATATTGCGACGCGTCGTAACCTGACGGAATCTCCTGGACCTTCCTGACCTCAAGTGCACCCGTTTCCGGACAATAGTCGTAGGTGGTCATCGGCGTGACCATCGACGAATAGCCGAGGCGGTAGCTGTCCGGCGCGAACTCGGGATTGCCGAAGAAGAAGGCGGTGTAGCTCGCTTCCTTGAACGGGATGCGCGTCTCCTCGCCCGAGTAGGTACGCAGCACCAGCTGATCGAGCCCGTCGACGCGGCTGCTGATCGCCAGGTGATCGCGATAGGCGGTTACGCCGGTCAGATAGACGCGGTCCGATCCTGCGATGACAGTCCGCCACTCCCCCGGGTTCGCCGGATTGGCCTCGGCAATGCGGAAATTCACATGGTCGTCGTTGGTGTGGATCCACAGTTTCCCGTGCGCTGAGTCGACATGATATTCGCGCGTCGGCTTGCGGCGGGAAATGAGCGTCAGCGGCTGCGACGGGTCCGCAGCGGAGACAAAGCGCGCCTCGCTCGTCGCATTGTCACCCGTCGAGATGAAGATCAGGCTCTTGTCGTGCGATTTGTGGACACCGACGCTGAAGCCCAGCTCCTCCGTCTCCTCGTAAAGGGTGATCGCCTCCTGCGGCGGACGCCCGAGCCGGTGGTAGCGCGCGCGATAGCTGCGCCAATGCTCGTTGACCTCCGTGAAGACGATCCCGGCGCCGTCGCTGGTCCAGACCGGCTGCCCGATGCCGACCTCGGTGACCGTCTCGACATCCTTTCCGGTCGCGAGATCACGGATCCGTAGCTGGAACCGCTCCGATCCATTGTCGTCCACGAGCGTCGCCAGCAGCCTGCCGTCGGGACTCGGCTCAAGCGCGCCCAGCCGGAAATAGTCCTTGCCCTCGGCCTCGACCGGCTCGTCGAAGACGATCTGATCATCGCCTCCGCCGACGGGCTTGCGGTACCAGGTCCGGTATTGCGCCCCCGGCTTGAACGCCCACCAGTAGAGGAAATCGCCGTCGCGCATCGGGACGGAGCTGTCGTCCTCCTTGATGCGCCCCTTCAGCTCCTCGAACAGTTCGTCGAGAAGCGGCCGGTGCTGCTCCTCCCACAGATGGAAGTAATCGTTCTCGGCGTTGAGGTAGGCGAGGACGTCCGGATCGGTGACCTCTGGATATTTCGGATCGCGGAGCCAGTGCCACGGGTCCTCGATGGTCACGCCGTGGCGCTCGAAGCTGTAGGGGCGCTGCTCGACGACAGGCGGCTGCGGAATATCGGCGGGCTTGTCCATATGCGCGCTCTTAGCGTGCTCGCCGCTGACGGGAAGGGCGAAGCGGTGACGTGAACGTCTGCCTTGCGTCGGAATAAGAGGTTAGAGCGAACGCCAATAGAACGCTAAGCATCTTCCGCCCGGATCGTATGGCGGGCTCGGCCCGGAGCGAAGGAGTCGAGCGCCTCAAGGTAGGCCTTGGCCGCAAATTCCTCCCGATACGGAGCCGCTGCTGCTCTTAACGCTTTCGGATCGACTGAATGGTCGAGTTGCTTCTCGATCAGATCCGCGATCATCCGTACGTTGCCGACCGGTGCAAGGCCGCCAAGACGGCCGTTGCGAAGCAAATGCCGGGTATCCCCGGGACAGTCGGTGGCCACGATCGGGCACCCCGCAGCCAGCGCTTCGATGATCACTCCCGGCGACCCTTCCCAGATAGATGTGGAAACAAACACTGACGCTCGCGCGAGCCAGCCGGGCACGTTGCTGGTCCACCCGAGAAAGTCGACATCCTTCTCCACGCCAAGTTTCCGTGCGAGTTCCGCCAGTTCTTGACGGTATCGGGTACCGCCATCTCCGAGGATCACGAGCCGGAGTTCGCGTCGTGAGCGAACGAGCGCAAAGGCGCGAAGTAGCGTGGGGAAGTCCTTCGGGACCGCCAACCGACCGACGGCAAGTGCGAAAGGCGCGCTTTCGGTGAGCCACGGGTGTTCCGGCGCCGGACCGGCCAAATCCTCGATGAATTTCGACGTTACGATGGGACTGGGCAGCACGACCAGCGGGACTTTTGGCGCCATTTGGTGCACCGCTGTCGCCACTTCCTCACCCACGGCGATGATGAGGTCTGCCGCTCGGTACCGGCGACCCCGAAGCATACGGCGAAAGGGTTCGAATAGCCGATGCCGGAGCCGCCGCCACGGAATTGGGCGGCGGGGGTGGCTGCTTGCGCGGACGATGAGCGGAAGCTCGGGGAGTATCGCCTTGGCTCGTACGGCGATTGCGACGCAGGAAGCCGCGCCGGCGGAGAAGAGCAGGTCCGGACGATCGCGAACCAACGCTTCGGCCAAGGCCTGCGCATAAGCTTGCCTCTTCGGCGGCCGCTTCGGCGCCGAAGAGGCATCGGGGCCAAGAGCGCGGATGGTGATGCCTGGCGGAAGTCCCACATTGGCGTCCCCCCGATGTTGCGGCACGTAGATGTCGACGCGCCGGCCTGCCGACGCAAATGCAGCCGCGAGCGAAACCATTCTGCGCTGCTCTCCCCCTCCCGAAAGCGAACGGACGAGGATCGCAATGTGATGGACTTGGTCGCGGCTTGCAGGCTGCGTCACAAAGAGCTTGCTTTCAGAGACTGCCACGGTCGATCATGGCGACGGTCTCAAGTAAAGGCTGGTTCACCGGGCGGAAAGTGTCTCATTCGATCTTTCGTCCCTTGACGCTGTGGCGATCCGCGATCTTGCGAGAGCCGGCCGGCCGCGTCCTTCAAGACACTCTCTCGCGGAAAGATCTCGTCTGGTTGCCGACGCCTCGACGGTGGGCATTTCGCGCCGATCCCTTCGGAGTGTGGCATGAGGGATCGCTTTATGTGTTCGTTGAGACATTCGCGTATGCCGACCGGCGAGGGTTCATCGAAGTCCTCACCTATAGCAAAGAACTCGACTTGCTTTCGATCGATGTCGCGCTTCGTGAACCATGGCATCTTTCCTATCCATACGTTTTCTTGAGCGGGAACAACCATTGGATGCTTCCGGAAGCGCGGCGCTCGGGTCGGCTCACGCTCTACAGAGCACGCGCTTTTCCGCTCGGATGGAAGGCCGAGCTGACGATTCCCGTGCCGATTGAAGCGGTCGATGCAACGCCGCTCTACTGGAACGGCAAATGGTGGTTGTTCTATTGCACAAAACAGACCCGGCCGGAACGCACCAATCAGCTCCATATCGCGTTCGCCGGCACCCTTGAGGGACCGTGGCGATTCCATCCTCTGAACCCGGTTCGGGTGGGCCTTGCCACTGGCCGTCCAGGCGGCTCGCCCTGCGTCGGCGACGGCTACATCGACTTGCCCGTCCAAGATGCAACGACCGGGTATGGTGGTGCGCTGAGGAGGCTGCGCATCACGGTTCTGGATGAGTTTCGGTTCGAAGCTGACGATCAGCCGTGGCTCCATGCTCCGGCTGCGTTCGCGCCGTTCGACGACGGCCTCCATACGCTCTCTTCGGCCGGTGAAGTGTCGTTGATCGACTTCAAACGAGTTGACCGGTCTCCGATGGCGCGTCTCTCGGGCGCATGGATGAGGATCTCAAGGTGAACCGGTTTGCCCTCAGGTTCACTCATTGAGATGACAAGCTTCGTCACCTTCGGGACTTTAAGACGGCTGTTCATTAGACTAGCTGTCAGGTGAACGGAGTAGCCCATGTCCACATACGCAGACCGCCTGAAGGCCCTTCGCGAGCAGCTCAAGGCTGAGAAGCTCGACGGCTTCGTCGTTCCGCTCACCGACGAGCATATGAGCGAATATGTGGGGAGCTACGCGCAGCGGCTCGCCTGGCTCACCGGGTTCCAGGGTTCCGCCGGTTCGGCCGTGGTGCTTCCGGAAGAGGCGGCGATTTTCGTGGACGGCCGCTACACATTGCAGGTCCGCCAGCAGGTCTCACCCACCGAGTGGAGCTACCAGTCGGTTCCCGAGACCAGCACGACCGAGTGGCTGAAGGAACATGCGCCCGAGGGCGCGCGCATCGGCTATGATCCGTGGCTTCACACCCGCGACTGGGTGAAGAAGGCGAAGGAAGCGCTCGCCAGCCGCGGCGCCGAGCTGGTGCCGGTCGAACGCAACCCGATCGACGAGATTTGGAAGGATCGCCCCGAAGCGTCGAAGGCCCACCTGATCGTCCAGCCGGACCAATATGCCGGCAAGTCGGCGGCCGAGAAGCGGACCGAGATCGGCGATTGGCTCGCTAAGCAGCACGCCGACGCGGCCGTGCTCTCGGCGCTCGACTCGATCGCCTGGGCGTTTAACATTCGCGGCGCCGACGTGACTCACACCCCGGTTGCGTTGGCCTATGCGGTGGTGCACGCCGACGGCACCGCCGATCTATTCGTCGCGTCGGAGAAGATCGGTCCGGACGTCCGGCAGCATCTCGGCAACGGCGTGCGGCTCCATGAGCGCGCGGAATTCGAGAATTCGCTGGCCGATCTCAAGGGCAAGACGGTCGTCGTCGACCCGGAGCGCGCCGTTGCCGCCATTTTCGAAGCGCTCGAAAAGGCCGGCGCCAAAATCCTTCCGCTCCGCGATCCGACGATCCTTCCCAAAGCACTGAAGAACCCCGCGGAAATCTCCGGCCAGAAGGCCGCCCAAGAGCGCGACGGCGCGGTAATTTCGCGGTTCCTGCACTGGATCGAGGAGGAAGCGCCGAAAGGCGACGTCGACGAGCTCAAGGCATCGGACCATCTCGAAGCGCTGCGGCGCGAAAACCCTGAGCTGCGCGACCTTTCGTTCGACAGCATCTCGGGCGCAGGTTCGAATGGCGCGATCGTGCACTACAAGTCGAGCGAGAAGACTAATCGCAAGCTCGAGACGGGCACGCTCTACCTGATCGATTCAGGCGGCCAATATGTCGACGGCACGACCGACATCACGCGCACCGTCGCGATCGGCGAGCCGACCGCCGAGATGCGCGACCGCTTCACACGCGTTCTCAAGGGCCACATCGCGATCGCCACTGCCGTCTTCCCGAAGGGTACGCGCGGCAGCCAGCTCGACAGCTTTGCGCGGCGACCCTTGTGGGAGGCTGGCCTCGATTACGCCCACGGCACGGGCCACGGAGTCGGCAGCTTCCTCGCGGTGCACGAGGGGCCGCAGCGCATCTCGCCGGTGGGAAGCGCGCAAAGCGGCGGCGACGAGCCGCTGCAGGCGGGCATGATCATCTCGAACGAGCCCGGCTATTACAAGACGGGCGAGTACGGCATCCGCATCGAGAATCTCGTCCTCGTCGTTCCGCGCGAGATCGAGGGCGCGGAAAAGGAGATGCTCGGCTTCGAGACTTTGACCTTCGCGCCCATCGAGCGCCGGCTGATCGACGCCGAGATGTTAGAACCGGAGGAACTGATGTGGCTCAACTGCTACCACGCCCACGTGCTGGCGAAGATCGGGTCGCAGCTATCCGGCGCTGATCTCGAGTGGCTGCAAAAGGCCTGCGCGCCGATCGAATAACGCGTCAGCCCGAACTCTATGGCCAATGAACCCCGCGTGCTAGCTTGTTTTCGCCGAGGTGTTCACCTAATGTTCTCCGCCCGACTCGGAGGAGGCAAACATGATCGGCTATGTCACGCTCGGCACGAATGATCGCGAGAAGTCGGCGAAGTTCTATGACGCATTGTGTGGCGAGCTCGGCGTCGGTCGAATGATGGAGAACGAGCAGTTCATAGCCTGGGGAAAGCCCGACGGCGGCGCCGGCATCGGCCTCACCAGGCCGTTCGACGGCAATCGAGCGACGGTCGGCAACGGGGTGATGGTGGCTCTGGAAGCCGCCGATCGGGCGCAGGTCCAGCGCCTCTATGACATCGCGCTGGCCAATGGCGGCAGCGACGAAGGCGCTCCGGGCGACCGCGGCGGCGGCTTCTATGCCGGCTATTTCCGCGATCCCGACGGCAACAAGCTCAATGCCTTCGTGATGGCCGGCGAATGACCAAGGGCAAGTCGCTCTACGATTTTCCGATCCACCTCGGCATGGGCGCCAGGGCCGTGGCGCAGCCGCAGTTCACCGGCATGGACTGGTATGACGGTTACATGGAGCGGCATGGTGACGACCTCGACGAGGGGCGTCTGGTCAGCCTGTTCCGTTTTGAGGAGCCGTGGACGAGCTGGGAAATGCACCCCGCTGGCGACGAGGTCGTCTGCGTGCTGCAGGGTCACATGACGCTCCATCAGGAGCTTCCGGACGGCTCGAAGCAGAGCCATGAGCTTGGCCCCGGCGAATATGCGATCAACTCGCCGGGCGCATGGCACACCGCGGACGCCGGCGAGCCCGTCGTCGCCTTGTTCATTACGGCTGGGAAGGGCACGACGCACCGCCCGCGGTGAGTCCAGCTACGGGACAGGTCGGGATTCACCCCTATTGCCGCTGAGCACGAAGGCGACATCATCACGCCAGCGCCCTGAATGAGGGCCAAGGTAGGTGTTGTATGGTTCGCATCGATGTGCAGCGTGTCCGCGAGAAGGTCGTGGTTGGACTGATCGCGTTGTTCGTGGGGTTTGCGGTCTATACCGCTCTCGGACTGGCATGGACGTTCAAGATGGCGGTCGAGACGCCTCAGAAGCTCTGGCATTACCACCGCTGACCGCGGTCCCGGATTGCGACACATTTCCAGAGCGTCATGAGTCATTAATTGCGCGTTTAATGCGCTGGCACTAAAGCGAAATCACGGAACGAATCGTGATTAGCGCGCTGCAACTTGGCCTGGCCATCGTCCTCCTCGGTGTCGTCGTCTGGATCGGCGACGCGATTGCCAGCGGAATTGAGGACGCCCTCGGCGAGAAGAAGATGAGGGACCGGCGTCATTGAGGAGGATCTTGGTGACCGGCGAACGTGGTGGGGCACTGTACTGACGTCCTGAACGCTGTCGCAAAGAAGGCAGAGAACGACCGTCGCCGCAAGGAGGACGAGAAGTTCGAGCGCCTGCTGTTCTCGAGCAAGGTCGGCCAGTTTATTGGAAGGCAGCCTTGCGTGCTTCAGGCGAAGCGCGGTCGAGGGCGTCCTGCGGGGTCATCGAGCTGTCCTAAGGCTACTCAAGGCACTTCAAGGCGCGCTCCCGCGAGCGCTTGCGTCAAAACATCACAGGACACCAAACGGTCCGTCCGGCAGCTCCCACCCTACATAGGCCGAGAAGCCTCGCCAGAGGATGACCACAATGAAGCCCAGCATGATGCAGCCATCAGGTCGCACCTTGGACCTCCTCGATGGTGGATAAAGGCGACTGGCCTAAAAGGTCCTGGGCGGCCTTCCTCGTCCGCTCACGGGCGTCGGCAACGGGCCTTATGGCTTCCCACTCGTACGCCTCCCTGAGTATTTCGCGAGCTTCCTCAAGACGCTCCAGGGCTGCCACAACGCAGTTCAGGGCGCGCACTCTCGGTGGCTTGCGTCGAAACATACTCATTACTCGCACCTTTCTGGATATTCGTTGCAGTAGCGGACGACCTGGTCCGCGGCCTCTTTGATCCCCGTGTAGTGATTCACCTGCTGCTCCTCCGGCATGGCGTCCATCGCGGACGCCGCGAGGGCAATCGCTAGGATCACCCCGCAGGCCGCTATGACGCGCACAGCGATGCTCGGAGATTTCTTCTCCACGCGGTCTCTCCCCCCTCTCTCTTGTGGGATTGGCGCGTTTCTCTTGGGATCACTACTGACGGAGATTAATATTCTATGATATCAAACCGCATTTACATTTGATATCCAGCAAGAATCCTAACCGAGAGGAAAAGAGCGAGAGGTGCAGCCGCGCCGAGGACGCGCCGCTCGGCACATCCTTGGGATGATGCGTAAATTATTGATTTAATTGGAGCCGGTGGTGCTGCCGGTGAGGATTGAACTCACGACCTCAGCCTTACCAAGGATGCGCTCTACCACTGAGCTACGGCAGCACGTTGTCCGGAGTGGCGCGCCTATGACGGGGCGGGCCTTTGCCTGTCAACCCGGTTGCGGGAGCGCCGGACGGCGCGCATGTGGCTGGCATGAGTAACAAGGACAAGAAGCGCGAAGAGCGATTGGCTGCCGCGCTTCGGGAGAATCTTCGGCGCCGCAAAGCGCAGGCGCGGGCTCTGTCCGAGCCCGAGCCGAAGGAGAAGCGCAAGAAGTAATCGCCACTTGCCTTGCCCAAGCGGTTCGGCTTCACGCAGCCGTCATGCGTTTCTTCTCCGACAATGCGGCGCCCGCTCATCCCAAGGTGATCGAGGCCATTGCGAAGTCGAACCGGCTCGATACGGCTTATGACGGCGACGAGTGGAGCCAGCGCCTCGACGGCGCATTTTCGGACCTGTTCGAGCGTGAAGTGCGGGCGCTTTGGGTTTCGACGGGAACGGCCGCCAATTGCCTGGCTCTGGCGGCTCTTTGCCCGCCCTATCGTGGCATAATCTGCCACCGGGACGCCCATATCGAGGTGGATGAAGCAGGAGCGCCAGGCTTCTTCACCGCCGGCGCGAAATTGATCCTCCTCGACGGCCCGGGTGCGAAGATCAGCCGTGACGCAGTCGCCGCGGCCTGCGACCTCATCCGCGACGACGTGCACCAGGTGCAGCCCGCGGCGATCTCGATCACCAATGCGACGGAATACGGCCTCGTCTATCGAGCGGCCGAGGTCGCCACGCTCGGCGAGCTCGCGAAGGCGCGAGAGCTCGCATTGCACATGGATGGCGCACGGATCGCGAATGCTTTGGCGACCACCGGCGAAAGCCCGGCCGGCGTCACCTGGCGAGCCGGCGTCGACGCTATGTCGTTCGGTTTCGTGAAGAACGGCGGCCTCAATGCAGAGGCGCTGATATTGTTCAGGACCGAGCTTTTCGACGAAGTGGCCATTCGCCGCAAACGCGCTGGGCACCTGTCGTCCAAGGGCCGGATGCTTGCCGCGCAAATCCTGGCGCTACTCGAAGATGGGCTGTGGCTCGAAAATGCTCGCGCGGCGAATGCCGTCGCGCAGACGCTCGCGACGGCGGCGCCTCACCGGCTGGTCTATCCCGTCGAGGCCAACGAGATTTTCCTCAATGTCACCAACGACGAAGCCGCGCACCTGCGGACGCAGGGCTTCGATTTTTACGAGTGGGGTCCTGGCCAGATCCGGCTTGTTACCAGCTGGGATCAGCAAGGCGAAGCAGTCGAGCGGCTCGCCGCCGCGATTGCTGCGCTGTGAAGCACGAGCACGTCTCAACCTTCAAGGCCGTCACTCTACCTTTCATCGTCTTCACCGCGACCTGGGGTTCGACCTGGATCGTCATTCGCAGTCAGCTCGGCATTGTTCCGCCGCAATGGTCGGTCGCATACCGGTTCGTCATTGCCTCCGCTGCGATGGCTCTGCTCGCGCTGATTCGAGGCGACAGGCTGGCGCTCGGCCGACGGGTCCTGACCGCAGCGATCATCCTGGGCTTCACCCAGTTCTGCGTGAACTTCAACGCGGTCTACCTTGCCGAACGCCATATCACGTCGGGCGTAGTCGCGACGGTCTTCGCACTGCTCTTGATTCCATCTTCGCTGCTGGGCTGGGCTTTCCTCGGGCAACGACCAACGATGCGTTTCGTGTGGAGCTCGCTTGTCGCGTTCACCGGCATCGCCATGCTCTTCGTGCACGAAATTCGCGCGCACGTCGGCACCACGGAACAGATCGTCGCGGGGATTCTGATCACGTTCGTGGGCATGCTCGGGGCCTCCTTCGCCAACGTGCTGCAAGCACGGCCGGAGATCCGGCACTATCCGCTTTTTGCGTTGCTTGCGTGGTCGATGGCCGCCGGCGCGATCATCGATGCCGCCATCGCATTTGCCATGACCGGACCGCCGGTCTTCGACCCACGTCCGAGCTATTGGCTTGGCCTCCTCTATCTGGCGCTTGCGGCCTCCGTCCTGACATTTAGCCTCTATTATCCGGTTGTTCGGCGGATCGGTCCGGCCAAGGCCGCATATTCGAGCGTGATCGTACCGATAATCGCAATGGGATTCTCGACGTGTTTCGAGGACTATCGCTGGACGTCACTCACGATTGCCGGCGCCGCACTCGCGCTCGGCGGAATGGCGGCTGCGCTCAGCCGCAGCAAGTCGTCCATCGCAGCACCTGATGCGGCCTGAGGTTAGTGTCGGCGGCCGGCATCCCAATCGGCTCTGGTGATGGGCTGGACGTCGCGAACGAGGCACCGCTGACCCCCCATCGCGTCAGGCACGACGATCTCTGCATCCAAGCCCCGACATATCCACCTGCCGCCGCCCAGCGTGCGTAGGGCTACACGGTTGCGAAACGCCGTATTGGGGCAGAAGCCCTGGAGGGTGAGGCGAAAATAGCGGCTGGCACCCACCTGCACATCCACGATGGTATCGCTGATCGGCGAGAAGCCGTTCACCTGGCTGGCGAGGAAGCACTGACTCCCACGAGATTGAGCAGTTTCCCCTGGTGCGCTGGCCTCTTCGGTGCAGGCACCGACGACGATGCAGGCGACTGTGCCGACCAGGACAACTGCGATGTTTTTCACGGTCCTTCTCCTCCTGCCGGGTTCAACATTCGCGTATGTGCACACCTGCCTTCCGTTCCGACTTAACCGTTAGGAGTTCAACCGCATCGGTGGCTGGACCGGTATCGGTGCGCCGCACGTTTACGCCTCATGCCCTCCACCGTCATCAGGCGCTTCGCATACGACCACTCGAATGGAGAGCTGTGGGTCGAATTCGTGACCGGCCGCCGCTACGTCTATTCAGACGTTCCGGACACCGTTGTGGCGGCGCTCGGCTCTGCCTTTGCGAAGGGCGTCTATTTCAACTCACGGATCCGCGACAGATTTCCGCATCGCGAGGTAACCCACCAGGAAGAGACAGAGGAAACCCAATCTTAAGACGGCGGCGCGAGACTCCCGGACATGATCCCGATGCGCACGAGCTCTGTCTTCAAGAGCCGCTGGATGGCGCTAATCTGGGCCGCCGGGATTCTCTGGTTCGCATGGGATGTCGCCGGCTCTGCACCGCAGGCAGACAATACGACGAATGCCGACCAGCCGACCGACGCAACGGGCGCGCCCGTGACCTCTGACAATCAGAACAAGCTCGCCGACGCGCTGAACAGCTTCTAACCGGCCTTCTTCCAGTCGACCCGGTCTATGTGCCAGCGCCGCTGCGCTTGGGTTGAGCCAGGCACGTCATTCACTCGGCGCAGGATCATGTCCGCTGACACGCGCAGTGGAGCACCTGTCTGGTCTTTGCCGTAAAAGACGACTGGGACCGTGACGTAGATCGAACCCGCGGCGCCCTCCGGATGGCCAGGTTTTCCGATCTCGAGGTGGATCTCTGGATAAGGCGCCAACTGGGATCTCAGTTGCGACGCAGCGGCGGCATTGCTCCAAAGCCTTTCCGCTTCCTCGAAGCGATGTTGCTCGATGAGAGCACCATAATGCTGCACGACTTGCCCAGCGGCCTCGACGCTTTTGGGATCGATCGGTCCCTTCGGCTCGGCGAGCGGCGTGCGGTCTTCGGGAAGCGCCGCATTTCCTTCGTGGTTAGATGAAAGTGCAACGCCTTCAGCGTTGTCTGAAGCTAGTCCAACTGCAACGTTGTTCGTTTCCGGCGCCTCATGTGCCGGACTGCACGATGCAAGGAAAGCCAAGCCCAACATTCCCAAGCTCTTCATGATGCCTCTCTGGTCGGGAACCGCCTCATACGCAGTTCGTTCGTTTCGCAAGAACAATGTGAACAGGGAGAGTTTCCAATGGCCGATGATCGCGATGATACTGACCGCGAACGGACGACCATAGTGGAGACCGGCGGCGGCGGAGGCGGCGGCGTTCTCGCGGTCGTGCTGCTGATTATCGTAGTGCTAGTCCTGCTATACCTATTCCGCGGCCAGTTGGGCCTCGGCGGACACACGACCAACATCAATGTCCCCAACAGCATCGACGTGAACGTGAATCACAGCTGACCCGGGAGAGGGTCGGTAAAGCGTGGGCGGGTTGCGAGTCCCTGTCCCGCGCGAACGGGCGCGGCTCCTTCGGGCACCGCGCCCGTTTGAGTTTGCGCGCATGACGCTTTAACCGGCGTGCATGACGGACATGCTCCGCTACATGACTGGGTTCGGCGGCCACTTCGAATCCGAGGCGGTTGAGGGCGCTTTGCCCAAAGGCCGCAATTCCCCGCAGCGCCCCGCTTTTGGTCTCTACGCCGAGCAGGTTTCGGGAAGCTCGTTCACGGCATCGCGGCACGAGAACCGCAGAAGCTGGCTGTACCGGATGCGGCCGACCGCGGACCATCGGCCGTTCGTCGCATACTCAGGCGCATCGTTGTTCGCCGCGCCGCCTTCGGCGAAGCCGTTCGCACCGAATCGCCTACGCTGGAACCCGCCGACAGATCTTCCGTCGGGGAACGATTTCGTCGACGGGCTCGTGACCATGCTGCACGCTCGGCAAGCCGAAGATCTGGAAGGCTGCGCCGTGCATATTTATCGCGCGGCGAAGAGCATGGACCGGCGCGTTTTCGTGAATGCCGACGGCGAGTTGGTCATCATCCCGCAGCAAGGTGCGATCGAGGTTCAAACGGAGCTTGGTCGCCTTGAGGTTCCACCCGGGTCCATCGCAGTCGTACCCCGGGGCATGAAGTTCCGTGTGCACCTGCTCGAAGGTGAATCACGCGGATATGTGGCCGAAAATTACGGTCTGCCGTTCCGCCTGCCGGAACTGGGGCCAATTGGCTCGAACGGTCTTGCGAACCCTCGTGATTTCGAAATTCCGGCCGCTTGGTTCGAGGACAGCGACGAGCCGGTGGAAGTCGTGCAGAAGTCGCTCGGCCATCTTTGGGCGACGACTCTGGATCATTCGCCGCTGGATGTCGTGGCGTGGCACGGAAACTATGTTCCATACCGTTACGATCTGTCGCGCTTCAACGTGATCGGGACAATCAGCTTCGATCATCCGGACCCGTCGATTTTCACCGTGCTGACGAGTCCGAGCAACGTACCGGGTCGCGCGAATGCCGACTTCGTCATCTTCCCACCGCGCTGGATGGTCGCCGAGGATACGTTCCGGCCGCCGTGGTTCCACCGCAACGTGATGAGCGAGGCGATGGGCCTCATCCACGGCGCCTATGATGCGAAAGCAGAGGGTTTTGCTCCGGGCGGCCTGTCGCTTCACAATCTGATGAGTGGTCATGGCCCGGACGTCGAAAGCTGGCGCAAGGCCAGCGAGGCTGACCTGACGCCCGTCAAGATTGAGGGCACGATGGCGTTCATGGTCGAAACCTGCTGGCCTTATCGGCCGACGGACTGGGCCCTCGAGCGGGCGCAGCCGGATTATGATCACGCCTGGGCCGGTTTCCCGAAGGCGAAGCTGCCTTGACCACTGATGAGAGCACCGATCCGGCGCGCACGAGCTGGGTCGAATCTGCGCAAGGCGGCGACTTTCCGATCCAGAACCTGCCTCTCGGCATCTTCTCTGAAGCAAAGGGCCGCCGTCGGCCGGGCGTGGCGATTGGCGATTATGTGCTCGATCTCGCTGGGATCGCCGACCTGCTCGATGAGGAATGGCGAGAAGACCTCTCGCAACCGGTGCTCAACGCATGGTTTGCGCGTGGGCACGGAGCAACGCACGATCTTCGCATCCGCCTTCAGGAGTTGCTCGGCGACCCGAAATATCGGGATGACATAGAGGGCCAACTGATCGGGCAGAGTGAAGTCAGGATGCATGTGCCCTGCTTCGTTGGCGATTACACCGACTTCTACGTCGGCATTCATCACGCGACGAACGTTGGCAAACAGTTCCGCCCCGACAATCCGCTGCTTCCAAACTACAAATTTGTGCCGATCGGCTACCACGGGCGCGCAAGCTCGGTGCGTCCGTCGGGGGAGCCGGTCATCCGCCCAAACGGCCAGCGCAAGCCGCCGGACGCCGATGTGCCCGAATATGGACCAAGCCGCCGCCTGGATTACGAGCTGGAGCTGGGGATCTGGATCGGACGCGGCAACGATCTCGGATCACCTGTTCCGGTCGGCGAAGCCGCTGAACATATCGCCGGATATTGCCTGCTCAACGACTGGTCGGCGCGCGACATCCAGGCATGGGAATATCAGCCGCTAGGCCCTTTCCTGGCGAAGAACTTCCTTACGAGCGTCAGTCCATGGGTGATCAGCACACAAGCTCTCGCGCCCTTCCGCAAGCCCATGCCACCGAGGCCTTCCGGCGATCCTCAGCCTTTGCCCTATCTGGACGATGCCGCCGATCGAGAATCAGGCTCTCTCTCGATCCAGCTCGAGGTCACCCTTTCGACTGAACAGATGCGCAAGCGCGGAATTGCGCCGCACATCCTGTCGCGAGGTTCGGCGGATTCTGCGATGTACTGGAGCGCGGCCCAGATCGTCACGCATCACAGCAGCAACGGCTGCAACCTCCAGCCTGGCGACCTTATCGGGACAGGGACGCTCTCTATCGACAGCGCGGGCGGTCTCGGCTCGCTGCTTGAGATCAGCCAAGGCGGCAAGCGGCCAGTCGAGCTGTCAACGGGCGAAACGCGCAGCTTTCTCGAAGATGGTGACGAAGTGACAATGCGCGCCTGGTGTGAAGCTGACGGCTTGGTGGGGATCGGACTCGGCGAGTGCGTCGGGCGGATTGTCTCAGCCGCATCGATGTGAGGCGCGTATGGCGGAAGTTACGATCGAGCTTCGCAACATCCAGGGCACGGAAGCGGCGATCGGCTGGACCGGCGGCCACACAATTGTCGTCGACCGGCCCGAGGGACGCGCGGGGACTCGGCTTCAACGGGGCGCAATTGCTCGGCCTCGCAATAGGCGGCTGCTTCTGCAACGACTTACGCTACGCGGCCCACGAGGAGGGCACGGAGCTCGGCGACATTTCCGTGAGCGTGACCGTCGAGCTTGCCGGCGAGCCGTTGCTGGTGACGGCGGCTCACCTTCATGTGCGTTGCAGCGCGGCCGACGGTAGTGACGCCAGCTCTGTCATTGAGCATGCGAAAGCGAATTCCACAGTGGCCAATTCGCTCAAGGGCGGGATTCCAGTGAGCTTCGTCAGCCACTAGCGTCGCGTTGCTGGCGATCAGGGCGTCCGCATTCCACCAAAAACGGACATTAGCTTCGACTTGACTACGCAGCTGGTCGGCGCAGCCGACGTACCCGCGGCTCCGGCGCTCGCTCGGAGGCCTGAGACACCGGACCCGGCTCGTGAATTGTCATGAGCGAGCTCATCAAACCCTCGTCGGCGCTTGAACAGACGCCAAGGACCGTCGCCTCATCGCAGCCTTCGCCGGCGACGTACGCATGGCCCATGTTGGAGTCGATGTAGATGCCCTCTCCGGCGTGAAGCGTGACCGGGTCGTAGAATTCGGTATGCACATTGATGCTGCCCTCGAGCACATGGATATATTCCTCTCCCGAGTGACGGACGAGGTCGCCGAATTCACTCAGTGATTTTGCCCGGATGCGGGTGATGACAGGGATCATCCGCTTGCGGCGGAGCTCCGTGCACAAATAGTAATAGTCATAGTTGGGCGTGGTGACCCGCACGGCCTCATCCTGGCGGCCTATACTACGCCGCGCGGTGACGCCCTCTTCGAGCAATTCACTTTCCGCGAACAGTTCGGACATGCGGATGTTCAGCTTTTGGCTGAGCTGAAGCAGCTTGTCATAGGTAAGCGTGAGCCGGTCGTGTTCGACCTTCGAAAGCGTTGAAACGGGAATTCCGCTCCGTTCGCTCATTTCCTTGAGCGTCCAACCACGATGATTCCGGAGATCGCGCAAGATGCGACCCAGCGTCGGATGAACACTCATCCGGCAGACCTTTGTAATGGATTTGACAATTTTCCAATCAGGATGATTATGTCCCTGTCAGGCATTTTTTTGCACGATAAGACGATTTCGGCTCATTCCGCAACTCGCTGAAGAAAAAGGGGGAAAGTAATGCGCAAGGCAGCTGCATTTGTCGCGGCGATTCTCAGCATTGGATCCTTGTCGCTGGCCGCTGCGCTGACGGCTCAACCGTCCTTGGTGCCGAAGCCGCGCGCGCAATCCGCGCAGGCGCCAACTCCTCCCGAGACCCCTCTGGATCAAGGTGCGCACCCACTTACAACCGAAGACGTCAATGCATGGCTCGACGGCTTCATGCCATACGCAATCGCGAGGGGCGACATTCCCGGCGCCGTTGTCGTCGTCGTAAAGGACGGTCAGGTCCTCACGGAAAAGGGCTATGGATACGCCAACGTCGCCAAGAAGGTGAAGGTCGATCCCAGGGCGACGCTGTTCCGGCCTGGATCGATCTCAAAACTCTTCACCTGGACGGCGCTGATGCAACAGGTCGAGCAGGGCAAGGTCGACCTCAACGCCGACGTCAACAAGTACATCGACTTCAAGATCCCGCCTTACGAGGGCAAGCCCGTCACCGTCCTCAACCTGATGACGCACACGCCGGGCTTCGAGGAGGCGGTCAAGAGCCTGATTACAAAGGGCCCGACGGAGGTGCCCTTTGATACGCTGCTAAAACAGTGGGTTCCGGCGCGGATTTATGCGCCGGGCACCACTCCGGCCTATTCCAATTACGGCGCGAGCCTCGCGGGCTACATCGTTCAGCGCACCTCGGGCGAGCCGTTCGACGCCTATCTCGAAAACCACATCTTCAAACCCCTTGGAATGGAGCATTCGACCTTCCGGCAGCCGGTTCCGGCCAACCTTAAGCCGCTGTTGGCGGAGGGATATCGCCCGGGCGAGGACAAGCCCATGGGCTTCGAGTTCGTAAACGCCGCACCGGCCGGAGCGTTATCGGCGACGGGCGACGACATGGCCAAGTTCATGATCGCACACCTCCAGAAGGGGCAGTACAACGGCCAGCAGATACTGAAACCCGAGACCGCGGTGCTGATGCATTCGCGCGCGAACACGCCGTTCCCGACGGGCAACGGCATGGCTCATGGCTTCTACGAAACCAACATCAACGGCCTGCATGTGATCGCCCACGGCGGCGACACGGAGGCCTTCCACAGTGACCTTCACCTGTTCCTCGACAAGGACGTTGGAATCTTCGTGTCGTTCAACAGCCCGGGGAAGGAAGGGACGGCCGAGCCATTGCGCGAGCAGTTCTTCTCGGACTTCGCCGACCGTTACTTCCCGGAGGCCCCGGACGCGGTCAAAGCCGATCCGAAGAACGCCAAGGAGGACGCCCGGAAGCTCGCTGGAGTCTATTCGACGACCCGCGGCTCGCGCACCGATTTCCTCGCCGCGCTCGATCTGCTCGGGCAGGCGAAGGTCGGCGTCGACAAGGACGGCAACCCACTCATTGCCGACGCCAAGACGCTTGGTGACCAACCGCGCAAGTGGGTTCACATCGGCCCGATGACCTGGCGTGACGCCGACGGTCACGACATCCTGAGCGCGAACGTCGCGGACGGCAAAGCCGTCCGGTTCAGCTACGGCATGCTTTCGCCGATCATCGATTTCGACCGGACTCCCGCCTACCGCTCGTCGGCTTGGATCCTGCCGCTGCTGTATGGCTCGTTCGCGGTCCTGCTGCTGACGGCTGTGTTGTGGCCGACCCGGTGGCTGGTGCGTCGCAAGTTCAAGGCCGAGTTCGGCCGCGAAGGCCGCCAGCTTTGGGCATACCGGTCGAGCCGAATCGCGGCGATCCTGATCCCGGGCCTCCTCGTCCTGTGGCTGGTGCTGGCGCAGACGATGCTGGGCAATCTAGCCAACCAAGCGGGTTTTAATGCTCTCCTGCTCCCACTCGAGCTGCTCAGCATCATCGTCTTCGTCGGCGGTTTCGCAGTGATGCTGTGGTATGCCTACATTGTCTGGAGCAACCGGTGGCGGTGGCCGGGCAAGGTCTGGAGCATCCTGCTGGTAATCGCGGCGGGATCGTTCCTCTACGTTGGCCTGGTGTTCAGGCTGATCTCGCTGACGACCAACTACTGATGGGTGCGCTCAGCCTCGACTATCGCGTCGAGACTCACCGGCTCTCGGCGCCGTTCCGGATCTCCGGATTCGTGTTCGAGACGTCCGACGTGGTCGTCGTCGAGCTGTCCGATGGTGAGTTCACCGGGCGCGGAGAGGCCGCCGGGGTCTATTATCTGGGCGACGATCCAGAACATATCGTCGCCGAGCTCGAGGCCTATCGCGACACGATCGAACACTGCACGGACAGGGAAGAGCTGCGTCGCGAAATGCCGCGCGGCGGCGCGCGCAACGCGGTGGATTGTGCGATGTGGGACTTGGACGCCAAACGCCGTGGCACCGAGGCGCGCGAACTTGCCGGAATCAGCGATCCAAACCCGCTTGTCACCACCTTCACACTGGGGGCGGACGAGCCCGCTGTTATGGCGGAGGGTGCGCGCCGATATGCCGACGCACGGGCAATCAAAGTCAAGCTTACCGGAGATCTCGCCCTCGACATCGAGCGCGTGCGCGCGGTGCGGGGCGCACGACCGGATGTGTGGCTCGGCGTGGACGCTAACCAAGGCTTTACGCGCGACCAGCTCGATCCGCTGGTGGATGCGCTCAACGCGTATCGCGTTTCGCTACTCGAGCAGCCGCTCCCTCGCGGGCAGGAAGCGGTTCTCGATGATTTTCGCGGCTCGATACCGATTGCAGCGGATGAGAGCGCCCTGGGGCTTGACGACGTGCCCGGGCTTGTTGGTCGCTTCGACGTCATCAACATAAAACTCGACAAATGTGGCGGCCTGACCGAGGCCCTACTGATCGCCGAAGAAGCGCGCCGCCACGGTCTCGGCGTAATGGTAGGCAACATGGTCGGAACGAGTCTCGCCATGGCGCCTGCCTTTATCGTCGGTCAGCATTGCGACGTCGTCGACCTCGACGGCCCCACCTTCCTGCGAGAGGACCGAAGTCCTTCCTGCGAATATCGAGACGGAACCATTTGGTGCCCCGACGAAGTATGGGGATCGAGAGCGGCCGCAAGGACGAACCATGCATGATGGAACGGCCACATTGCTTGGTGCGGAGAGGCGGATTCCGGGACTCACGGGGCGTGTGCCTATGATGGTTCGATTTGAATTTCGAAGGGGGAAGATGATGAACAGGATGCGCTACAGCGGACACGCGGCCTTTCTAAGCTCGGCGGCTTTCCTTGCACTTGCGATTGCAGCGCCGGTGGCGGCGGAGACGCCCCAGCCGCAGGACCAGGCTAAAGCGCAGGCGCAACAGCAGCAGCCGTCGCCACAGCCAAACGGAGGCCTTAGCTACCAAAACTCGGAAGCGATTGTCGTAACCGCACAGAAGCGCCCGCAGGTGCTGCTCGACGTGCCCTCTTCGGTAACGGTCGTCAGCGGAGATACGCTCGACCGACAGCAGGCGAAGAGCTTCCAAGATTATCTCTCGCTCGTGCCCGGCTTGAGCATCAATGGCAGCACCGAGGGCGTCAACCGAATCACGCTGCGCGGCGCGAACACTGGCGGCGTCGCCTCCACTGTCGCGATTTTCATGGACGACGTTCCGTTCGGTTCGAGCACCGGCCTTGCGAACGGAGCCATCCTCTCGGGTGACTTTGATCCGTTCGACATCAACCGGCTCGAGGTACTGCGCGGGCCGCAGGGCACACTCTATGGCGCGAGCTCATTCGGCGGCGTCATCCGCTACATCACGAACGCGCCGAGACTAAACAAGGTCGAGGCCAGAGCGCAGGCGGGCTTCGAAGACACGGCCCACGGGGGACTCGGGTACAACGCTGCTGCCGTGTTCAATGCACCTCTCGGCAGCAAGGCCGCGATTCGGGTAGACGGATTCTACCGTAAGGATCACGGTTACGTTGATTCGATCGGTAACAACCCGATCTTCTCACTCCCGCAGCTACTGCCGCCTGGCACTCCGGGATTCCCGAACGGATTCCCGTTCCCTCCGCTGCCGATCCGCGAGCTTGGCAAGACACTCGTCGCCAAGGACATCAATGACCGAGAAAGCTATGGCGGCCGCGCCTCGCTTCTGTTTGATCCGACCGACAATCTTTCGATCCGCTTGACGGCCTTCGCGCAGAATTTGAATTCCGGCGGCGGCAATGAATTCGATATCGACCCGGACACACTGAATTCGCTCTACGGGCGCTTCGTCCAGTCGGTTTACCAGCGGCAGCCGACGCACATCAAATATCGCGCCTATTACGGGACGGCGGACTGGGATCTGGGTTTCGCCAATTTCTTTTCATCCACCAGCTATTCGACGTTCAAGGAGAATCTTGAGACAGACGACACGTTCGGCCTCGGGCAGACGATCAACATCCTAGCGAACCTCGGATTCATCACGACGAGCGGTCTACCGGTGATGCGACCGCTTGGCGTTCAGCTCTTCCAGACGACGAGCACGGACAAGTTCACCCAGGAGTTCCGCCTGTCCTCGCCGAACAACGACAAGTTCGAGTGGCTGGCCGGCTTGTTCTACACGCACGAGAAGTCGGGGATCGATCCGCAGAATATCTTCGCGACTGAATTCGGAACGGACACGCCCGCGCCTGACATTGTTCCGATCGCGCTCGTCCTCCTGGATTCGAAGTATGACGAATATGCCGCCTTCGGCAACGCGACCTGGCACGCATCGCCCCGTTTCGATCTGACGGTCGGCGGCCGCCTGGCGCACAACAAGCAGAGCGCGCACGAGGTGATCACTTCGGCTGTCATTGGCGATCAGCAAGCGGACGACAACTCGTCTGAGACCGTGTTCACCTACTCAGTTGCGCCGCGATACGAGCTCAGCAAACACGCGTCGATCTATGCGCGCGTGGCGAGCGGATACCGTCCCGGCGGTCCAAACGTGATTCCCGTCGGCGTGCAAAACGTACCGCCAACCTACAAGGCGGACCGGCTCACGAACTGGGAGCTGGGGTTCAAGGCGGAAGCACCTGACGGACACCTGTGGTCGACCGAGCTGGCCGCCTATCACATTGACTGGAGAGACATTCAGCTGTTCGAGGTCGTCAACCAGATCGGCATCAACGCCAATGGCGGCAAGGCGAGAGTGAACGGCCTCGAATTCTCGGGAGCTCTCCGGCCTGTCCCGGGCCTGACCCTTTCGGCCAATGGCGCTTACACCGATGCGAAGTTGAAGGATGATACGACGCCCGACGTGGGCGGACTCGCGGGTGACCCGCTGCCGTGGGTCCCGAAGTGGAGCGGCGCGGTGCACGCCGACTACCAATTCCCGATTGGTCCGACAGTTGACGGATTCGTCGGCACAAGCGTCAGCTACGTCGGCAAGAGAGTTGCCGAGTACAACAACCGGCATCTCGACGACAAATCCCTGATCCGCATTCCGGCATACACGGAAGTCGATCTTCGGGCCGGCGTGATTGTCGGCCGCTTTACGATCGAAGCGTTCGCCCACAACCTGTTCGACAAGCGTGGCCTGGTCGATGCGGGTAGCTTCCCAAGCTTAGTCGCCCCTCCGGTAGTCCCGAACGGGGGCGCTTCGGCCTCGGCAATCCGTCCGCGCACGTTTGGGCTGACCCTCACCGTCAACGCCGGCCACTAAGACAGGTAGGGGCGTACGTGCTTGCATTAGAAGTTGAGGGAGGGGCCGAGCGTCTCTCGCTCGCCCTACCGCAACCCTATCTCCTGTTCCTCGGCGATACCGTCGAGCCGGGCTACGCCAAGACCGCCTTCGGATTGCGCGATTGGGCCAGCGACAAGTGCATTGGCGAGTTCGCGCTCCCGACCGCGACCGTCTCGACCGGCCTTCCCAGACTCACGCCGCGGGAAGGATTTACGGAAGGAGCCCGCGCTCTCGTGATTGGCGTTGCCAATTCCGGCGGCTTCATCGCGGACAGCTGGGTTCCAGCGCTTGTCGAGGCGCTCGAAGCAGGGCTCGACATCATCAGTGGCATGCACGCGCGCTTGCGCAATGTGTCAGCGCTTGCGGCCACAGCCGATCGCCTCGGTCGCCGGCTCGTCGACATACGCACTCCGCCAGCCAACATTCCCGTCGCAAATGGCCTCAAACGAAGTGGCAAGCGGTTACTGACCGTCGGCACCGACTGCGCGTTGGGGAAGAAATACACAGCGCTCAGCCTGGCGCGTGCATTCAAGGCACGAGGGATCGAGGCAGACTTCCGGGCGACGGGCCAAACCGGAATCATGATTGCTGGCGGCGGAATCCCGATGGACGCCGTGGTTGCGGACTTTGCCGCGGGAGCGGCGGAGATCTTGAGTCCGGACGCCGCCGACGACCATTGGGACATGATCGAAGGGCAGGGCTCACTGCTCCACCCGGCCTATGCGGGGGTCTCTCTCGCGCTGCTGCACGGAAGCCAACCGGACGTAATCGTCGTCTGTCACGATCCGACACGAAGCCGAATGCTCGGCGACGAGGAATTCGGAGTGCCGACCGTCGAGGAGATCATCGACATCAGTCTGCGCCTCGGCTCCCGCACCAATCCGGGAATCCACGTCGGAGGAGTGAGTTTTAATACCTCGGTGCTGGACGACGAACAGGCGCGGCAGCTGATGGCGCGGGAAAGCGCAAGGCTTGGCCTGCCTGTGGCCGACCCGATCCGCGGAGGCGCTGAGTTCGAAAGGATGGTCGATTCATGTCTCGCTTGATCACTCTCGCTGCATTCG
This sequence comes from Sphingomicrobium sp., assembly GCA_040414585.1. Lineage (GTDB taxonomy): Bacteria > Pseudomonadota > Alphaproteobacteria > Sphingomonadales > Sphingomonadaceae > Sphingomicrobium. Next base: position 3,531 of record JBEDUM010000160.1, on the reverse strand, counting down.
CGCTGCTCGTCTGTTCAGCGCCCGCGACCGCCGATCCAGCAACGCTTCGGTCGGAGATCATACGCATCGCGCAGCCGTCGGAAGGAACCGTCGGGGTCGCCGCGTGGAACATGGACGGCCGCGGCCCGCGCATCCTGATCAACGCCGACCAGCGTTTCCCGATGGGGAGCGCGTTCAAGATCGCCGTAGCCGGCGCGATCTTGTCAAAGGTCGATCGGGGCGAACTTTCGCTCGATCAGCTTGTCGCGGTGCCCCACGCGATGATGGTGGAGTCCGAAGGCCTCGCCTCTACCTTCAAGCATCCAGGCGTCAGCGTTTCGGTCAGTAACCTCTTGGAGCTGATGCTCACCGTCAGCGACAATACGGCGACCGATGTGCTGACGAAGCTCGCCGGCGGCCCGTCTGCTGCTACAGCCTGGGTGCGTGCGCAAGGCATCGAAGGTCTACGCGTCGACCGCGACACGGCTGGTATCCTCCGCGACTTCTTCCACATACCCCCAGGATCCTTTCCCGAGGCGCTCGACGCCGCCCGCAAGGCCGATCCGAAGCTAGACGAGAAAGGTGACAAGCCCAACACCGCCTTCGACAACGATCCGCGGGACACGTCGACGCCCGAGGCGATGGGGAGCCTGCTCGAGCGCATCTTCACCGGCAAGGCGCTGAAGCCGGACAGCACGAAACTTCTGATCGAGATCATGCAGCGCAACACGACCGGCAAGGCGCGCATCCGCGGCCGCCTCCCAGACGGCACCGTCGTCGCAGAAAAGACCGGCACGATCGGCGGCTCGCTCAACGACGCTGGGCTGATCACGCTGCCGGGCAACGCCGGCCAGCTCATCGTCGTCGTATTCATCAAAGAGAGCAAGAAGCCGTTTGAGGACCGCGAGCGAGTGATCGCCGACATCAGCCGGGCGCTTTACGATTATTATTTGTTCGGGGCTCGGTAGTGAGCGGCGCCTCTGGTCCCTCACCGCCAGCGGCATTGCGCACTCGCGCTAATGTCAGCTTTCCACGCATTGAGTCGCGATGCGCTTGATCGCCGGTCGACTCATCCTTCGGTTACGCGGACGCGAGATACCGGAATGCGAAGCACCTCGACGCAAAAGGTTCGCGCATCGTCGACGCTCTCGAAGCCGTCGAACTCGTTCTTGCGACCGTCCTCATCGACGACAACGCCGCCAAACATGAATTGGTCGCCGGCTTCGTCATTGAGGAGAGCGGAAAATGGCACAAAGTCACTCCAGTGCTCGAGCACCGCCTGATTGGTATCGCCCGCCTCGGCGATCCATGTTCCGGTTTGAGTTTGTCTCATGCTGCATTCCTTTCCAGCCTCGTGGCCTAACTAACCTTAGCGGCGTCTCCGCCGGTGACCGCAAATTCTCCTCCGGTCACCATCGCCGCAGCGTCCGAAGCGAGAAATACGGCCATCGGGGAGATATCTTCCGGCTGCAGCCACCCAACCTTGAGTGGAACCGTCGGAGCACGGGCATCCCACGCCTCCTGTGCTGTCGGAAATTCGGGTACGGGCCGGTTGGATTGGGCGATGGCCGCGCGGAGCCGTTGTTCATTATAGGTCAGGGCGGTCCCCACCAAACCGGGAACGATGGCATTCACCGTCACATTATATTGCCCAAGCTCGAGCGCAGCTGATTTCATGAGGCCCAGAATTCCCCACTTCGACGCGGAGTAACTTGCCCCGTGCATCGTGCCCATCATGCCCTGCATCGAGGCGAGGACGATGATCCGCCCGTAATTCCGGGCCGCCATCCCAGGCGCGAAGGCGCGGATCGTATTGGCCGTTCCATTCAAATTATTCTCAATCTGGTCGCGCCAGTCGGCATCCGACATTTCCAGCAATGGCTTCCAGCCCTGGATCGCAGCATTGGCGACAATGATGTCGATCTTGCCGAGATCCTGTTTCACGCGCTCGACAACCGCCCTCAAGGAAGCGATGTCGCGGATATCGGCCTTGATGAAGTGCGCGCGGTCGCCGACGGCTTCGATCATGGATACCGTTTCGTGAAGCTCGGCTTCTGTCGCAGGCACGGCGTCTGCAGTCGGACTGATCGGACCGCATATGTCCAGCGCAACCACCTGCGCGCCGTTCGCGGCATATTCAACCGCGATGGCGCGACCGATCCCGCGCGCCGCGCCGGTTACGACTGCAACCTTTCCTTGCAGCGTCGACCCACGAGCTGGGCGGATGGGACCAGCGGTCTTCTCAGACGGCGGGACGGGATATGGCGGTGGCACAGGTTCCGCCACCGGCGTTGGGGCATCGTTGCTCATGTCGACCTCCGCATTGAGGCTAGAGCCGAGGTCGATGGATTGTGCCTATACCCACGAACGTTTCCCCATCGCATGGCGGCTCGATTTGCCGCGTGGAAGCACGACCAAATCACGACAGCGATCGTTGTTTCCTTGCATGCGAGATTGGCGGTCCCAATGCATCGCTGCTTTCCCGTCGTTGCCGCTGAGCCTCGGCCTGGCCCCCTAACGGATCAGCAGCCAGGATAGATGCGAGCGGGACATTACAAATGGTGCCTTGCACGCAAAGACCGGTAATCAAGTGTCCGCGGTCTTCGGAGAGCCCCTCCACGGCGCTCGTGGCGGCCAGCCCGCAGATCCAACCATGGAAACTTGCGCCTTCGAAAGCTTGCTTTGCGACCGCCGGAAGGAACGCATAGATACCCGAAACCAAGCTGCTGGCCTGACACGCAAATGTACGGTCGGACCGTTTCCATCTGCTGGTCCAATTAACTTGCTGGCGATCGTCGCGAGGATGTACGTCGGGCCAATCGCAGGAGGCCGATATGCGCGATCTGGCCCACGCCAAAGACCAGCGCCAAAATCCAGGTGTTGGCGGAAGAGCGGCACTGAGGGGGCAAGCCGCACGTTGAAGACGCATAATATGCGCGGGAGGAGACGCTTCAAGTGACCGAAAATGACAACACCCGTGGTCCATCTCAGCGGGTCCTCGAAGTTCATGGGCGCTTCGGCAATGAAGAATCGCTTCAGGCTGCGATCGACGGGCTGAGGCATGCCGGCTACCTTCACGCCGACGCCCGGCTGCCCGAGGACGACAAGGATCCCCAGCCGGGTGCGGACGACAGCGAGCCAACTGATCAGGACCATCAGCAGATGCGGGTTCTTACCACGAGCATTGCCGGGTCGGTGGGGACATTGATCGGCGCCGTCGCTCTGCTCGCCAGCGGGGCCGCTGTTCCGCTCGCCGCAGGCGTTGCTCTTGCCGCGGGCCTCGGGTCCGGAGCGCTCACCGAGGGCATCGGGCACCGCCTCGAGCGCAAGCAGATCGACGAATATGATCGCCGCGGCGCCGCCGGAACGCTGCTCCTTGCCATGCGGGTCTGGGACCAGGGCCAAGCGGATGAAGTCACCAGGATCATGCATGAGAGTGGCGCGAATTGGGCCGAGCAAATTAGGCGCCCCGAGGAGACACTCGTTTCCGGCATCAGCGCCGCCGCCTGGACCGGCTAGTCTATCAGTCAATGCTGGGCGGCTTAACGCCGC
>JBEDUM010000159.1:0-38553 GCA_040414585.1 Sphingomicrobium sp. | reverse complement strand
GGGTCCTACGGACCGCTCGACGGCCTTTCGCAACCGGTCGCGGAGGACCTGTCGGACGTTCCGGTCATCTCCGCCGCGTTCGCGGCAATGCTCGAGGAAGTCGCGGCGCCGGGGGAGGGCGCGATGGCGCTGACGAGCGCCCTCATGAAAGCTTGCCTTGTCGTCCTTCTGAGGCGCCATCTGCATTCGAGCCGCCAGGCCGGAACCCCGCCTGCGCTGTTCAGCGATGCCCGCATCGGGCGGGCGATCGCCGCCGTCCTCGATCGGCCTTCGGCGGATCACTCGGTGACGAGCCTCGCGAAGGAAGCGGGCATGAGCCGTTCGGCCTTTGCCCGAGGCTTCAAGGCCACGCTCGGGGTCACACCCATGGACTTCGTCACGCGGATCAGGCTCAATGTCGCGCGCCGCTTGCTGGTCTCCACCGTCCGGCCTGTCGAAGGCGTTTCGGCGGAAGTCGGCTTCAGCAGCCGGAGCCACTTCAGCCGCGTCTTCCGGGACCATTATGGGACGGATCCCTCGACCTTCAGGCGCCGGAATTTCCTAGGGTTCAGCCCGGGTCAGGCTGGGTCCTGATCCAGCTCCCGGGGGAGAGGACATGCGAAGATCGCGTGGCCGACCGCCCCATTGTAACCGCGTCCGGGCCGCACACGAGTTCATCTACAGTTGCGGTGCCGGCGCCCCTCCCCGCTCCCCACGCGAGCCGGCATCGCAACACACTGAAAACAACAGCGGGATTACGCGAATGTCACGGATCGAAGGCGTGAGGCCCGGAATGGAAATCATTGGCGCGGATGGCGCCCATATCGGCACAGTCGATGCCCTCGACGGTTCGCGCATCCGTCTAACCACGGCCGATTCCGGCGAGGGACGTCACGCCGGTCACCGGCATTATGTGCCGGGCGGCCTGATCGCGGAAGTCGAAGGAAACCAGGTTCGCCTGAGCGCGAACGCAAGCGTCGCGGTCTCATTCGAAGAAGGGATCTGACCGCTTCCTGTCCGAATGAATCCGTCAGTATGATCGTCGAAGTCCGGATATTGCCTATCGCGGCGAAGCCGCCAGCCGCCGAGGGGATGGCGCCGTGAGCACGCTTGCATGTCGCTCGCCGACAGATCTGCTCGGCGAAACGGTGCACGTCGAGGTAGGCGACCTCGTGCGGACCGGAGGAAACCTCCATCCGCATTACCAAGTGATTGCACTCACGGAAGACCGTGCGTGGATCCGCGACACCCAGCATGGAACCGACCACATCGTGCCGCTCGACCGCTGCACCAGACTATGAGGAGCAACCGCATGCAATTGAAGGACAAGACGGCGATAGTAACCGGCGCCGCGAGTGGGATCGGAAAAGAGATTGCTCGGCAACTCGTCCGGCAGGGCGCGAGGGTCGCGATCGCGGATCACAACATTGATGCAGCTCGCGCCGCAGCGGATGAGATCAATGCCGGCGGAGGTTCCACCCTCGCCGTCGAAATGGACGTGACCAGCGAGGAACAGGTCAATTCCGGTGTCGAACAGGTATGCGGCAGTTTCGGCGGCGTCGACATCCTGGTTTCAAACGCCGGCATTCAGATCGTCGCGCCCGTTGACCAATACGCTTTCGCTGACTGGAAGAAGATGCTCGCGGTCCACCTTGATGGTGCCTTCCTGACCACCCGCGCATGTCTTCAACCAATGTATGCGGGAGGCCGCGGCGGCTCCATCATCTACATTGGCTCGGTACATTCCAAGGAGGCGTCGAAGCTTAAGGCGCCTTACGTCACTGCGAAGCACGGACTGATCGGCCTTGCGAAGGTCGTGGCTAAGGAAGGCGCCGATCATGGCGTTCGTACGAACGTAATCTGTCCCGGCTACGTCAGAACACCGCTGGTCGAAAAGCAGATCCCGGAACAAGCAAGAGAACTCGGCATCGACGAAGCCGATGTCATCAGAAATGTGATGCTCTCCGAGACCGTCGACGGCGAGTTCACAACTCTCGACGATGTCGCCCGGTGCGCGACCTTCCTTGCGAGCTTTCCTTCCAACGCGCTGACCGGCCAGTCGATCGTCGTCAGCCACGGTTGGTCGATGCAGTGAAGGATTCGCGCGAATATGCAGTTTAAGCCGAAGCAGCTCACCCAGAGAAAATCGCAAGGCCGGGGCCTTCCTTTCGAGTGCATCGCGCTCCTGTTGCAAGGCGGAGGTGCGCTCGGCGCGTACCAAGCTGGCGTCTACCAAGGTCTAGCGGCCGCGGACCTTCACCCCGACTGGGTCGCCGGGATCTCAATCGGCGCGATCAACGCTGCGTTGATCGCCGGCAATGCGCCGGAAGCGCGCGTGGAGAAATTGCGCCGCTTCTGGGAAACGGTGACGGCAGATCCGATCCCCGGATGGCTGCGGCCTGAGCTACGCGCCGATCTTTTGCGGAACTGGGCGAACCAGTGGCATTCCGCTGTTACGCTTTTTCAAGGCGCGCATGGCCTCTTTTCGCCGCGCACTGTGCCGTCGTTCCTGGCCGCGGCCGGGACTGCAGAGGCAACAAGCTTCTACGACACGTCGGCGCTGAAGAGCACGCTCGAGCAACTCGTCGATTTCGACCGCATAAATTCCCGCGAAATGCGCTTCAGCGTTGGCGCAGTGAACGTCACCACCGGCAATTTCGTCTATTTCGACAACCGGACGCACGAGATCCGGCCCGAGCACATTATGGCGAGCGGCGCCCTGCCGCCTGGCTTCCCCGCGATCGAGATCGAGGGCGAGCATTATTGGGACGGTGGGCTGGTCTCCAACACGCCCCTACAGTGGGTGCTCGAATGCGCCGATCGGCAGGACACGCTGGTCTTCCAGGTCGATCTCTGGAGCGCGCGCGGAGCGGTGCCGCACACGATGGCAGAAGTGATCACCCGGCAGAAGGAGATCCAATACTCAAGCCGCACCCGCGCCAGCTCGGACCAGTTCCGGAAGGAGCAGAAGCTCCGCAGTGCCCTCGCGGACATGATCTCGAAATTGCCGGAGAAGCTCAGGGACACCCCGGAATTTGCCCTCCTGCTCCCGGAAGCCGACCGCAACGTCTACAGCATCATCCAGCTCATCTACCGCTCGCAGCACTACGAAGGGGATTCGAAGGATTTCGAATTTTCGTCGCGGAGCATGGAGGATCATTGGAGCGCCGGCCGTTCCGATACGATCCGCACGCTACGGCATCCGGAAGTGCTCGAGCGGCCAACAAGCGCGGACGGCGTGTTTGCGTTCGACGTTGCCACTGACGGGCGGCTGTCATGAACGCCGGCGAAGTTCGTCGGCGGCGTGTTTGCATGCCGTTCACGCATCGGACTCATCCTCCGAGCTCTATTCGGACGAGGTGAAATTCGAGTTCAGCCGGAACGCCCAATTCGAAAGAAGCGGCGCCAACGATCCTCGAGTCAGACGAAGGCCTAGGAACGAGGCCAGTGCGATCCTATTTGCCCACTATGGCCACAGACCGCCAAACAGCCATGGCCGAGTTCAAGCGCATTATCGTTATCATCGCCGTCATCGCGGTGCTGATGGTCATCTTAGCGCTGATGTATCTCTACATGGATAGCACACTCGACGCGAACACGGTTATCGCCACAACGCTTGGGGTGTTTTTTTCCACCCTCCTTGGCTGTGGGCTGTTCGCCGCGGCATTCTTTAGCGACAAGAGTGGTCACGACCAGAATGTGGCCGACGCCTCAAAATCAGAGCGCGAGAGACGCTAACGATTCAAGCGGATGTATGCCGGCCCTATGGCCCCGCGCCACTGCATGAACCGCCTAGCTCTGCAATTCATCAGTAGAACCTCGCCCAGGTCGGCTCACCCGAGACCTACATCGGCTATGATCGAGCCGATCGTTTTGCCGCACGCGATAACGAGGTTTGGCGTCTACTTGCATCTAACCGAACGGTGGGACAAGAATTGTGATTGATCAGCAACTTAGATGCGCGCTGCACCTGCAGTGTTCGGTCGGTTCAATGTCAACTCGAACGATTGCAGAATGGCGTTTTCGTTCGCAAATCGAACTTCTCGAGGAGCTGAAAGCTAGTAAAATCAATAGGTTGGTTGAGGCTGCTCGTGTTGACATCGCAGGGGTCGCAAGTTCAATCCTTGCCACGCCCACCATTTTTTCAATGACTTAGCCCGGCTGCTTCACAGTGCTCCTCTGTTCAGCATGAACAGGCCGAACGATTTGAATTAAGTGTCAGCGCGACGCTGCTTTCTGAGCGTCCTTAGGCATCGGTTGGATTGGGGGAAGCTCCTCCGGCTCGTAGTCCTTGTTCGCATCCTCCACGGTTATCCTCATGGCTTGCTCGCCATTGGGCAGATCGCGGTAGTTTAGGTCCATGAGGATGCGGCGGTCATTTTGCCCCCTCAAACTGATGGTACCAGCCACGTTGTCCCAATCGTAGTGAGCGTATTTCGGCAGCCGGTAGCCATGACACGTCATGACCCGGTGTGGCAGGCTCATCGAAAACTCTTGGTTGGTGTGATGCATCAACCAGCCGCAAGTGCTCTTGGCAAGTGGATCTGTCGAGTTGCGGCATGCCCAGGACCAGATGGCACCTTGATCGAAGCCCCAATGGAACTCGACCCAGCGCCGTTCGCCCTTGGAAAGGCGTGCTGTTTCGAAAGCGCGAAGCTTTGAGCATAGCTCGTCAGTCGCTGCGGCTTGACTTGGCGCAGACATCAGCGCCGCAACAAGCATCCACAAAGTGCTAGCTCTCATCTTATGAGCATGTCAGCCGTATCAGATGTCTGCAATGGGTCGAACGAGGCCGCTATTGGGACCGCTGTGAGTTCACAACACCGCTCCGTCGTCCGTCCGACTAATCGATCGCGCATCACAGTGCTCCTTGTTCACTTGAACAGGTGAAGCGGCAAAATGGGGATACGAAAACCGATCAGCCGGGACGGGCTGCGTATCATAGGGGGCTAGTTCCCCTTAGACGGACGGGGGACCAGTTCATTGACATCGCAGGGGTCGCAAGTTCAATCCTTGCCACGCCCACCATTTTCTTCTTGAGAATCAGCTAGCTATTTGAACTTGGGCCGCAGTGTCCTGCTGGTACGATCGAACCGCACTCGATCTGCGAAGCTCCCAATTTCCTTTGACTAACCCGCTCGACGACAACGGGCTACGCGCACCGCGAGCAGAGCGGGCGGTCGGTGAGTTGGCCGCAGCAGCGGCATGGCTTCGCGACCGAGCGGCGCTCCTCGCAGCGGTAGCAGGTGGGGGTGGCGGACGGCCGGTTGCACAGGCGGCAGTGGGCCCTGCGCCAGCGGAGCCAATTGAGGAAACGGCTAATCATCGACCCATTCCGCTGGAGCGCGGCCTTGGGCTCGCGAGGTATCCGGCAGGTGCCGGCCGCGGCTTGGTGGCCAAGCAACAAGCAACCAAGTGAAATGGAGAGTGGGAGCGTGTCGGGTCCGACGGTCTCGAGGATCAACAAGGATTGAGAGCTGCTGACCCGGTTGCGGAGGCCGATCTTGGGGATCGGCCTCCGTGAAACTCATCCTCGCTCACCCGAACGATGATAACTGGGCGGAGGCGGCGGTGGCGGCGGCAATGGGCAGGCGACCCCTTGCTGCACGACGGTCCCGTCTGCGCACATTGTAGTGGGCGGAGGCGGCGGCGGGGGTGGAAGGCAGGGCTCGGTCGCCGGAACTGTCGAACCGTCAGGACAGGTTTGGGTGGCGGGAGCGCGTGGTGTGGTCGCGCAAGCCGAGATTGCCAGTGTGGTCGCGAGAAGTATCGCAATCCGAATCATTCTGCTCTCCTCCAGGACTGTGGGCGTTGGCACCGAGATCGTTGCGCCAACGTTTCCAATCGCGTTCACCTAGAGGCGCGGCGCGGGTCAGCGATAATATGGGTTTTCAACGGAACGCATCGGAGCAGGTGGATGACCCTCAAGCAACGAGGGCGACAGCAGAAATGATATTGAATCGTGGTAATTTCATAATAACGTCAATCCCAATCACCACAGTATCGCTGCCGAGGGGCAGCCAAGGTTGCGGACAGCGCCGCTTCATCCTCAATGAGTAGGAACATGCCAGCCAACAACGCGGCCTTCAGCAGTGCCGTGACACAAAACTCCATCGCAGCCGGACCGGAGATGAAGGAAGCGCAAATTCGGAACCCCTCGTCGAGCATGGGCAAACCTTCAGCGTCGACAGACACCTTGCCTAGTGACAACCAAATTGGCCTTCTTAGGCGGTCTCACCTGCTCGGCATCGCGCTCGGCGTTGCCGCTTTGATGCTGACTTACGCGGCCCACGTGAACGGGCGGCCGATCACCTCTGCAATTGTGGCCGTCTTCGGCGTCATGGGCGTAGGCGCGCTCTTGGGAGCGAGAGCGGGCTTGTTCGCTGGACTAGCTGCATCGCTGACGTTCAATCTCGTCTTCACCGATCCAACCGGGATTCTTACATATTCGACTGCGGACGATCTCGTCCCGATGATTGCGTTGACGCTTAGTGCAGTTGGATCCGGTGTGCTGGGAGGGCGCCTTCGGGATCGTGCAATTGTTGCTGAAACGGCGACGCGGAGAGTAGCTGAACTGCTTCGCTTTAGTGAAGATCTTCAGAGCGCTGTTACGCTCGCGGAGGTCGAGAGAACTGCCCAGGCATATCTCGGCGATAGGCCGGGGCGAGCGTGGCTCTTCGTGGAGACTGATGGGAGACTCGTGTCCCCGACACAATCGATTTCGGGAATGGATGCAGCGCAAGATTGCTGGGACAGTCGTCTGCCGATGCTCACTTGCGGCAGCTGTACCGGGCACATGCTTAAGAGCGCGGATCGTCCTCTCGGTGTACTTGTGATCGACGATGCAGCTGAGCGGCAACTCGATGAGATTCGAGTCTTCCTCCCGCTCATCGCGCTGGCCATCCAACGATGCTTGTTAGCGCAGCAACTCGGTGAAGCAGATCTGTTGCGGCAGTCCGAGCAGTTCAAAACCGCCTTGCTGTCGTCTGTATCGCATGATCTTCGCACCCCACTGGCAGCTATCTCCGCGTCGGCAAGCAGCATGATCGAGTTGGGGTCCACGCTCGATGAAGAAACCACCGCGGACCTCTTGGATACGATTCAAGAACAGTGCGGCCGTCTCGATCGTTTCACTAGGAATCTGCTCAATCTGAGTCGTATCGAAGGTGGACTCGACGTCACCGAGATGCCCCTAATCGATGCTGTGGAAGTGCTTGGAGGTACCCTAGCGCGGGTTCGGCGGCTTGCTCGGGCTCATGCAATCCACCGAGAGTTCAGCGCCACCTCTGCTTTGATCAGAGCGGACGAATCTCTGCTGGAGCAGGTCTTTCTCAACATTCTCGAAAACGCAGTCACGCACACCCCGCACAGCACCTCGGTGCGGGTGAGCGCACAAGTTGCGAATATGCGCCTTCTCGTTGCTGTCGAAGATGATGGCCCTGGCATCCCCCCGCACGAACGAGAACGAGTGTTCAACCGTTTCCACCAAGTCGCGCTAAATGGGCGCCAAAGCTCCGGGTCCGGGCTCGGACTATCCATCGCCAGAGGCTTTACGGAGCTCTTCGGCGGAACCATCCGCGCTTCTAAAGCAACGGAGCCGCTGCGAGGCGCGCGGGTCGAAATCTCTCTTCCTCTCGCCGAATCGCCATGATCAAGAAGTTGCTGCTCGTAGACGATGAGCCCGCCATCAAGCGTGCGCTCGGTCCGGTCCTGCGTGCCGACGGCTGGGACGTGCTGGAAGCTGATAGTGCCACGGCTGCCCTGAAGTGTTCGGATCGAGAGGTGTTTGACGTCGTTCTTCTCGATCTTGGACTTCCCGATGCTGACGGGAAGGAGATCATCTCTGCTTTGCGGAGCAAGGACCCCGTGGCAGTGATCATCCTTTCGGCGCGACATCAAGAGGCCGAAAAGGTGGCCGCACTTGATGCGGGGGCCGACGATTACGTCGACAAGCCGTTCCTAGTCGATGAGCTTCGGGCACGGATAAGAGCAGCCGAGCGACGGCTTAAGGAGCAGCTCGGCTCCCCGAAGACACTTCAGGTTGGCGAACTGCGTCTGAACGTCGAGTTCCGTGAGGTGTCGCTCGGCGGAACCGAGATCAAGCTTTCGCCAAAGGAATTCAGTTTGTTGACGGAGTTGATGACGCACGCCGGTCAAGTCGTGACCCATCGGCGTCTCCTGATTGCAGGGTGGAGCAATCCAAGCGTCGATCAGCAGTATCTTCGAGGGTACATCGCAATGTTGCGCCAAAAGCTCGAAGAGGACCCCTCTGAGCCGCGCTTGATCTTGTCGGAGCCCAGCGTTGGGTATCGGCTTGCGATCTGAGGCGTCGTTGAAATCGCATATTAACTGCGTGTGCCTTGCAGCGCCTAAACGATTGGAATGTCGACTAAAAGCATTTGCGCGGTAAATCGCCTCGGCGATTTTCTGAGAGAATATCCAGAGCTCAATCAAGACGACCGCCGGTTAGTGCGACAAATCCTCCAGAAGGCGACATATCTCGAGTTCGCTCGTCTGCTCGCCGACCCGGAACTAGAGCCTGGTTTGGAAGCCGTTCGGCAGGACGATAACCAAGCGCAGAATAGAACTTTGTCGAATCCGACGTTGATTGCGTTGGGACTCGTGGGGCTGATTGCTCTGGTTGCGGCAGCATGCGCCGTTCTGCAGTAGTGATCCCGCGTGCGTCTCCCAGGAGTACATTAGTTTCAGCGCTCTCGCTTCTGCTCTGTACGACGGCATGCTCGACAGGCGCAGTGCAGGCGGCGAACGGAGTGACGACTTTCCGGTGCGCTGGTGATCGTTTTTTCACCGTGCAACGCAACGAGAAGATAGCAGTAGTTGTCTATTCAAATGTCCGGTACGAGCTACCGAGACGGAAGTCTTCAATTGGAGAGCGCTACGCGACGAGTGGCACGACACTGATCATCGACGGCGATATGGCGGCGTTCGTCAGCGGCTCGGTGATGGACCTGGACTTTTGCCGCGTCACTGCTTGAGCATTGATCGTGCTGGCTCGGGCTTCAACCCTGCAGGCAGTTAGTTTAGGCCCAAGTCCTGAATCAAAATAAGCCCTCCAACAATTCCGATCAACGCAACGGCCCATCCGGCGTAGACCCCTCCGCCGAGCTTAAAGTACCGCGGATGTTCGAGCCTAAACCGTTCAGCGGTCTCCCAGAGCTCGCCGTTAGAGGAGAGTAGTCCGATGTCGATCGGCGCGCCTTTTCGGAGAAAGCGCCCAATACGATCATGTTCGTCCGCGCTGACGTCAGGGTATTTCGCCAGGAGCGCTTCAGCATCGCTAAGCGCGTCCGGATCATGAGCAATAGACCGCCTCGACTCTGAGCCCTTCACGAAAAATTACCTCGCTATTCTGTGACGTCACCGAGAATCCCGCAAAAGAAGGCCCGCCCGGTGGGATTGGCGAGCCTTCTTCGCGAGGAAACGGACTGGTCCTCACCATGTCGGCCGAATGGGGACGACCAACGCACCGATGGTAGCGATAACTAGAAGGGCGTGTTTCCACGGGATTTCGATGCCTCGGCCGGAGCGTGGGAATCCCGTGGTAACCTGGAAAGCCGAACGTTCTTAGCAGGAGTCCAGATAGGAGCTCTCCCGGTCAGACAAGGGAAGGGACAACTGGACATGGCGCCCACGGTACTGAAACTCGACGGAACCTCGGATGTTGAGAGGATCGAGAAGGTTATTCGGCTCCTCAACCTCGCGCTTGCTGACTGCCGCAGGCTTCTTGCTGAAGTCGGACAAATCGATACCGGGCACTCGGTGCAGTACAGCACCGTTGGTACCGAATGCAGCCCAAGCGAGGTGCCCAAGCTAAGCTGACTCGAGACGCGACAAGCCGCACCATCTGCCATTACTAGCCATTGGAAGTCGGCGTCCTGACCCGTCTGGCCGAGGCCTCGCTTTCACTGGGTATCTTGGTCTCGTCGGGACTGCGTTCCCATCCTTTCATCGGCTCGGCTCGCGTTGACACTCTCGAGCTCGGCAAGGGCTAAAATTGAATGGGCAAAGGCGGCGCCCGCTCGCATTTCCGCGGCGACCCAGATTGCCTCCATCAGCTCCGGGCCGGTGGCTCCGTCATTGATCGCAGCACGGGTGTGGCCTTTGATACAGTAGGGGCATTGCGTAACATGGGCGACGGCAACCGCGATGAGGTGCTTGGTCTTCGTCGATAGGGCCCCTTCCGCAAACACCTTTTGACCGAACTCATGAAATGCGGTGGCAGAATCCGGCGCAAACGAGCGCCGCATTCGAGCGAGATTCCGCGTTACCTGCGGGAAAGTCTCATTTGTCATGAGCAGGGTCTCCTTCTTGACGCTCCGCTCGACCCAGGAGAACGTTCCTCAGTACGACTGCGTGATTGTGGATTTCGTCCTTGGCCGCATAGAGAAGTGTGATCGGCCGTTCTCGCGCGTGGCGGCGTAGCGTGCGCAGAGCGTCAGCGTGCTCAGCAAGCTCAATGCGATAGCGGTGTCGGAACTCATTCCAGCAGCGCGGGTCGTGACCGAACCACGTTCGGAGACTGGCGCTGGGGGTGATTTCCTGAAGCCATTCGTCAAGCTTAGCATCCTCTTTGGTGAGTCCCCGAGGCCAAAGGCGATCGACCAGGATTCGCATGCCATCCTGCCTGGTGGCGGGCTCATAAACGCGCTTGATCCTGATGTTGCGGGCAGGAAGACCCTGCATGATTCAGACCACCTCCGCGAGTTCTGCGGCGGAGCGGGAGTTGGGTCGCGCAATACGACGCTCGAACTCAACTTCGGCGCGCAAACCCTGAAGGTCGCGGTGGATCACAGCCACCGCCAGCTCACGGCCCTCGCGCAGGTAGGTGACAGAACAATCACGGTCGTCGATCGAACCGTCGATCTTCACCTCATCCCAGTCCTCCGCATGGCCGACATATGCGATTCCAAGGTCATGCTGTTCGGTCCAGAAGAAAGGCACGGCATCAAATCGTTCATTCAGGCCGAGCATGTTGCGAGCTGCAGTCTGACCCTGCCGTTCAGCGACGACGAAATGCTCGACACGAATCTGAGCGCCACTGTGACGGTCCGGCCAACGAGAAATATCTCCGGCGGCGAACACATCGGGCGCACTAGTTTTCATAAACTCATCGACAAGGACTCCGCGGTCCACAACCAAGCCCGCCTGTTCAGCCAGGAATGTCGCGGGACGCACGCCGATCCCAATCACAACAAGGTCAGCTTCGATGCGAGTGCCATCGCTGAGCGTAACCGCCTCGTTGTCGATAGTTGCCGCGGCCCGACCGAGATGGAAGGTAACCCCGTGCTTTTCATGGGTCGCACGAATGTAGGAGCCCAACTCCGCACCCAGGATCCGTGCCATCGGAATCGCCTCCGGACCCACGACATGCACTTCGATTCCGCGGGCGCGCAGCGAGGACGCAACTTCAAGGCCAATGAAGCTGGCACCGATAATGACCGCTGTTCGCGCACTGCTTGCTTTTTCTGCAAGGGCGCGGCCGTCATCGAGTGTACGCAAATAGTGGACGTGCGCCCCGTCGGCGCCGGGGACTTTCAGCCTTACCGGTTCAGCGCCGGTGGCGAGAAGCAGCGTTCCGTAACCGCGGTGAGTGCCGTCGGCGAGGTGAACCACATGCGACTGTGTATCGATGCGGGTAACGCGCGCATTCAGTTGAACGTCGATGCGGTTGCGCGCGTAGAAGTCGGCGGACCGCAATATTGTCCATTCCTCGGGCGCCTTTCCGGCAAGATAGTCTTTTGACAAATTGGGGCGGTCGCAGGGCAGGGACGTTTCTGCACTGAGCATGGTAATTGGGCCGTCGTATCCCTCGCGACGCAGGGTTTCTGCCGCCGCATTTCCGGCCGCGCCCCCGCCGACGATGACGATGGAATGAGGTAGAATGTCTACGCGACGTGTCGCGGGTTTTTGCCGAGGGAGTTTTTCCTTCACGAATGCGACGCCATCGCTCACCTCGACGTGCCAGCACGGAAGCGGATCCAGCGCGGGCGCACGCAGCGGTTCGCCGTTTCGCAAATTGAAGCAGGCATGATGCCAAGGGCAGCGAATCGTGTCCTGCACAATTAGACCCTTCTCCAATGGTCCGCCGTAATGAGTGCAGGTCGCGCCAATTGCGAATAGGTCGTTGTCGCGCCGAATGAGCAGCACGGGCGCGCCTCCGACATGCCCCTTGATCATCGCGCCATCCGTGAGCGAATCGAGTTCTACGCCGGCACCGAGGTCCGGGCCTTCGGGCGGCAGATTGTCATTGCTCATTCAATCCTCCGAGACCTAATTCACCTGACTTCCTGACGATGATTGCCACGCCAGCATTCGCCATCCGGCGGGATCTTTTCGCCAGACTGCAAGGCAGCGAAAACGCAGGACCTGCTGTTCTCCTTCGAGCCGTGAATGTCCGAGCATCACGCCTGCGAAAATGATCAGATTGTCGAGGACTCGGATTTCGGTTTCGCGAACGTCGAAATCATCGTCGTACGTGAGACTGTTCGTTCGAATTTTCTGCAGGTAGCTGGGCTTGTCGAAGACTCCGCCCGCGCTGTTCACGTAGATGAGGTTTTCATCGAGAAGCGGCTCAAGGCCATCTGCATCGTTTGCGCGCGTCATTTCGATGCGACGCCGTTCGAGAGCGCGAACCGCGTCGAGCTCAGTCATTTCCAAATCCGTCGCCAACATCAATCTGGCTCCTTTGAGGTCATTGAGCTGCGAGCGCCGGCACCGTTCCGCCGAGATTGGCTCCCCCTTCGTTTGCCCATTGGTCGAGCTCGCGCCAGGCATCTCCGGCTGCGGGCTGTTGCTCATCATGCACTGGGAAAAACAGATCGAATGACGTGCCTCGACCCGCCGCACTGTCTACGCGAACGAAGCCGCCCGCCTGCTGCAACAATGCTTGCACCTGGGGTACGCCCAGCCCGGTGCCGCCGTCGCCTTTGGTCGTAAAATATGGATCGAAGATCCGACTGAGGACATCGGGCGACATACCGACGCCATGGTCGCGGACCCGAACGCGGACGTATTGGCCCGGACGACCACTGTCCATTCCTCGAACAGCGGCCGTGCTAATTTGGATAACTCCGCCTTCGGGCATAGCATCGCGGGCGTTGACGACCAGGTTGAGAATGGCGGCATTGAACCGTGGCGGGTCGACCAAACAGGCCGGAAGATCGGTTGCGAGGGCGAGATCGATCCGAATACCCGAGCCAGCGCCATACTTGAGAAAAACCTCGAGCTTACGAAGCAGTGTGTTCACGTCTTCCGGGCTTGCAATCAATTCCTGCTGACGTGCGAAACTGAGCAATCGAGACGCCATTCTTTCGCCGCGTTCAACGCCGTCCCGAATTGCGTCAAAGGCTGATTTGAGTCTGTCTGCGTCACGCGAATCTCGTTCGGCCACTCTCAAGCCGCCCGAAACGATCGCGAGGATGTTGCGAAAATCGTGAGCGATGCCTCTAGTCATTTCGCCGAGGGCGCACATTTTTTGAGCAGCGAGCTCGCTGCGCTCCCGCTTCAGCCCGGCACCAGCCCCAACTCCTAGTTGCCCAGAGACTCGCTTCCGCTTGCGCCGTGCTGCCGGTCGGCCGTTGGAGAGGGCTGACAATGCTGAGCTCCTCAATTCGGGTTGTTGCGTGGGGGTTCTTTCAACCACCAAGAAGAAGATGGTCACTGGAATAACGTAAAGCAAACGAATAATATTGATGGATAACAATCGCAGTCTTGTTGTTATATTGCTGACTTAAATGCCACATCTGCGGCAGCGAGGAGGAAAATGGATATCAATGTGGCCCGGACTTTTCTCGAGGTGGTGAAGGCAGGGAGCTTCGTCGCGGCGGCCGAAAGTCTGAATGTGACGCAAACGGCGGTCAGCGCCCGGATCAAGGTTCTTGAGGATCAGCTAGACCGCAAGGTTTTCATCCGAAACAAGGCGGGAGCCCGGCTGACGCCGGCTGGCGAGCAGTTCTTCCGTTTCGCGACTTCGCTCGTTCAAACCTGGGATCGCGCTCGACGATCCGTTGCACTCGCGTCAGGTCGAGAAACCGTAGTCACGATTGGAGCGGAGCTTAGCCAATGGAATCCGCTAATGCGGCACTGGTTGTTGTGGATGCGACACCAATGTCCGGAGATTGCGATCAGTGCGTACGTCGACTCGCCCGAGCGGCTGATGGAGCAAGTTCAGGAAGGCGCGCTTGACGTCGCTATTCTCTATGCTCCTCCCGCTCGGACAGGTGTCGTCGCCGAGTTGCTGTTCGAGGAGAAGCTGGTTTTTGTGAGAACGACACCGGCGGATCGTCCGCTGGATTGGGATGATCACGTGCATATCGATTGGGGGGAGGAATTTGCAGCGAGCTATCACGCCGCATTTCCAGACGCGGGGGCGGGCGTCGTTTCGATCAGTTACGGGCCGCTGGCCCTGGACTACGTACTCGCGCGCGGGGGCAGCGGATATTTTCGTATGGCGGCGGTCCGGCAATTGCTTGACGAGGGGCGAATGGTCCTGGTGCCCGACAGTCCCGAGTTCTCGTATCCATCATACATGGTTCACTCGACCAGGGCGGACGAGAATGTGATGTCGCGGGTCCGCACCGGCTTAAGGGCCGCTTCCACGGCACAACGTATGGGATGAACGTCGGGCCTATTCTGACCAACGACTCTTGATACCGTTCAGGCGGCATCCGGAGGTTCAGGATCTCCGTTCGTATCCCACCGCCTAGCATGCAGCCGCACAACATTGTCGCCGCGAGGATCAATTGCGGCGGCGGTCCAATTGTGGGGCGCTTTTGTCGCGCTCTCTCCCTTCGAGATTCGATTCGCGTCTATGATCTCAACTACCCGTTGCGAGATCATTTTCACCCGACGGAAGACTGTCGCCTCAAGCCCTTTTAGATCGGGATCTGAGGAGAAAAACATGAAGCCGCCGCGCACATGAACGGCTACGCCGACAACTCGTCCCTCCACTTCGATGATGATTCCTTCATCCAACTTTTTGCACCTTCGGTTTCACGCGTTTGCGTTCCGGACAGACCGCGTCGTCCTCCTCGCAACAACACGCAGAGGTACATTAGTCGCCGGTCCGCAGGCGGATTCAGATCGGGTGCTGTCCTCAAGCTGTCCCTGCGAGAGCGGAGACAGCTTCTGCGAGAGCAGCCCAGATCAACCAGGCAGTTATCAGCATCACTAGAATGCCGCCGACCAGAGCCATGCCTTCCCACCGGTTCACCCCGAAGTGCGCCTTGTGGTCGTCCATGAAGGCATCCAGTTTTGGTCGCAGGTGGGCATTGCTCGTCAAAAGATGTCGCCCTGAGCGCATGAACGTAAGAATCTCCTCGGTCTCGTCATCGGTGACGCCAGGATAGCGGCTCACCAAGTCCGCCACTCGTTCGCTGTTCGGGTCCTTTGTCCGTGTAGGGAAAATCTTTCCTACGTGGTTGGGGTAATGATAGCTCATTGTGTTTCTCCGATGGATGTGTAGGGGCGCGGGTTCAGCGCAGCATCAGGCGAGCACAGGACTCGCCCGAACCGTTCGTGCCGAACGCCGCCGCTGCTTGGCGACCTTTCTCAGGTGGCGCTCGATAGTGCGGGCTCGCGGAAACAGGCGGCCATCCATCTCATTGAAATCATCATCGGATGCGTAGAACATGAAGCCGCCAGGAACGCGGACGGCAATGCCGACCGTGCGGCGGTCGTACTCGACCACAAAACGCTGCATAATCACAAGACTCTACTCCTGACGACCAGCGGGTCGCGCGCGTGCGCGCCTGTGCCAAGGCTGCTCGTCTATTGAATAAGGAAAGTGCGCTCGCTTCGACGCGGTGCGCTGTTCATTGGAAAGGCCCTAAGCGCGCGCCCGTCCGCAAGCCGGCGGGCCGCTCAGGGCGCTAGAGTCGTGCCGTGCTGCTACCGGGATGTAGCTGAGGCCGTCCAAACTGAGAGTGCTCAGTCATGTCCTCAATATGGACCGCCCACGCGGGTAATCAAGGCCGTCGTCACTCTTGCGGCAATGTGGAGCTAACGTCGACGGCGGGTCGCTCGACCGTGCCTGGGTAGTGGACGAGCACCGCTCAACTGATGAGCTCGGCTAGTCGATTTTCGGCAGCGTCGAGAATTGATGGAACGGCGGCGGGCTCGACAGCGTCCACTCGAGCGTCGTCGCACCCTCGCCCCAGGGATTGTCGGGCGCTTTCCTACCAGCGGCGAGCGACCAGAACAGATTCACGAAGAAGATTGCGACGCCAGCGGCCGTGATCATGTAACCGACGGTCTCGACATAGTTCCAATGGGCGAAGGCCGGCGTGTAGTCGGGGATTCGCCGCGGCATTCCCTCAAGCCCGAGAAAATGCATGGGAAAGAAGATTACGTTGACGCCCACGAACATGATGAAGAAGTGCATCTTGCCGAGCAGCTCGTTGTACATGCGGCCGCTCATCTTCGGGAACCAGTAGTAGAAGCCGGCGAAAATCGCGAACACTGCGCCGAGGCTGAGCACATAATGGAAATGCGCCACAACGTAGTAGGTGTCCTGCATGTAGGTGTCGACGCCGCCATTGGCGAGGGCAACGCCGGTGACGCCGCCGATCGTGAACAGGAAGATGAAGCCGATCGCGAACAGCATCGGTGTTTCGAAGGTGAGTGATCCGCCCCACATCGTTGCGATCCAGGAGAACACCTTAACACCTGTGGGAACGGCGATGATCATGCTCGCAGCAGTGAAGTACATCCGCTCGTCAATGCTCATGCCGGTGGTGAACATGTGGTGTGCCCAGACGACGAACCCGATCACGCCGATCGCCACCATCGCATAGATCATCCCGAGATATCCAAATACGGGCTTGCGGCTAAATGTCGCGACCACCTGGCTGATCATTCCGAAACCCGGAATGATCATGATGTAGACCTCCGGGTGGCCGAAGAACCAGAACAGATGCTGATAGAGCACCACGTTGCCACCGCCCGACGCGTCAAAGAAGGCGGTGCTGAAGTTGCGGTCGGTGAGCAGCATGGTGATCGCGCCGGCAAGCACCGGAAGCGAGAAAAGCAGCATGAACGCCGTGACCAGCACCGACCAGACGAACAGCGGCATCTTGTGCATCGCCATTCCCGGCGCGCGCATGTTGAAGATGGTGGTGATGAAGTTGATCGCGCCGAGGATGGAGCTGATGCCAGCCAGGTGAATAGCGAAAATGACCATATCGACGGCGGGTCCAGCGGATCCCGCGGTCGACAGGGGCGCGTACAGCGTCCACCCCGTTCCCGCGCCAAGTCCTGTGCCACCAGACACGAAGGTCGAGCCAAGAAGCAAAAGGAACGCCGGCACCAGCAGCCAGAAGCTGATGTTGTTCATGCGCGGGAACGCCATGTCCGGCGCGCCGATCATCAGCGGAACGAACCAGTTGCCGAACCCGCCCATCATCGCCGGCATCAGTGTGAAGAAGATCATGATCAGACCGTGCGCCGTGACCAGCACGTTCCAGTGATGGGTCCATTCGTCGAAATTGGCTGTGCCGGAGCCGATCGGCCAGGCACGGTTCAGCACCTGGATGCCTGGCTCCATCAGCTCCCAGCGCATGATGCCGGAGATGGCGCCGCCGATCACGCCCGCGGTGATCGCGAAGATCAGGTAAAGCGTGCCGATGTCCTTGTGGTTCGTCGACATGAACCAGCGGACGAAGAAACCCGGCTCGTGCATGCCCGTGGAATGGGGCCGTTCCGACCGGTGCGCCGAATAGCCGAGCTGGGAGGCAGGCGAACTGCTCACCGTTGCCCAGGTCCAAGGGAGGTCATCGGCCGCTCCGGGTCGAGCCGACCGTCGCAAACGGCATCCCGAATGAGCATCAACATCCTACTTGCCCGCCGAAAGCGCTTCTTGCGGGGAACTACAGGTTGTCGTTCGGTATCTTGCGGGAACCGGAAACGGCGATAGGAAATATTTCCGTGATTCTTCGATGTGCCGGCAGCGTCCGCGGCCTCGCTCCCAATAGCGTAAAATGCTTTTCGCCGCGGTGCACGAGCGATGTAGTCCCAGTCCTTGTCGAGGCGACGCTGGGTCGCATAAGTTTTGCGATCTGCAACCTGGCCCAGGCAAGGGTCAGCGACACGCGAAGGCGAAAATGATCTATGAGCGCCTCAGCCGCCGGCTCGCCGTCATAAGCGCGGCTTCCGTGATAGTCTGTTTCTTTGAGGAATGACATTTCCGACCTCCGTTCCGCGGAGCTCGGCAATCGGGCTGCTCCGCGAGCAGTCTTCGATATGGGGTCTTAGCGATCTGCACGCAAATGAATAGAATTGCGCGTTTCCATAAATAAAATTGTTGTAAAATTGAACATCAAGTCCTGCCGCCGAGTATACGATCCCCCGACCATTTGGACCGCAGTGTTCGACTGAACTCAAACCGTTGTCGAATCGCGTCTTCAGGGCAAATCGGCTCTTTCGCCCACGCAACGTCCGCTTCCATTCAGATCGTGCATTGGAATTTCAGGATGGGCATAAAACGAGTTTGCCCACCAGTCCGCCAGCCTCGAGCCGTCTGTGCGCGTCCGAGACTGAATCCAAGGAGATGCGCTCCGCGACGCTCGGGTTGATAAGGCGTTGGCGCAGGAGGTCAAAAAGAATGGCGAGATCCTCTTTGAACCATTTGGGATGGCGCGCCCGCATTGCGTTGATCGAGTAGAAGCGAGTGCGCTTTCCGCCGGGCAGCAACCCCCAGAGGTACATGCGTGCAATCATCGCGAGAATTGCAGGCATTCGCTTCTTTGCCTGCACGCTCGCCGAATAGCCGATCGCGACCAGGAGGCCGCCGGGTCTGAGGGACGCGAATGAGCGGCGATATCCATCCTCACCGATACCGTCGAACACGACGTCGAATCCGCTCGGCAGGACCTGCGCGAAATCTTCGTGATCGTAATCGATCGGCGTGGCGCCAAGCTCACGGATCAATGCAGCATATTTGCCGTGAGCAGCTCCCCACGTTGCGATACCGGCAATTCTCGCCAGCGACAGCAATGCCTGGCCAACCGCTCCTCCGGCGCCGTGAACGAGAATGCGCTGTCCCGGTGTCACCTTCGCCGATCGGTGCAACATCTGGTACGCAGTGGTCCAGCTCAGGATCAGTGTCGCCGCTTCGGCCAGATCGATCCCCTTTGGGACAAACGTGAGGTCCCTCGCTTCCAGCAAGCGATAATTCGCGTCGGAGCCGACCACCGTCATGTCTGCAACGCGGTCGCCGACCCTGAAGCCGGTTACGCCGGGACCAATCGCATCGATTTCGCCCACGACATCGTACCCCATGACGAAGGGCGGTTTGTAGCCGGCGGTCTGCGGATAGAGGTGCCGCCTTATGAGAGTCTCGGTATAATTGACGGATGACGCGAGGACGCGGACGCGGACTTGCCCGGACGAAGGTTCGGGCATGGGAAGATCGACGACGCGAAGACATTCGGGCCCGCCATATCCGGCAAGCTGCACGCCCCGGTTGATCGCCTCGGCCATCTGTCAGCGCCTTTCCCGCGGGCAGCCGCTAGTCAGCAAGCCAGGCGCCGCAAATGCGTAGTCTTACGTAAGACGCGCAGGCGCTTCTAAGCCTCTTTTCCTAGCGATCGAACTCCAGCACGTCGGTCGGTGCACCCTTCATGCCCACCATCCTTCGCGTGAGCGTCAGGTGTTTTCCGTCGGCCGAAACGCTAGCCATGGATTCCACAACCGGCTTGCCGTGGAGTTTCGAACTCGCCTTAATTTCCCGATCGCTCACTGCGGTCAGCGATATGCTGTCCGCATTAGGGTTGCCGTGCATCGGAGACCATTTCCCGTCAAAGCTCGCGGAATAGCCGAAATCCATGGCCTTGCCCGAGGTGTCTTTCGAACTCGACTTCATCGTGATGCCATTGCCCGAGACCTCATAGCTCCTCGTTTCGCTCTGCTCTTTACCCGGCGAAGCAAATTTGGATTTGGCAGCATTGAGATGCCACGTGCCGTTCCAAAGCTTGGCGCTTGGGACAGCCGCGCTCACGCCTTGCGACATCGTGATCGCGACGCTTGCGAGAATCAGCGCGAATTTCGTCCGTCCGTTCATGGCCTTCCTCCTTTTTTAGGATCACAGGCCGCCCGCCGACTCAAGCGGTGACGGAGCGTTATACTCTTGTTGGAAGCAGCAATAACCCGGGTTCGATGCTCGTTGGCTGACGCTCCGAGAATCCTGCGCGTTCTAAATTTTCAACCGTGCTCGCTCCAGCAGGTGCAGGACGTAAGCCCCGGCGCCGTATCCCACCATGGGCAGAGCGCCCGTGGGGTCGCCGATCCGGCCAGGGAAAAGCTCGCATGGGACAGCCACGTACATTTCGGGGATGATGTTGTGATCGGCCGCCGACTTGTCGACGATCCGCTGCAGCATTGCGTCGGCTTCACGGGCGCGGCCGAGCCGCCGGTGTAGCTCCGCAAGGTGGAAGTCGACGAACAGGAACTCCTCCTGCTCATACCAATATTCGAAGATCTTCGGATCGGTGTAAGTGCCGCGAACGCGCCGATAACCGCCCGACGCCACCTTTAGTAGTTCCATCCTGTCGGTGGTGTCGCGGATCACCTTGGGGTCGTGGACGACGCCGAAATTGATGATCGGAATCAGTGCTCCGTCGATGTCGTTCTTCACGCCTTGCTCGAGCGTACCGTGCAGCTTCCCGTCGCGGATGAATGCCGCGTCGAACCCCTTTTGGAGCAAGGTCGCGCGATCGAGCGCTTGCCTGCTCGCGGCTTCATCGCCGGCGCGCTGTGCGACCTCGGCGAATTCGCGCAGGCCGACGATCGCCATGGCGGTCGAGAAAGCGAAGTGTTTCGCGTCCTTTTGATGTTCTTCCCAGATCGATGTATCGGCGCCGACGATCAGCCCGTCGCCGTACTTCTCCATGTTCGCCATGAGCGGCTTCACGATAAAATCGCGGGCACTTTCGTAGAGCGGCCCGCGATAGGTGGCCTCCTTCAGCAACGCCGGGTCGTCGTACATGCGCAGATATTCGCCGAGTGCCCAGAGCGCTTCGCCCCAGTCGTCGAATTCGATGTTGATGGCGCCCTCTTGGGTGAAGAAAGGCTCCTCGGCGCCGTCTCCCCAATAGCGCACCACGGATATCTGGTAGTCCGCGCCGTTCACTTGCGAGCGCATTTTGCCGGTGGGCTGCGCGTTGAAGTAAGCGAGGAGGGCTGCGCGTGCCTCTGCCTGATGGCCCATTCGCGCTAGAGCCACCGTGGCCCACGCCATGTCGCGAACCCAGGGCGTGGAATACACATCGGGCAGAGCCGCGACGATGAGCCCGTTGCCATGCCGGTCCACGCGGTTCGGCTCGCGGCTTTGTGCGATCCGCAGCATCGTTTCGCTTTGCCGCCACAGGTGGCGCTCCTTTTCATTCGCGAAGTGCACAGGCGGTTTGGTCCGCCATTGCTCGAACTGGGCGATTTCCCGATTCACCAGTTCCTGAGGAGAAAGCCCGGCGCGCCAGCGCGTGAATTCGCGGATGGCCGGCTCGGCTTCGCTTTCATTTTCGAGCGATATGAAGGCCCATGCGGCGCTCCCCGCCAGCGGTTGGTCCGCGGGAGCTTTTCGTGCTCCGCCCAGGGGGATCAGCAGAAGCGCTTCGTCGATCCCATCGAACCGGAGTAGTCGGCTACCGTTAGCGATCCTTTGCGATCGGAGCGGCCTGTTCCAATCGACGCGCCATGCAACTGACTCGCGCGCCGGAGCATCCGAGCTGATGATCAGCGCGGGGCGTTCCATTCCAAACGGCATGAAGAAATAGCCGCTGCCGTCGCTGCGACGCATTCGGATGACGTGCGAGTCATCGACATATTCCGCGGTGGCGGGTCGTCCAGGTTCGCCCCAGCCAAGCGCCTTGATGAAGTTGGCCGTCTCGATCCCTTCGCTCAGGGGATTAGCCGGATCGGCTCGGACGTAGCTGTGAGGATGCGGGTAAAACTTCGTTGCCGTGCCGCTCTCCGGCGCAACAACCGCGAAGCCGAATCCATTGCCCGTCACCAAGTGGGACGCCACGGCGGGAAGGCACAAGCCAAACGCGGCGCCGACAGCCACGAGCAGGCGCAGCGCATTCCTGATCAGGGAATTGAGGTCAGGGAATGCGCTCAATTTTCAGCCTTTGACGCGCTCCAAACCGCGTCGGGCAGGCTTACGTCCACGCTTTGCATTTGCGCGTCTGACGAATCTCCGAGCATCACGCGATAATTGCCCGCGCGAACGTGCCACTTATTGCCGGCAGCTTCATAGGTGGCGAGGAGGCGCGGATCGACCGTCACGTAGATGGTCTTCGTCTGGCCCGGCTTCAGATCTGCCTTGGCGAATCCGCCGAGACGCTTGGGTGCTTCCCAGCCGGCCTTCGCCCAATCGGCGGGCGCGACATAAACCTGGCCGACACCCTTGCCCTGGCGCTTGCCGGTGTTGCGGATCGAGAAGCTGACTTTGATCGTTTTCCCGTCGGGCCGCGCGGCAAGGTCGGTCAGCGCGAAGCTGGTGTAGCTGAGCCCGTGCCCGAAGGCCCACAGCGGCTTGTAGCCCTTGGCGTCGTACCATTTGTACCCGATCGCCGCGCCTTCATCATAGGTGACGTGAACAGGAATCTCATTGGGCAGGCCCAGGCCAGGCAGCTTTGGATGCGCAAGCTGGTCGGGCGAAGCTGGGAAGCTGATCGGCAGGTGGCCCGATGGATTGACCTTGCCTGTCAGGATGCGCGCGATCGCGGCGCCGCCGCGGATGCCCGGATAGAATGCCTCCAGAATGGCCGAGACCTGCGACGCCCAGGGCATGAAAATAGCTCCGCCGCTTTCGACCACGACGATGGTTTTCGGATTGGCTTTCGCCACGGCCGCGACGAGCGCGTCCTGATTTCCCTCTAGTTCGAGCTTTCCGTCGTAGCCCTCGCTGTCATATTGGGTGACGAATACGGCAGCGACGTCCGAAGCCGCCGCGAGAGCCGTGGCGGACGCGAGATCGTTCCCCGCGTCGTAACTAATCCGGACCCGTGGCAGCTCCCGCTTCAGCTCTGCCACGGGTGCGCTCGGTAGGAAGCTGCGATCGTTGATCTTCCTGTCGCCGCCCACCGGCGTAACGTCCGACGAGCCGCCGCCCGCCATCACGCCCTTGTCGGCATTCCCGCCGATAACGGCGATCGACCTTACTCCGCGCAGCGGGAGCAGGTCGCCGTCGTTCTTCAAGAGGACGAGCGACTCTTCCGCAGCTTTCTGTGAAACGGCGGCATGCGCAGCATAGTCGATCGGACTCACCTTGACCGGATCGTCGACAGCGCCTGAAGCGAAGAGCGCCCAGAGAATGCGCTCCGCCATGTCATCGAGTCTTCGCGCGGGGATCGCGCCTGATTGCAGCGCAGCTTTAAACTGCGGCGGCGCAAACCACGGCTTATCGGTCACACAGCAAAAGCCCGTGAACTGGTCGAGACCGTTGTTGGCCGCGGCCGCCGTCGAATGGACCGCACCCCAATCGCTCATGACAAAGCCTTTGAAGCCCCAGTCGCCCTTCAGGACGGTATTGAGAAGATAATCGTTCTCGCAGCCCCATCGCCCGTTGATGAGGTTGTACGAGCACATCACCGAGCCTGGCTTGCCCTTCTCCATGGCTAATTCGAAGGCGAGGAGATCCGACTGGCGCATCGCTTCCGCCGAGATCGTCACGTCGATCGACGTGCGCAGCGTCTCCTGGTCGTTCATTGCATAATGCTTGATTGTCGAGACGATGTGATTGGACTGGATCCCGTCGATCAGCGCCCCCGCCATGGTGCCGGCAAGCAGCGGGTCCTCGCCGGTATATTCGAAGTTCCTGCCGTTGCGGGGCTCGCGCGCAAGGTTCACTCCGCCGGACAACATGGTGTTGTGGCCCGTCGCTCGCGCTTCCGTGCCGATCATTGCACCCCCAGCTCGCGAAACCTCCGGATCGAAGCTGGCCGCCGTTGCGAGTGACGAGGGTAATGCCGTGCTTGGAATGAAGCTGTTGCGCACGCCGATCGATGCATCGGTTTGCGTCTGATCGGGGATGCCGAGGCGCGGAACGCCCGGAACGAAGCCCGCGGAGCCCTTGACCTGGTGAGTCACCACATAGCTCTTCAGGTCGGCCGGAACGATGTCGTCCGGAACCTTGGCGAGATCGGTGAACGCCTGGTCCGAATAGCCGAAGACGAGCCTGAGTTTTTCATCGAGGGTCATCGCTGCAACGGCTGCGCGCGCGCGTTCTTCGGGCGACAAATTACCGTTGAGCCCAGGCCGATCTGGTGCCGCGCTCGGCTGCGCGGCAAGAACACTCGAGCACAACAGCATCGCGACCGAGGACGCAATCGCAACTACCTTACTCATGAAAAAACTCCCCTCCCTGGGCCTAAGCTACGTCTTTGCTTGCGTCCCACCAGTAATTGACCAGGACGTTGAAGCGCTCGAGCGCTTCGACATGATGGTACCAGTCCCGCGGAATGAAGATCGCGTCGCCGGGCGAAAGCTCTGCCACTTGCGCAGCCTCTAGCGCTGAAGCGAAGCGCGGAAATCGATCGAAGTCGGGCGCGGTCAAATGCACCATGCTGATTCGTGCGCCTGCTGGCGTCGGATGATGAGGCCCCATGTAAAGATCAGGCTCAGCGGTTGGCGGGAAGAGTGTGAACCGCCGTCGGCCTGCCGCGACAACAGCGACATTCTCCATGGGATCATTGTGGGTCGCTATTTTCGCCGCATTGCCGATCCATAGCCGCGGCGCTGCTGAGGGAGGGACAAGCGGCATTGGGTGTGATTGTGCAAATGTTGGGAAGTAGCGCTCGGCTGGCATGGCCTGCGCGGCGATCGCCGATGGCCGGTAGCTTTGCTCCTGATCGCGAAGCGCCGCGAGGATTCCGGCGACATTGCCCTGGCCGCGGATGAAGTTGAACGTCGACTGGCTTCCCCTTGAATAGTGGAAGCGCCCTTCCTCTCCCGGCTCGGTCCGAAGGAGACTGGTGAGGTTGGCACCCGCCGCGGCCTCGAGAAGCGCCATTGCCTCGTGCGCATCGCGGCGTGCAGCAATAACCAACGGCCAATCGTGAGCGACACCACGCAGAACCGCGGGTTCTCCGCTCGGCAGGATTTCGGCGAGGAATTGCTCCGGCGTCGGTTCCACCTGCTCGGGAATGGGCCGAAGCGCTTCAGTTCGTGATGAACTCATAAGCGTCCCATTCGCCCCGGCGGGCGTTGATGCCTTTTGCGCGAAGCGCTTCGATGTGCGGCTCGAGGCGTTTGGAGAACTCCGTTTCGTCCCGCGGACCTTTGGGTCGCCAAGCCACCTCTGCCAGGGCAAGCAGACGAGGGAAGGTCATAAACTGCAGATATCGCTCCGTCGCGATGAACTCCGTCCATACGCATGCCTCGATCCCAAGCACGCGTGCCGATTCTTCCGATGTGAAGGTGTCGGGAACCGGTTCCCAGGCAAGGATCTTGCCGATCGACTGCGGGCCGCCTTTATTTCCTTCCCATGGTGCGCCCGGCTCGCCCGGGCCCTGGTGATAGTCGAAATAGAGCTGGTCGGCGGGCGAAATCACCAGCTCGTATCCGTTCTTCGCAGCGGCTGCGAGGATATCGGGCCTGTCCCTTCGCCACCATTGAATGACGACGCTCTTGGGTGCCTGGGCTTCCACCTGCTCGTCCCATGCCATCGGTCGTTTGCCGAGACTCTCGATGATCCCAACGACCTTGTGTCCGAAATAGGCTTGTACGTCTTTGGTTGTCTTCAGGCCTTGCTCGGCCTTGAGCCGGTCCACGTCCGCCATCCCCTTCCACGTCTCGTCGCCAACCTCGTCGCCGGCGAAATCCAGGTACGGCGCGGGAAACAGCCGGGCGACTTCGGTGAGAACGGCCCTGATGAAATCGTAAGTCTTCGGGTTCGCAGGATTAAACGCACCTCCCGCCTTATCGAAGAATTTCGGATAAGATCGAGCGGCGGCTCCCGCGTGGCCCGGCATCTCGATCTCCGGGACGACCATGATATGGCGCTCGGCGGCATATTGCACGATCTCGCGCACGTCGGCGGTCGTGAAATACTGCGGCTTGCCGTCGGCCAGCGAGCCCACTTGCGTCAGCTTGGGATAGGCGGGGATTTCCAGCCGCCATCCTTCATAGTCCGTCAAATGGAGCTTGAGGGCGTTGAGCTTGTAGGCAGCCATCTCGTCGATGATCTTGAATAGGACAGGCTTGCCGAAAAAGTGCCGGCCCTCGTCGATCAACAGCCCGCGCCAGCGGAAGCGCGGAGCATCTGAAATCTCGACTTTGGGGACGCTTCTCGACCCGGAGGTTTCGGTGACAAGCTGCCGAAGCGTTTGTGCTCCATAAAACAGCCCGCGCAAATCGGAGGCTTCAATCAACACTTCATTGCCGGCCGCCCGAAGATGATAGCCCTCGGGATTTGCGACCTTGGTGGCAGGAACGAGCGCGAGGACAATCCGCGAAGTGCCGCGGCCGCCCGGCTTTAGGCCCAATTCTCTGGCGAGATATGCGGCGATCGATGCCGCCTCGCCCTGGCCCTCAACAACAGTATTCGCACCAAGCGCAATATTTCCATCATGCCATGCAACGGATGAGGGCATCGGAATTAAGGCCGGTTGAGCATGCGCCGCGTTCCCGCTCAAGAACAGGAGGAACAGAATTACGAGGCCTCTTCCGAACTGCATGAATTTTCCTATTGATGGAAGCGCTTCCATCCCAACCACGTTAGGGAGTCGCATTGGTCCTTGGCAAGTCCGGTCCAACGACCGTTGCGAACAGGCGAAACGGTTGCCAACTTCGCGCGCGATGAAGCGCAACTCGACGATCGACGATGTCGCGAAGGCAGCTGGTGTTGCCCGCGTGACGGTCTCGCGGGTTCTCAATAATGGAGCGAATGTTCGGCCGGAAACTCGGGAACGGGTACAACGCGCGGTTGAAGAGTTAGGCTATTCGGTAAACCAGCAGGCGAGGGCGCTTGCGAGCGGGATGGCGCGGCAGATCATGCTGATCCACGCGCACAGCCCGGAACTCGAGCCCAACAGCTATTACAATGCGGGTCTCGAACTGGGGGCGCTGCGAGGCTGTTCATCTCTCGGCTTCGATCTCGTGACGCGTGCCGTGGATCCGCAAGATGCAAATCGAGTGCGCCTGCTTTCTTCGATTCTCGAGCGCGAGCGTCCGGCGGGGTTGATCCTTTCTCCGCCGCTGTCCGACGATGTCGAGTTGATCGAAGCGGCCCAGCGAGCCGGAGTGCGGGTCATCGCGGTATCCGCCGGAGAGACAGCACGGGCTGCTGTTCTGGCCGTCGGCATTGACGAGCGTTCGGGCGGCCATCTCATCGGGCAGCACCTCACATCGCTTGGTCATCGGACCATTGGATTCATCAAGGGGCCGCCCGAACATCGGGCGGCGGCCCTGCGCTATGACGGTTTCGTCGACGCGCTCCGCGAAGCCGGCATTGATGCGGAGCCCTGCACCGTGACCGGTGATTTCACGTTCAAGTCAGGGGTCGAAGCTGCCGAGTATATGCTCCGCGAGGCTGCGCCGTTGACCGCGATCGCGTGCGCCAATGACGATATGGCGGCGGGGGCGATGCTGGCACTTCATCGCGCGCACCTGGAAATCCCGACCGCGATTTCGGTGACAGGGTTCGACGATACGCCGATGTCCGAAATCGTGTGGCCGCCTCTGACCACGATTCGACAGCCGATCAAGGAGCTGGCGGAGCGCGCGGTTCAGCTGCTGGTGGAGAACCAGTCGAGCGGCGGCATTAGCTACGATGTGTTGCCTTTCGAACTCATTGTCCGGGAATCGACTTCAGCGCCTGCCACGGGCGCTTGACTCCACTCAAGCTTTGCATCACGAAAATGGAAGCGCTTCCATATAGAGGGTGGGGGCGCGGTTTGCCGCGCGCGAGTGAGGCAGGCTGAAAGAGGGGAGAGAATTTGGTGACGAGTCCTTCGTCGCGCGCGCGCCGCGCATTGCTGCTTGCAGGTGGATGTTGCTCGTCATTGCTCATGCTGCCGACGGCCGCATTCGCGCAGGCGACACCGGACCAGACGGATCAAAACGCGCAGCCGCAGCAACAGCAGCAGCCCACGACTCCCGGCGAGCCCAACGCCCCGCAGGCAAAGAAGACACCGACGCCGGAGGGGGGAGCCATCGTCGTCACCGGCCTCCGCCGGAGCCTGCAGGACTCGATCCAGATCAAGCGCAATTCGGCGAGCGTGGTCGAGGCGGTTTCGGCCGAGGAAATCGGCAAGCTGCCCGACGTCTCAATCGCCGAATCGATCGCTCGCCTCCCGGGCATCGCCGCTCAGCGCGTCGGCGGCCGTGCTGAGATCATCTCGATCCGTGGCTTTTCGCCTGACTTTACGACGGTCCTGCTGAACGGTCGCCAGCAGGCGAGTTCAGGCTTCAACCGAGCGGTCGAGTTCGACCAATACCCCTCCGAGCTCATGGGCTCTGTTGTGGTCTACAAATCCCCCGATGCGAGCATTACCGGCATGGGGCTCGCCGGCACGGTCGATCTACGGACCATCCGGCCGCTCGAATACGGCAAGCGTGCCATCGCGCTAAACCTCCGCGGGCAGCTCGACGAGGGCGGCGGCCGTAACCAGGACTTTTCGAAATATGGTTGGCGCGGGAGTGCCAGCTACATCGACCAGAATAAGAGCGGCACGCTCGGCTGGATGTTCAGCTATGCGCATCTCGACGCTCCCAGTCACACAAATGAGACCAAAAACTGGTTCTACACCGACGCAGCTAACTTCACGGTCCCCAATCCTGCAGATCCAAACGGCCCTCCTATACCGCAATTTCCCGATTTAGTCGGGGTGCAGATCCTGCAGGGCCAGGAAATGCGCGCCCTGACCTCGCGCGATATTCGCGATGGCGTCACGGGCACTGTGGAATGGAAGCCGAGCGACGTCGTCCATTCGGTTCTTGACCTCTATTATTCCCGATTCAAGCAGGACACGATGACTCGTGGGGTCGAGTTCGTTACCTCGCCTTGGGGCGGCGACCCAACCGACTACACTAACGTCCAGACGAGAAACTTCGACGGGGTTCCTTTCGAAGCCTCCTCACACGTGAGCAATGTCGTTCCAACTCTCCGATGGGACGAAAACACGCGCGTCGACCACCTCTTCTCCGCGGGCCTGAACAACGATTTCAAGGTTGCAGAACGCACGCATCTTCTTGCCGACCTCTCCTATTCGTCCAACAAGCGTGACGAAACGGACACCGAACTCTTCGGCGGCTATGGCTGTTGCGGCACCTCCGACTTCGGCATGATCCAGAACCGCATTCTGGACAGCTTCGATCGCGTGATTCCCGCCGATGATTTCCTCCAGTCGACGAATTTTGGCCTTGATTATGCCGACGCCAGCAAGGTTTCGCTTGGCGACCGCGCTGGCTGGGGCGGATATGGTTCCGAAGGTCATATCAAAGCACCGCATATCAAGGAGACACTGGGTTCTGGCGATTTGACCCTGAGGCAAGAGCTCCCCGAAGACTTCATGGGCGGCAACTTCTTCACCAGTGTCGAAGCGGGCGTGGACTACACCCATCGGCACAAGCAGAAGACGGTCGCCGAACTCGACCTCTACCTCAAGAACGATCGTCAGCAGGTGCTGGTTGATCCGCAATTTCTGACCGGCCCTACATCGTTGAGCTACGCCGGCGATATCAGCGTCCTGGGCGTCGAGCCCGATAACCTGGTGAACAACGGCAATTACTACGACATCGTACAAACGCAGGACGCGAACCATTTCGACAAGTCGTGGGACATCAAGGAGGACATCCTAACCTGGAAGGCGAAGGCGACCATCGATTCCGGGGAACTGCACGGGAATGTCGGCCTCCAGATAGTTCAGCAGAAGCAGGAATCCTCTGGACTGCGCATCAATACGGCAGTCGCGCCGATACAGCTCCTCAACGTCGATGTGAGCGCCAAGTACACTGACGTTCTGCCCAGTCTGAACCTTTACTACGATCTGGACAGGCATAACCGCCTGCGTCTCGCCGCAGCCAGAGTGATGGCGCGGCCTCGCATGGATGACATGCGCGCCAACTTGATTCCCAGCTTCAGTGGAAGCGTCTGCCAGGGCAGAGAGCCGCCTGAGCAGGTGCCATGCGGGCCTGGCGTGGTGGTCAATCCCTGGACGGCGGAGGGAGGCAATCCCAAGCTTCAACCGTGGCGCGCCAAGCTGGTCGATGTCGGCTACGAATGGTATGGCGGCAAGGCCAGCTATTTTGCCGTCCACGGCTTCTATTATTGGTTGGATAACTACATTTATACGCAAGTTCTTCCGGTTGACTTCACGGGTCTGACTCCGCCGCCGGATCAGCTGCATATACTCCAAACCGCCTGTCCAGAATGTGTCATCAGTCCGATCGGGAGTTTGAACGCGCCTGCCAACGGAAAGGGCGGGTGGATCCGAGGAATCGAGGTCAGCGGCGCGTTCGAGTTTGGGCGGCTCGCACACGTCCTCGACGGCTTCGGCGTGACAGGCAGCCTATCGTACACCGACTACAAACTGGACAAGGTGGCGACAGACCAACTCGCCAACGCCGTGTTGCCTGGCTTCTCAAAATGGGTTTACGACCTGACTGGCTATTACGAGAAGAACGGCTTCCAGTCGCGAATCTCGTGGCGTCACCGCTCGAGTTACGAGGGCGAAGTCATCGCGCTCTTTTCAAACCTCGCGCCCACGCTGACCCAGCCGGACGAGCAAGTCGACGCGCAGATCGGCTATACGTTCCAGCCGGGATCGAGGTTGAACGGGCTCGGCATCCTGCTCCAGGTCGGCAACTTGCTGGATTCGCCCTATCGAACTTACCTTCCGACGGGTCCGACCGGGAAGATCCCGGCGTTGGAACGTGTCGAGAAATACGGTCGAACGTGGCTGCTCGGCGCTAGTTATCACTTCCAGTAGGCGGGTCTAAAATGAAGGCTTTGGCCGGTCGTTCTCGGCCGAGAATGATCCTGTGCCTAGCGGCTGCGCTCCTCGCTACCGGAGCGACTGCTGCCCAAACTTGGCCGAGAGCCGCAGTGCCGGCGAGGCCCGACGCCGCGCTAGAGGCGCGCGTCCGGTCGATCGTGTCTAGCATGACGCTCGAGCAGAAGATCGGGCAGATGACCCAGGCGGACATCCGTTCAATCACGCCCGACGACGTGCGGAAATATTACATCGGCTCGATTCTCAACGGCGGCGGCGCATGGCCGTCGATGAACATGCATTCGAGCGTGGGCGACTGGCTGAAGCTCTCCGACGCTTACTACCGCGCCTCCATGTCGACCGACATGAAGGTAAAGGTGCCCGTGATCTGGGGCACGGATGCCGTCCACGGCCACAATAATATCTATGGAGCGACGCTCTTTCCGCACAACATCGGACTTGGCGCTGCGCACGATCCGGAATTGATGAGGAGGATCGGCCACGCGACCGCCGAACAGGTGCGCGCGACCGGAATCAGCTGGGCTTTCGCCCCCACGCTGGCAGTCGCACAGAACCCGCGCTGGGGACGGACCTATGAGAGTTACAGCTCCGACCCGGCGCTGGTGCGGGCCTACGGCGAAGCAATGGTGGATGGTCTCCAGGGGAAACTCGGCTCACCCACGTCGGTCGTGGCGACCGCGAAGCATTGGCTGGGGGACGGGGGCACTTTCCATGGCGTCGACCAGGGCGAAACTCGGACAAGCGAAGAGAATCTCCTTCGAACCCACGCCGTAGGATATTATGGGGCTCTTCACGCCGATGTTCAGACGGTCATGGTGAGCTATTCAAGCTTCACCGACACAGCGACGGGCCATGCATGGGGCAAAATGCACGGTGACGCTTATCTGGTTGGCGACGTCCTGAAGCAGCAGCTTGGCTTCGACGGTCTCGTCGTGAGCGATTGGAACGGCATCGAGCAAGTGCCGGGCTGCACCAAATGGCACTGTCCGCAAGCAATTAACGCGGGCATCGATCTCGCCATGGTGCCTGATGACTGGAAACAGTTCATCCAAGCGACGGTCGACGATGTGCACGCCGGGCGGATTCCGATGAACCGCATCGACGACGCCGTATCGCGGATCATTCGGGTCAAGCTGAAGGCAGGACTGTTCGACGCTTCGCCGGCTGCGGGTCCGCATCCAGATGCGGAAGTCCTGCATTCGCCGCAGGTTCGCGCGCTTGCGCGCGAAGCGGTCCGCAAGTCGCTCGTACTGCTAAAGAACGACAATGGGGTGCTTCCGCTGCGGCCGAAGGGAAGGGTGCTGGTCGTAGGCAAAGGCGCCGACAGCCTTCCGATGCAGGCGGGCGGTTGGTCACTTACCTGGCAAGGCGACCAGACGAAGACGTCGGATTACCCGAATGCCGACACCCTGCTCGCCGCGATGCGCAAGTCACTCGGGAACGATCGCGTCGACTACAGTCCGGATGGCACCGGCATTGACGTTGGACGCTACAGCGCGGTCGTGATGGTCGCGGCCGAACGACCCTACGCTGAGATGAAGGGCGACATCACTTTCCCTGCGTCGATGCGCCACACCAGCCGCTATCCGGAAGACCTGCAGGCGCTCGAGCGCGTCAGCGGCAAGGGCGTGCCGGTCGTCACTTTGTTATTCTCCGGACGGCCTGTCGCAACGGACGACCTCATCAACAAGTCGGATGCATTCATCGCCGCCTGGCTACCGGGAACGGAAGGCCTGGGATTGGCAGACATGCTGATCGCCCCGGCCAATGGCCGGCCCGCGTATGATTTCAGGGGCCGGCTGCCATTCGACTGGCCGGCGGGCGATTGCCTGCCTCAGAAGGGAGGGATTCAGTTCGCGCGAGGCTATGGCCTATCGCTTTCCAGCCATTCGAAGTTGAATAAGCTGCCCGAGAGCCAGCCGGTCATGGCCTGTCCAGCCGAAAGTCGTTAATCGCCAAAAGCATGCAAAAGATTTTGATCGTTGGCGGAGGAACCGCGGGGTGGATGGCCGCCGCCCTCTTCGGAAGGCTGTTCCGGGGTCTCTATGATATCGAGCTGGTCGAGAGCGAGGCGATCGGCACGGTGGGAGTCGGCGAAGCAACGATTCCTGTCATCAAGAAATATAATGAGCTGATCGAGCTGAACGAAGTCGAGTTCATGCAGCGGACCCAGGCGACGTTCAAGCTCGGCATCGAGTTCGTCGACTGGTTCAGGAACGGTCATCGTTACCAACACGGCTTCGGAATCATCGGCCAGGATTGGGAGTGGTTGCGGACCCATCAATATTGGCTGCGTGCCAATCAGCGTGGCCGCGCCCGGGACTTTGGGGATTTTTCAATCAACACGGCGGCAGCCCACGCGGACAAGTTCATGCATCCGCGGACCGACATGTCGGAATCGCCGATCGGCCACATCGTCTATGCGTTTCACTTCGATGCTTCGCTGTACGCGAAGTATCTTCGCTCGCTTGCAGAGATGCATGGCGTCAGGCGGACCGAAGGCCGCATAGTGGACGTCACGACGGCCGAGAGTGGCGACATCGCGTCGATCACCCTGGAAGACGGACAGGTCATCGAGGCGGACTTCTTCATCGATTGCTCCGGATTCCGCGGACTCCTGATCGAGCAGACCCTGAAGACTGGTTATGAGGATTGGAGCCGGTGGCTGCCGTGCGATCGGGCGATGGCCGTTCCTTGTGCGCGCACCGAACCGCTCCATCCTTATACGCGCTCGACGGCGCGCGAGCCGGGATGGCAGTGGCGCATCGGCCTCCAGCACCGCACTGGGAATGGCCTCGTCTATTCGAGCAAGCACATCGATGACGAAGGCGCCGAGAAGCTGCTCCTTGCGAACCTTGATGGTGAGCAGCTTGCGAATCCCAATCGCCTCCGCTTCACGAGCGGCAAGAGGCGCAAGATGTGGAACCGCAATTGCGTCGCGCTTGGCCTTGCGGCGGGATTTCTTGAGCCGCTGGAATCGACAAGCATCCACTTGGTCCAGTCGGCGGCGATCCGCCTGGTAAGGCTTTTTCCAGATGCAGCGACCGATCAGGCGACTATCGACGAGTTCAATCGCCAGTGCGATTTCGAATGGGAGCGCATACGCGACTTCATCGTGCTTCACTATTGGGCGAACCAACGCGAAGGCGACTTCTGGGAACAGTGCAGGACGATGGAGCTACCGCAGACGCTTCAGGACAAGATCGACGTGTGGCGTTCCAACGGCAGGGTCTTCCGCGAGAATGACGAGCTGTTTGGCGAGGAAAGCTGGACCCAGGTCTTCATCGGCCAGGGAATCATGCCGGAAAGCTACGATCCGCTCGTTGTCATCAAGAGTGACCCTCAGATCGAGCAGTTCCTCGGCAACATCGCATCAACGATCCAGCGCTGCGTCGATGTCATGCCAGGGCACGCCGAATATGTGAGGAAGTATTGCCCCGCTGAGCCGATCGCGTGACGCGAATCGCCCCAATTCTTTTCGGTGCGTTGCTGGTCGCCGGCTGTGCCACCATTCGACCGGCTAATCCCGCAGCGGCCGAGATGTGGCTGACGACGGCCGACGAGACACAAAAACTTGCGCCTCAAGCGTTGCAGCCTTCGACCGGCGCGGCTTCGGGCGACGAAACGGTCACGATCGACACGTCGAAGCATTTCCAGAAGATACACGGCTTCGGCGCGGCGATGACCGATGCCTCGGCGCAAGTTCTGAGCAGTCTTCCGGACGATAAGCGGAAGGCTATTTTGGCCGAACTGTTCGGACGTGGCCCGAACGGCCTCGGGCTCTCATTCACCCGGCTGACCGTCGGAGCGTCCGACTTCTCGACGAGTGATTACAGCTACGACGATACGCCGGGGAACCTTCCCGATCCCGAGCTTCGCTATTTCTCGATCGAGCCGGCGAATAAATACGTGTTACCGCGCATGCGCGAAGCGCTCGCGATCAATTCCGACCTGCTGGTGATGATCAGCCCTTGGAGCGCTCCCGCATGGATGAAAACGACGCGGAGCCTCATCAAGGGGCATCTCGTACCGAAATATTATCCTGCATTCGCCAACTATCTCGCACGTACGGTCCAGGCATTCGGACACGAGGGCGTGCCCGTGTCGATGCTCACAATTCAAAACGAGCCCAACTTTGAGCCTGAAAACTATCCGGGGGAGCGCGTCGATCCGGCGGAGCGCGCCGAAATCATCGGGCGCCATGTCGGACCAACCTTCAAATCGCTCGGCCTCAAGACGCAGATCCTCGACTGGGATCACAATTGGGATCACCCCGAGATGCCGCTTGCGGTGCTGGGTGATCCTGTCGCGCGGAACTATATCTCGGGTGTCGCCTGGCACTGTTACGAGGGTGACGTTCAGGCCCAATCGCCAGTGCGTGACGCCTATCCCGACAAGGACGCCTGGCTAACCGAATGTTCGGGCGGGGAATGGAGCCCGAAGTTTGCCGAAGTACTCGGCTGGATGACTGACAAGCTGATTATTGGAGCATCCAACAATTGGTCGCGCGGGACATTGCTGTGGAACCTTGCGCTCGATCCGGCCCACGGTCCGCATACTGGCGGCTGCGCCGATTGCCGCGGCGTGGTGACGATTGATCCTGCGACCGGCGCGATCACTCGCAATGTTGAATATTATGTGCTCGGCCACGCAAGCCGGTTCGTCCTGCCCGGGGCCTATCGTGTTTCTGCTGTGACGCGCGGTGGTCAGGTCGAAGCTGCGGCTTTTCTCAACACGGACGGAAGCCGCGTAGCCATCCTGCATCGCAAGTCCGGGGACGGGCCAGTGACGTTGGCCCTGGACGGCGGGCGCCACGTGGTCGCGCTCCCCAATGGGGCGGTTGCAACACTGCGCTGGAGCCCGCGAAACACCGACAAGTGACTGCTGCGGAACAAGACAGGCGACGCACATTCCTTGCCTTCGCGGCAGTCACGATCCTGTTCCTTGCCTGGGGCTTCATCACGTCGAACAATGATCCACTGATCGTTGCCCTGCGCGCCGCGTTTAGCCTCGACTACACCGAAGCGCTTCTTACTCAGATCGTCTTCTTTCTCGCCTACGGTCTGCTGTCGCTTCCGGCGGCGTGGATGAGCAGTCGAATCGGCGCGGTGGATATGATCCTGGCCTCGCTCGCTGTAATGGCGTCCGGCTGTCTTCTCGTTGTCCTCAGCACCAGCGCCGGCGATTTCTGGCCTATCCTTGCAGCGCTGTTCGTGCTTGCCGGCGGCTTCACCGCATTGCAGGTGGCCGCAAATCCTCTCGCGGCGGAGCTTGGTCCACGACATCGCAGTCATTTGCGTCTGAACTTTGCGCAGGCGTTCAACTCGCTGGGGGTTGTACTTGGGGTTCATTTCGGTTCGCTCGTCATGCTGGGCGATCCGGCGCTGCGAACGGCACCGATCGCGAGTATGGATTTCTCGCACCGGAGCGAGTTGCTTCGCGCTGTCGACCGCGCATTCCTGATAATGGCCGCGCTTCTGGGCGGATTGCTGCTGCTATTCGCATTCTTGCGCAGGTTTCTCGTTAGCGCGGCTCCGAGCCACCGCACCGCGGTTCCCGCCGGAATGTTCGAAGCTCTGCGCTCACCCTGGGCATTGTTCGGTGCCGCCGCCATCGGCCTGTACGTCGGTGCCGAGGTGTCCATCGGCAGCATCATGATCAACTTCCTGAACCAGTCGTCAGTACTCGGAATACCGTTCGATGACGCAGGCGCCTTTCTCGCCAATTTCTACTGGGGCGGAGCTCTGTGCGGACGACTGGTCGGCACGGTGCTCCTCACCCAAGTCCGTGCCACTCTCCTGCTCGGCGCTTGTGGAATCATCGCTGCTCTTCTTTGTCTCGTCGTCCTTGCAAGCCATGGGCCCATCGCAGGTTATGCGGCGCTTGCGATTGGCCTTTTCAATTCGATCATGTTTCCAACGATCTTCACGATCACGCTCCAGCGGTCGGGAGTTTCGCAGAGCTCGACGTCCGGACTGCTCTGTCTGGCGATCTTCGGAGGCGCGTTGCTGCCGATCGCGGTGGGCACGATCGCAGACCGCTTCGGCCTCAGCGCTTCGTTCGTCGTGCCGCTCGGTGCTTACGCGTTTATTGCGTTCTTTGCAGTCGCCGCCCGCGACGTCGACAACGCAGCTGAATCGACGACCGAGCCGCTGACAAGCGCCTCGCCGATACCCTGACGGAGATGTCTGTGCTCTTGTTTCTTGCGGTGCAATCCGCGTTCACCGTTACCAACTCTGCATATAATGGCCCCGTTACGAGGCCCGCGCAGGCAAGCCTTGTTTGGCAAGACGAGTTCAACGGCACCGCGCTGGACCCGCTCAAATGGCAGTACGACACCGCTCGCAACAAGGAAGGCTGGTTCAATGGCGAGCGCCAATATTATTCGGCGGGACGGAATCTCAGCGTGGCGAACGGCATCCTTAAAATTGAGGCCCGACACGAGAAGCTCGATCCGAGGCATTTCCCGGATTGGGGCGGCCAAGAGTATACATCTGCAAGAATCTTCTCGAAAGGCGTCGGCTGGACGTACGGCTTCTATGAGGTGCGCGCGAAGCTGCCGTGCGCGCGGGGCACCTGGCCGGCGATCTGGATGCTTCCGGTCGAAATGAAGAAATGGCCCGATGACGGCGAGATCGACATCATGGAGCAGGTGGGGGCGGAGCCGAACCTGATCTACGCCTCGCTGCACACCAAGCTGTTCAACCACACTATCAACACCCAGCGGAGCGCGCAGAAGCTGGTCGATACAAGCTGCAGCGCCTTCCACGTCTACCAGCTCGACTGGCAGCCGAACTCGATCACGATCGGTGTGGACGGCCAAGGAATCCTGCGAGTCCTCAATGATCAGGCCGGCGGGAAGGGGGCATGGCCCTTCTTCAAGCCGTTCAGGATGATCCTAAATCTCGCGATCGGTGGCGATTGGGCGGCGGCGAAGGGAATCGACGATGCAGCCATGCCGCAGCGGATGGAAGTAGACTACGTTCGGGTCTGGCAGGTGCCTCACGGGAGTGGCAAGTGATCGCGTTGATTGCAGCAGCCGCGCTCAACTCTGCGCAACCGCAGCATTCGATCCTGTTCGTCGGCAACAGCTTCACCTTCGGCGCGCTTTCGGACGTCATGACCTATCGCAAGGACAGCGTCAGTGATTTGAACGGCGACGGCATGGGCGGCGTCCCGGCACTGTTCAAGCGCTTTGCTGACGAGACAGGGCTGCGCTACGACGTGTCGCTAGAGACCGCAGCCGGCCAGACCCTTTCATGGCATCTCGTCAACAAGCGTGCTGTGATTGACCGACGTTGGGACGCAGTCGTGCTTCAGCAGTACAGCACTCTCAACCCCGACAAACCGGGGGACGTGACGGATACCATTTCCGCTGCGCGCGATATCACGGCGCTGCTGCGCCGACACAACCCGAAGGTCGATATCAGCTTGGTCGCAACATGGACTCGTCCCGACCTCACCTTTCCGCCGGGTGCGCACTGGTCGGGCCAGCCGGTCGAGCGCATGGCGCTCGACTTGCGGAAGGCGGATGACCAAGTCCGCGCGCTGGTTCCGTCGATCGCTCGTGTCGTTCCGGTCGGGCAGGCATTCAATTGCGCGA
>JBEDUM010000158.1:0-3445 GCA_040414585.1 Sphingomicrobium sp. | reverse complement strand
TGGCCGCCGCCGCCACGGCGCTCGCGTCGGCGGCCAGCGTCCTCGGCGGCCGCAGCGGCGCGGCCGCGGCGGTGACATTCCTGGCCAAGGACATGGCGCTGGCGAACGGCGCTCGCGTGTCGTTCGTTCGCGATGCGTCCGGCCTGGTGCAGTGGGTTTCGTCCGGCCTGCGCCTCGTGCCGCGTCTGGCCGGCGACTGATCAGCGCGGCGGCCCGCGACTTCCTTTACGGACCGCCTCAACGACCTTGCGGATGGAATCAACAACGAGTTGCGGCTGTTCCTTGTGGATCTCGTGGCCGCTGTTCGTATTGGTTATGTGCTCCGCGTCCGGCGCAAGGTGAGCGAGCTTCTCCTGCGCCTTTTTCTGTGCGGCGTCGGTGACGTAGTCCGGCGGAACGTCAGCCGGCAGTTCGCCCCGGGCGACCATTGACCGGACCTGGGGACCCCACGGCCGGTCAGCGGACAACACCACCAGCGGGAGCGGCCGAAGCGGAGGAGCCGCGCGAACCTGATCGAGGCTGCGGTCCGCATCGATCTCTTCAAGGGCCGGGTACAAGGCCAGGCTCTGCGGGTCGACGCCCTCGATCAGCCTTCGCTGAATCGCCCACTCATCCGGCGTCTCCGCATCCCGAAGCCCCTCGCTGAGCGCATCGACGAGGACTAGACCGCATATCTCGTGCGGACACGCGCTCGCATAAAGCCTGACGATCAGACCGCCATAAGAGTGCCCGACAAGCACGTAGGGCCTCGCCTCGCCAGCCGCGCTCAGCAGCGCATGCAAATCCGCGACCGCATCCGCTGCGGTCGTCGGCTGTGGCGCCGGGTCGCTGCGGCTCGGTTTGTCATTGACAGGCGTTCCGGGACGGTCGTAGGCGCACACCCGGGTGAACCTGGCGACCTCGGGAAACACCGCCGGCGTCGATTTGTCGGATGCGCCCCAATCCGCGGCGGACGCTCTCAGGCCGCCGACCAGCACGACGGCGGGCGATCCGGCGCCGCGGCACTCGAGATAGATCCGGCGACCCCCGCCGATATTGACGAGGCCCGAGAAGTCCAGAGCACGGGCGGCGTTCGCGTCCAGCACGGCGAAGAGTGGGGCAAGAAGCAAGGCAAAGCGAGCGCCGAGGGACATCGTGACGCCAATGGCTAAGCGGAGGCCCGTCGTAGCCCAGCCGCAAGACGGCGGGCCGGTCCCCGCCAAAGAGAGCCTCTATTCCCGCCGGAACTCATAAGCTTGACCATACTCGCAGGAGAGCCGCAGCAGAGCGAGCTTGCCGTCCTTATCCATTTGAAACTGAGCAAATCCCCTGGTCATGTAGCCTAGGTCGACGATGGGCCCGAACCGGCCGGTCGGCATGAGCCTGGCGATGAAGACGTCACCGTCCCAAGGCTCGAGCCTGAACATGGCCCCCGTGGCGGCGAGCTGCATAACGAGCGCGTCGCCGTCCTGCGACACCTTCGCTGCGCCGAAGCTCGGATTGACAAAATTGCCGGCAAGCGGCGCCAACGGCGGGAACGGCCGTGGATTGGCAGGCCTGGCGAACACCTTGGCCGTCGCCTCAAAGCTCGCCTTCGCTTCCTTGAGCCTGTCCGCTACGTGGTCGCGCTGGGGATTGCCGAAAATCCGTTCCAACACCCATTGCCCTAACGCAGTAGGAAATCCCACGTTCGTTTCGTTGCTGAGGATAACGACGCCGACATTCCTGTCAGGCGCGAGGCCGACAAAGGATCCGAAGCTCAGGGTGTCTCCATCGTGCCACACAATGTCTCCGTTCGGCGTCGCGGAGATAGACCAACCCAGTGCGTAGGACATCTTGTCGTTGAGCCCAACTTTAGGCGTGCGCGTAAAGGCGAGATTATCCGGCGAGACGATGGAGCGCCCCTCGAAGCTGCCGCCGCCGAGCTGCAGGCGAACCCAACGCGACATATCCTCGACGTTTGAGTTGATGTCGCCGGCTCCAGCCAAGTGATAGGGGAAAATCGGGGTGAATGGCGTCTCGGTCGCGCCTTCTGGCGACCAGCGGTGACCGTTCGCATGATTGTCTGAGGCTTCGATGGCTTCGGCCGTATAGGACGAGTCCTTCATGTTCAGTGGATCAAGCAGTTCCTGCCGAAGCACTGTATTCCAATCCGCCGCGTTCGCGGCCTTCGCGACGATCCGGCTGGCCAAAAGGTGCGTGATGTTGGTGTAGGCAAAGGTCGTTCGGAAACTCGACACCGGTTCGA
Source organism: Sphingomicrobium sp. (assembly GCA_040414585.1). GTDB lineage: Bacteria > Pseudomonadota > Alphaproteobacteria > Sphingomonadales > Sphingomonadaceae > Sphingomicrobium. Next base: position 1,218 of record JBEDUM010000158.1, on the reverse strand, counting down.
CATCGCGCAGCGAGCGTATCAACGCCGCTTCGTCAAAATCGGTCATGGCGAGCATGTCGTTGACCAGGGGTGGAAGCCCGGAGCGTTGAGCAAGCAGGTCGAAGACGCGGAACTCGCGCGTAACCCAAGGGTCTTTCAGCTGAAATTCCGGATCGAGATCGACGACGCGGTCGTCCCACCGTAACTTGCCGCGATCGACCATGATCGCCTCGGTCGCAGCGAGAAATGCTTTGGCGTTCGAACCGATCTGGAAGATCGTGCGTGTATCGACCGGCATCCCCCCGCTCTTGCTGCGCACCCCGAAGCCCTTGGCGTAGATGAGTTTGTCGCCGGCGACGATTCCGAGCGCCAGGCCGGGCACATCGAACCCCCGCATCCCGCTGGCGATGTAGGCTTCGATAGCCGGGATCAGCGCCTGAACGCGATCCTCCGTGGCCGTGTCCGACTTCGACACGTCTGCCGCCCGCGTTGCATTGTCCGGGTCGAAGCCGATGAGTGCGACGATTATCAGGAACGCTCGCGAGACGCCCGCAATCCCGCGAGACTGCCTTTCGCTTTCCATGGTCGTCTCCTCAGTCGTCGCTGGTGGCCGAGCTGGCACGACGTGATTTCGATTGATCCACAAACTTGGTCAATCGGCGATTACACTTTTGAATCTGGCCGATCAATCGCTCGCCGGCGCCTCCTTCACCTCGGTCGCAGAACTGCGAGCCCATATAGATGCCTTCGTCGATACCTACAACGAGCAGGCCAAACCATTCGCCTGTACCAAATCCGAAGTCTACCAGAAACGCCTCAAAGCACGTTTCGCGGACCAATTATTCCGGGTACTAGGTGCTGCCATGCGAGCACCCGTGAGGAGGGCAGGCCATGGTGAAGTTTCGCTCCGCGTGGGAAAATGCGAAGACATGACCGTCAACAGACCACAGGGCGCACAGTTCGAGATTTCGATCGACGGCACGCCAGCATGATGCAAATCATGGCGATGCGGATGAAGGCAACGACAGTTGTGGCGTAGCGTTGGAAATCGCGAGCCAATTGCGGCTTTATCCAGGTGAACGTCCTTTCGACAATCCATTGCTTGGGCAAGGCTTTGAATCCAACGGGATCAAGCTACTGGCAACCTATGACGAAGCCGCGCTCGCGTTTAGCGAGTGATCGGCACGACCTAATGAACGACGCAGCGATCCCATTGTGATCCGAGCCGTGGACAGCCCG
>JBEDUM010000157.1:0-25211 GCA_040414585.1 Sphingomicrobium sp. | reverse complement strand
TCGATATTGACCTTGGCGCGGTTGGCGATGCCGCCGTGGACGAGCGCCTCGCGCAGGCTCTTGTAGGCGTCGGGAAGGCCGACATATTTGCCCACGACGCCGATCGTCACCTCGCTCTCATAGTGATCGATGCGGTCCATGATCTCGTTCCAGCGGCTGAGATCCGGGGCTGGCGCGTCGTCTATCCCGAATGCGCGGAGGACTTCATCGTCCAGGCCGCCGGCATGGTACTGGAGCGGCACGTCGTAGATGTTCCGCGCATCGAGCGCAGGAATCACGGCCGAGGGAGGGACGTTACAGAATAGGGCGATCTTTTCCCGCTCCGCGTCGGGGAGCGGCCGATCGCAGCGACACAGCAGGACATCCGGCTGGACACCGAGGCTGGAAAGCTCGCGCACGGACTGCTGGGTCGGCTTGGTCTTTAATTCACCGGCCGCCGCGATCCACGGCACGAGCGTCGTGTGGACGCTGACACTGTTGCCGCGGCCCAGGTCGTTCCTCAGCTGCCGAATCGATTCGATAAAGGGCAGGCTCTCGATATCCCCGACGGTGCCGCCGATCTCGCAGATGACGAAGTCGCAGCCGTCGGTATCGGCGACGGCAAATTCCTTGATCGCATTGGTAACGTGAGGGATCACCTGGACCGTGGCACCGAGATAGTCGCCGCGCCGCTCCTTCGCGATGATGTCGCGGTAGATGCGCCCAGTCGTGATGTTGTCCGACTGCTTCGACGAAACTCCGGTAAAACGCTCGTAATGGCCAAGATCGAGATCGGTCTCTGCCCCGTCGTCCGTCACATAGACTTCGCCGTGCTGGTAGGGCGACATCGTGCCTGGATCGACATTCAGATAAGGGTCGAACTTCCGGATGCGCACCTCGTAGCCCCGCGCCTGCAGCAACGCGCCGAGAGAGGCGGAAAGAAGACCTTTTCCGAGCGAAGAGACCACGCCGCCGGTGACAAATATGAACCGCGCCATGGGATTCGAGGCTTAGGGGCATCTCGCTGCCTCACGCAAGCGGGCGACAAGAAAAAATTGTTAGTTGGTGCTGCGCGACGGCTTATTGCGCGAGCGGCACTGCGGGCGCCTGCTGGTTGCCGGCCGGCGCCTGTGTCGGCTGAGCCGGCTGCGCCGGAGCGGGCTTGCTCTGCTGGAACGGGGCAGCCGAATTGGCGAGCGACGTGTCGATCGTCACTGGCTGCCTCGTGGCGCCTGCAATGCCAGCCATCACGATCGAGAGGACAATGAAGGTGCCTCCCAGGACGGACGTCGAGCGGGTCAGGAAGTCCGCCGCGCCACGCGCCGTCATGAATCCCGACGAGCTGCCGCCGACTCCAAGACCGCCGCCTTCGGAGCGCTGCATCAGGATCACGCTGATGAGCGCAATTGCGACAAGGGACTGAACGATCAGGAGGAAGGGGAACATTCTAGGCTTTCTGAAAAGGATGCGCGGCGCCAGTTAGTCGGCGCCGCACATGCTTTCAATGTTTACTTGCCCGAAGTCGAGCCGCCCTGGACCTGAGCGTCGAGCTGCTCGGCCGTGAGTCCGACCGTGACGGTACCGTCCGCGTTGCCACGTACGCCCGTCTTGTTCACTTCAACCTTCTTGCCCGACGAAAGGGCAATCACAACGGAATCGTCGGTGACGCCGTCGATCTTGCCGATCTCGGTCCCGGAGAGCCCCTTCACGGTGGCACCGGCCGCGACCGAAGCCTGAGCTGCAGCAACATGCTTCTCGATCTCAGCGTCAAGCTGCGCCTGGGTCATGCTGAAATACAGCTTGCCTTCGCTCACCGCGAAGCTGACCTTTGGAAGCAATGCCTCGTGCTTGTCGGTCTGGACCAGAAGATTGTCGCCCTTGATGGCCTTCACGGTTCCGACCGCACCGCCCGTCGTGTCAACCACCTGCATGCCGACGGTCGCCGCACCTCCGGACTGGGCCAGCGCCGGGGCCGCGAGGGCCATTGATACGCCTACAAAAATTCCAGAAATCAAACGCATCTTTACCTCACTCACTTATGGAACCGAGAATTAGCAATCCTGGCTGATCGCTTGCTGAATGACAGTTCAGCTCGATGGAACAGCCGCTGCCGCGACGATCGGGATGAAATCGGCTGCCATCAGGCTCGCTCCGCCGACGAGCGCACCATCGACGTCCGAAATGCCGAATATCTCGGCGGCATTCGACGCCTTTACGGAGCCACCGTAGAGGATCCGTACCTTTGCCCCGCCCCCGCCGAAACGCTCGACAAGCTTCGCACGGACTGCGGCGTGCATTTCCGCGATCTCGCCACTTGTGGGGATCTTGCCGGTTCCGATCGCCCAGATCGGCTCGTACGCGATCGCGAGCTCGGCTTCGTCCCACAGGCGATCGGGGAGCGATCCTTCCAGCTGCGCCATGACTGTTCCGGTCGCTGTCCCCTCGTCGCGGACGTCCAAACTCTCACCGACGCACAGGATCACGGTCAAGCCGCACGAGAGCGCTGCAGTCGCCTTGGCCCTGACCTCATCGTCACTTTCCCGTTGCATGTCGCGCCGCTCGGAATGACCGACGATTGTCAGAACTGCCCCGGCATCGCGCAGCATCTGGACGGAGATGCAGCCCGTATGCGCGCCCTTTGGAGCACGATGGACATCCTGTCCGCCGATAGCGAAGCCCGGTACGGCCCTCGCCGCACGGTCGATCAGGATCGCCGGGACGCATAGAGCGACATCAACGCCAGGATACGACTGCGACTGGGCGGCGATCGCCTTGATTTCGTCGATATCCGACGAGAGTCCGTGCATCTTCCAATTGCCAGCGACCAGTTTCTTCACCGCCATTGCCGTCCCCTGCTCCAGCCGCCCCTAGCGGGAGCGCCTTGATGCCCGCAAGGCTCGTCCCTAAAGCTGCGCGCCGAACCTGTTTTTCTCCTTTCCGGAACCCCTGATGATTACCGCTTTCCGTCGTTTTTCCAGTTCCAAGTTCGGCATGGGCGTCGTGGCCGCCATCGGAATCGCCATCCTGGCCGGCTTTGCCTACAGCGATATTTCCAACTTCGGTTCAGGGAATGTCGGCTTCGGCGGAATGGGCAGCTCTACCCTCGCCCGCGTCGGCGACCAGGAAGTGTCGGACCGGGAGGTCGGCGAAGCAATGCAGCGGAGGCTGCAGCAAGTCCGTGAGCAAAATCCGGATGCCGACTATGCTTCAATCGCGGGCGATTTCGATACTCTGCTATCGCAGCTGATCGACGAGCGCTCGGTGATCGCCTTTGCCAACAAGTACGGGTTGCGCCTCTCGAAGCGGCTCGTGGACGCCGAGATCGCGCAGATCCCTGGCACAAAGGGGCTCAATGGCAAGTTCAGTGAGCAGGCCTATCAGGCATTTCTCGCACAGCAGCGGATGACCGACGCACAGGTGCGGCAGATCATTTCGGCCGGGTTGCTCCAAAGGCTTGTTCTGACGCCGGTCGCGACCAATGCGAGGGCTTCGGTTGGAATGGCGACCCCTTATGCATCGATGCTTCTCGAAGCGCGCGAAGGCGACGGCGTCGCGATCCCGCTGGATCCTTTCAGGGTCGGTCTGAAGCCCACCGATGCGCAGATCCAGCAATTCTATACGGCAAACCGCGGCCGCTACATGATCCCCGAGCAGCGCGTCCTGCGCTTCGCGATGATCGGCCCTGAGCAGGTCGCGAACGTAGCTGCTTCCGACAAGGAGATCGCGGATTACTTCAACGCGAACCAGGCAACTTTTGGCGCCAAGGAGACCCGGACGCTTAGCCAGGTCGTCGTACCGGACCAAAATACCGCTAGTGCAATCGCTGCTCGGGCAAAGAGCGGAGGGACGCTTGCTGCAGCCGCCGCTCCAGCCGGCGGAAATGCCGCGGTGACCTCGCTCAACGACCAAAGCCGCCAAGCCTATGCGAGCGTCGCTGGCGACAAGGTAGCGGCCGCCGTGTTCTCTGCGGCGTCGGGAGCGATCGTGGGTCCGGTCCAATCGGATTTCGGCTGGGTCGTCGTGAAGGTCGAGTCCGTGAAGACCCAAGGCGGCAAGTCGCTTGCCCAGGCGCGCGACGAAATCGCCGCCAAGCTCAATGCGGAGAAGCGCAAGTCAGCCATCGAGGATATCGTCGACAAGGTGCAGGACGCCGTCGACAACGGCAGCAATTTCACCGAAGCGGCTGCCGCGGCGAAGCTGACAGTAACGACGACACCGCTCATCACGGCAAATGGATCGTCCCGCGCGGACGCCAGCTTCAAACTATCTCCTGATCTCGCACCCGCGCTGAAAAGCGGTTTCGAAATCGCGCCCAATGATCCGCCCGAGATCGTCTCGCTAGGTGGCGACAAGGGTAATGTGCTGGTTTCGCCGGCCCAGGTCGTCGCGGCCTCGCCGGCACCTCTAGCGAGCATTCACGATCAGGTCGCAACCGACTGGATCAATGACCAGGCCCGCCAGCGCGCCCAGGCCGCGGCGGACGCCATCGCGGCGAAGGCATCGGGCGGAATGCCGCTCGATCAGGCGGTCAAGCAATCGGCAGTCGCCCTCCCCGCCGTTCAGCCGATCGCCGCCCGGCGAATCCAGATAGCGAACGCGAATGCACAGGTGCCTGTGCCGCTCAAACTCCTGTTCTCACTCGGTTCCGGGAAAAGCAAAGCCCTCCCCGATCCGGGCGGTCGCGGCTTTTACGTGATCAAGGTCAACAAGATTGTCCCTGGAAATGCGACGATTGCGCCCGGTCTTATCGCTCAAATGCAAGGCGAGCTGCGCCGCTCTCTGTCAGAGGATTATGCGACCCAGTTCATGTCGGCGGTGCGCGCCCGGATGAACGTGAAACGGAATGAAAGCGCCATCCAGGCTGAAAAGGCGAGGATTACAGCCAGCGGAGGCTGAGGCGACGGGCTCTTGACCGGGGCAGCTTTGTTGCCTACACGTTCACTGTTCGTTCTTTCGGGGGAGTGACGGCCGATGCTCACCGCCAAACAGCGTGAACTGCTGTTGTTCATCGACAGGCGTCTCAAGGAGAGCGGCATTTCGCCGAGCTTCGATGAAATGCGTGAGGCGCTGGACCTCAAGTCCAAGTCGGGTGTGCATCGCCTCATCTCTGCGCTCGAGGAACGCGGGTTCATCCGGCGGCTGCCCAATCGCGCTCGTGCACTCGAAGTCGTGAAGCTCCCGGAGACGCGACCAGAGGCGATGGTCACGCCTATCAGGCCCGTCGCCGCGGCGCCGGCCAACGACACTATGGAAATCCCGCTTCACGGCCGGATTGCCGCCGGGACGCCGATAGAAGCGCTGCAGGGCACTGAGGCTTTTGCAGTGCCCGCGGCGCTGCTCGGTCCGGGCGAGCACTATGCGCTCGAGGTTTCCGGGGATTCGATGGTCGAAGAAGGCATTCTCGACGGCGACTTCGCCCTGATCCGCAAAGTCGATACGGCGCGTGAGGGCGAGATCGTCGTTGCGCTGATCGACAATGAGGAAGCAACGCTGAAGACCTATCGGCGCGAAGGACGGATGATCCGATTGGACCCTGCGAACAGCCGCTACGAACCGCAGCGCTACGAAGAGAGCCGGGTCCAGATTCAGGGACGGCTCGCGGGCTTAATTCGGCGTTACTGATCACAAGCTCAGGAGTGCGTCTCTGCCCACGGGTGTTCGCCTACGCGATCGGCGACACTGTCCACCCAAGGCTTCTCACCCAGATAGATTGCGAGGCCGCCAGTGCGTCGCAGCGAATTTGGGTCGAGCTTCAGCCAGTGCGGCATGCAGCCACGAGGCAAGCGCCGGTTCGAAACGGCGATATCCGCCTCCGCGCAAGCCTGCGTGAGGGCCGTCCAGTCAATCCGATAGGCTGAGCGCGTCGCCAGCAGGCGCCATTGCGACGCATCCTTTTCGATGACAGCCACGCAAGCGTCATTCGAGCAATCGCTGTACGACCGTGAGCCGAGATCGCCAGGATCGCCGTCGAATCCTGAAGCTTCGGCGAAAAGGCCGCGGACATAATCACCCGCACCGTCGCGCAAGATTAGCGGCGTGCCGTCGCCGCCAACGACCGCCAAATGCATGCCGTCTCCGGTCACCAGCAGGTCGGGAGCCGGCGACAGGACGGCACCCGTCGCGCCAATCGCAATCGGCACCACGCCGGCGATGCGCCAGGTTTTCGTCCACAGGCAGAGCCAGATCCCCCCTCCAATCATGGAGGCGAAAGCCCATCCCGGCATCGTCGGGAGCAATGCGACGGCGCCCTTCGCGGACGCGACAGAGTGGGCGAGCTGGAGCAGGAAGTCGATCGCAGCTCCGCAAAGAAACCAGATCGGCTTCCCCCATCCCGCTATGTCCAACAGAAGGGCGCCGGCCTCGAGCGGCATGATGACGAAGGTCGTCAGCGGAATCGCGATGATGTTCGCGCCGACGCCGTACAGCCCAGTGCGGTGGAAATGGTACAAGGCGAGCGGAGCAAGCGCGATTTCTACGGCGAGACCCGTTGCGATGGTGGCAATGGTCGCTCTTGCAACTCGCATGAGAACGCCTTCCTCGCGCCGCTGGAACAAGTGCTGCGCCCATCGCATCGAATGGAGCGCAACGATCGCGGTTACGGCGGCGAAGCTCATCTGGAAGCTGGGACCGGCGAGGGCTTCGGGCCGGAATAGCAGCACTACGAGCGCGCCGGCCGCAATCAGCCGGATGCTGACGGCATCCCGCCCCAGGGCAATGCCCGCCAGGATCAGCAACGCCGCGACGCAGCTTCGCACCGTCGGGACCTGCGCCCCGGTCAGCAAGGTGTAGGTGATGCCGGCGCCGGCAGCGGCGGCGGCCGAGACGAGCACAAGGTTGAAACGCAGAGCCAGCCGTTCGCTAAGAGCCAGCAGCTTGAGGCTGAGAAGCATCGCGAAGGCAACGACCGCCGCGATGTGCAGGCCGCTGACGGAAAGCAGGTGCGTCAGGCCGCTTCGCCGCATCGCGTCCGCATCGCCCTGCCCGACCGCATTCTGGTCACCGGTCGCCAAGGCGATGGCGATTCCGGCCGAACCTGAAGGCAGCCGTGCCGCTATATGTTGGCGTAGGCCGGTTCTTGCCCGATCGAGCCCGTGCGGCTCGGCCGATCTCAGCACCGTTACGGGTCCAAGCGGCCTTCCTACGGCTCCAAGTCCCTTGAACCAGGCGTCGCGAGCAAAGTCATAGGTGCCTGGAAGCGCCATCGGCGGCGGGGGCACGAGGCGCGCTCGCAAGCTAACCTGGGCGCCCGGAGCGATCCCGAGCGGAATTTTATCCTGGTCGACGGAGATCCTGACCCGTGGAGGAAGAGCGCTTCCGTCCGGCTTGATCGTGAGCCGCACAGCTTGCTTCGTTGCTAGATAGTCGACGGTGTCAACACGGCCGGAGATGTCCACCACCTGCGCGCGGCTGAGCCGGAACTCCGCAACCCAGGTCGAGCGGACCCAAACGAGGGAACATCCAAGCGTCGCGGCAAGCGCAAACCAGCCGAGCGCCCGGCCCGCGCGCCCGCTGCCAAATACGAACCCGAGAAGAGCTAAGGCGGCGGTGACGCACAGAAAGGCCGCCCAGTGACTATGCCGGTCGAGCGCGAACCAAGCCGCGATGCCGGTTCCAAAGCCGACCACCAGCCAGGGCGGCAATTGGGCGCGGTCAGCCTCGAGGAGCCTTTCCAGCCCCTCGTTACACTCGAGAAAACGCGCCTTCCAAAAGCCCCGAGCACGCTGTGGAAGAGGCGCACCCTCTATGTTAGGGGCGCTCGTCCATTGCACTGCAACATGAACAGAAGAGGAAAGCGCGCCTCAGCGCAAGCGGAGAAAAATTGACTAGCGAAAATTCCAGTTCACGGCCGGTCGTCACCCGCTTCGCTCCCTCTCCGACGGGCTTCCTGCATATCGGCGGAGCGCGGACGGCCCTCTTTAACTGGCTCTACGCACGCCATCACGGTGGCAAGTTCCTCCTGCGCATCGAGGATACTGACAAGGTGCGCTCCACCAAGGAAGCGATCGACGCGATCCTGGACGGCATGAAGTGGCTCGGTCTCGATTGGGACGGGCATGAATATTACCAGTCCCAATTCTGGTCCCGGCATGCGGAAGTCGCCCATCGCTTGCTGGAGCGCGGGGCCGCCTATCGTTGCTACATGACGCAGGAGGAATTGGCCGCGCAGCGCGAGCTCGCAGCGAAGGAGCGCAAGCCCTTCCGTATTAGCAGCCCGTGGCGCGACGTGACCGACGAGCAGGACGACAGGCCGTTCGTGATCAGGCTGAAAGCGCCGCGCGAGGGCGAAACGGTGATCGAGGACCGAGTTCAGGGACGCGTCACGGTTCAGAACGGCGAGATTGACGATTTCATCCTGTTGCGCTCGGACGGCTCGCCGACCTACATGCTTGCGGTTGTCGTCGACGATCACGACATGGGTGTCACTCACGTGATCCGCGGCGATGACCATCTCAACAATGCATTCCGCCAGCTGGCGATCATTTCCGCCATGGGCTGGCCGGAGCCGACCTATGCTCATGTGCCGCTGATCCACGGCCCCGACGGCGCCAAGCTATCGAAACGACACGGCGCACTTGGTGTCGACGCCTATCGCGACGAGCTTGGGATGCTTCCAGAGGCCGTCTTCAACTATCTTCTGCGCCTTGGCTGGGGCCATCGCGACGACGAAATCATCAGTCGGAGCCAGGCGATCGACTGGTTCGATCTCGATCATGTCGGCAAGTCGCCGTCTCGCTTCGACTTCAAGAAGCTGGAAAATCTGAACGGTCATTACATCCGCGAAGCCGATGACAAGCGCCTCGCAGACCTGCTTGCGCCGAAGCTGGGCCTTTCAAAGGATCAAAAGGCGTTGCTCGTCCGCGCCATGCCCGAACTCAAGGCAAGGGCTCAGACGCTCGACGAGCTTGCGCACGGCGCGCGGTTCCTCTTCGCCAAGCGCCCGCTGGATGCGGACGAAGCGGCCGCCGCTTTGCTCACCTCCGACGCACGGGAAATGCTTCACGTCGCATATGGCAAGCTCGGCGCTCTTGCAGACTGGGATGCAGGCTCGTTAGAGGCGGCCATCCGCGAGGTTGCGGAGAGCCAAGGCGTGAAGCTTGGGAAACTGGCCCAGCCGCTTCGCGCCGCTCTCACAGGGCGCACGACCTCCCCGGGAATTTTTGATGTGTTGGCGTTGCTCGGCCGGGATGAAAGCCTCGCTCGCATCGCCGATCAGATGGAGCCGAACGAATGACCGACGAAACCGTGACCCTTGGCGTCGACGGAACGAACCACGCCTACAAGGTCCTCAAAGGGACCGTCGGCCCCGAAACGTTCGATATCCGCAAGCTCTACAGCGAAACCGGCATGTTCACCTATGACCCCGGTTTCACGTCGACCGCGAGCTGCGAAAGCGCGATCACCTATATCGACGGTGAAAAGGGCATCCTGCTTCACCGCGGCTATCCGATCGACCAGCTCGCGGAGCAATCGAGCTTCATGGAGGTCGCGTACCTGCTCCTCCACGGCGAGCTTCCGACCGGCGCCGAGCTCGATCAGTTTGTTTACACGATCAGTCGGCACACGATGGTGCACGAGCAGCTCGCGACATTCTACCGGGGCTTCCGGCGCGACGCCCACCCGATGGCGATCATGTGCGGCGTCGTCGGCGCTCTGTCGTCCTTCTATCACGACAGCACCGACATCACCGATCCCGAGCAGCGGATGATCGCGTCGCACCGGCTGATCGCGAAGATGCCCACGATCGCGGCGATGGCTTTCAAATATTCGATCGGCCAGCCGTTCCTCTATCCGCAGAACAGCCTCAGCTACACGGGCAACTTCCTGCGCATGACCTTCGGCGTGCCCGCCGAACCCTACGAGGTAAACCCCGTCGTCGAGCGGGCGATGCGGCGCATCTTCATCCTGCACGCGGATCATGAGCAGAATGCTTCAACGTCTACCGTGCGGCTTGCCGGCTCTTCCGGCGCGAACCCCTTCGCGTGCATCGCCGCAGGCATTGCCTGCCTCTGGGGCCCCGCACATGGGGGCGCCAACGAGGCGGCCCTGAACATGTTGCGCGAGATCGGCGATGTTAAGCGCATTCCTGAATACATCGCCCGCGCCAAGGACAAGAACGACCCCTTCCGGCTGATGGGCTTCGGTCACCGCGTCTATAAGAACTTCGACCCGCGGGCGAAGGTGATGAAAGCGACCGCGGACGAAGTGCTGAAGGAGCTCGGCAAGTCCGACCCGGTCCTCGACGTGGCCAAGGAGCTCGAGCACATCGCTCTCAACGACGAATATTTCATCGAGAAGAAGCTCTATCCGAACGTCGATTTCTATTCAGGCATCATCCTGAACGCGATCGGTTTCCCAACCGACATGTTCACGGCACTCTTTGCCGTTGCGCGCACGGTCGGCTGGGTTGCGCAGTGGAACGAAATGATCTCGGATCCGGAGCAGAAGATCGGGCGGCCGCGCCAGCTCTACGTTGGCGAGACTCAGCGGGATTATGTGCCCGTCGCGCAGCGTTAGGCCGACGGCAGGGTCAAGGTAAAGCGCGCGCCGGAGTTCGGCTCGCTTTCTAGTGTCACGTCGCCGCCCATCGACCGGGCGAGGCGCCGCGAAATTGCGAGGCCCAGTCCGGTCCCTCCCTCATCCGAGCCACCTCGTTCGAATCGTTCGAAGATACGTTGCTGGTCAGCCGCGTCGATACCTGCTCCCTCGTCGGAAACAGTCACCGAGGCCGTGCCCGCCGTCCTGCTGAAGGCGAGCCGCACCATACCTCCGGCGGGAGAGTGACGAACCGCGTTGCCGATGAGATTGACCAGAATCTGGATGACTCCGCGTTCCTGGCCATTCGCGGGAAGCGTCTCCACGGCCTCAGCCGTGATCGAAACCTGACGATCTTCTGCCGTTGACTCGACCATCACCACGGCTTCGGCGGCGAGAGCGGCGAGGTCGATGGCGCGGTGGCCGTGCGTGGGGTCCTCGCTCATCGATCGAACGACCGAAAGCAGGTGACGAGCTGCAGCGGCAATGTCGTTTCCGTAGCTCGCATAATCGCTGCGCAGGGGACCGTCGGCCCTTTCGACGATACGCTCCGCACTCTCGATGATCCTGTCGAGCGGCGAGCGCAGCACCTCGTCGAGCGCATGGTCGAATGCTGCGCCCGCGGATGATTCTTCATTCAATATTGTCGATTGCTCGAGCTCCGCGGTCCCGCGGAATCCTGCAAAGCTCCCGTCCGTCGCAGTGACGATATCGCCGTCCAGCACGATGACCCGACCCTCGTCGGTCCGGCTGCGAGCGCGCTGCGCCGAGAACGCCCGACGAGCCGCGAGCGCGCTGATCAACGGCATTTCGCCGCTGTCATTTTCCTCGAGTCGAAGCGCTCGAGTGAGCGGCTGGCCGGCGATTTCAGCGAGATCGACGCCAAGATGCTCGGCAAGCTCCGTCGATAGCGAAATGATCCGCAGCTCTTCATCAGCCGCCCATTCATTCTTGGATGCGGCCGAGTCAGCCTCCGTCGTTCCGCCGAGGAGCGAAGCGAGGCGCGCACCCGCCGGGGCACGCTCGGTCCAACCCTCGAGCTCAAGGAGTACGTCATCTCCTTCGGGACTTGCCCGAACCCAGAGATCGATGTCGTGGTCGACCGACGCGGCAATTGCCGGCCGGGATACGGGAATGCGCAGCTTGCGCGCGAGCTGTGCCACCGCGGCGACCTGAGGCAGCGCAAGTTTCTGGCCCAGGCTCGATCCAGCCTGACGCTGGAGCGCCTCAAGCTGCGGATCGGCGGAGATCAACCGTCCTGCTTTGTCGATGCGCCCGAGCACGGGCCGAGGCTCAGATGGTGCGCTGGCCATCGCTCGCTCCCAAGACTCCCACCGCCGCCTGGTAAGCCGGATCGGCGGTTAGCCAACTCAATGCGTCGGCCACGTCTGCGTCGGTCAGATCATCGAAATGCACGATCGCCTGTCCTGCATCGGCGACCCCCAGCAAATCGCCAATACCGGCGAGCAAACCGGCGGCCGTTTCTCGCCGAAGCCCGCCCATCCTGAACAGGGTCATGATCCGATTGCTGTCGCCCGACAGCAGTTCGTCGAGCGCTACGTCGCCGCTGATGCCGCCACGGCGTGCCAGCGCATGGGCGACAAAGTTCGTTTCGCCTTCAATGCCGGCGACGGCGATCAGTTCGTCACCGAGATCGTGCTCCTCGTCGAGCAGGCGGACCAGCGTAGCAGCGAGGTTTTCGATGCTGCTTCCGGGATCGTGGCTGGCAAGAAGCTGTGAAGCGGCAGCGTTCAACAAGCGGTCGGTCTCGGCCTTGCCAGCCGCTCCGATCAATTCGCCGCGAAGTGCCGCGGCGATGAACTGGACGAGGGCGCGTGCCTCCTCGCGCGGGAGGTCGTCGAAGTGCAGCAGGCACTGACCGAAACGGTCGCGCCGCCGACCCCGCGCAATGATCAGGGCCATTGCCGCCGCCGCCACGGCCCCGTCACTGTGACTTACGAGACCCTGGACGACCCGGGCTTCCTTGCGTCCCATTCGAGACTTGGCGCCCGTCGCGATCCTCTCCTCGTCCGCGCGGCGCAGCAATTGCCGTACGAGTCCGATGCGATCGAGCAGCCGCGCCGACTGCAGCGTGTCGACGATCGCGAGATTGCCCTCATCGTTTGCCGGCACCGCCGTGTTCGGCAGAGAAGCCCTAATCTCGTCGGTAATATCACCGACCAGACAATGGAGCATCGCGGTCATCAGCGCGCGCTCTTGCTCGGTCAGGCGCTCGGCCGGATTGAGAAAGAAATCCACACGGACAGTCGCCAAGCGGTCGCGGCCCGACATGCGCGCGGGCGCGTTCTGGTCGGCTGCGAACGCAGCGATCGGCCACTCTTCCGGCATCATCGCGCCTGCGATTATCCGATTTGCGTTAACTTCCCGTCAACTGACAGGCGAATGGCGCACATTTTGAACGATGAAAAAAGACAATGCCGCATAGATTAACATCGCCACAAGGTAGACTGTCCACGTGCCGGCAATAGCGAACGGTATCGCGGCGAAAATCGCGCTTCGACGCGAGAAAAGCCAAACCTCCCCGTCCCCCGGGATATCAGCTCTTTCGACGCGTGCGGCTTCGGCGAAAGCCGCGGCTGCAGCTGCGGTCACCAACGCACCCCAGCCGGTCCCATGTCGTGTTTCCCACCAGCCGATGGCCAACAAAGCCAAGCCGGCCGCGGGCCAGAGCGCCAATCGGCTGATTGAGCGGGCGGGAATCGGCCGAAGGCGCAGCGTCGCCAATCGTGTGCCGACAATATCGAGCGGCGTCGACAGGATCAGCAACACCAGCCCTGCGCCAAGCCAGCCTCGAGTGAAGCAGAAGGCTGCCACGATCGTTAGCGTGAGACCGGCCCAGAGCAGCCATCCAGGCCGTACAGCGGCTTCCGTCAGCCGTTCGGTCAGGAACTCCTCAATAGGCGGGAGAATGTAGCGGCTGACCCAGTCGGTTCGATCGCCTCGCGATCCAGCTAGAAGCCGCCGGTCGAAGTCTTCCAGGTCTTCGGCGCGTTCCACCAGCAGCGGGGTGCCCGCCCCCGCTGCAACGGGTATCCGGATCGCACCTTCCTGGATCGACCGCCGGAGCAAGGTCGATTGCAGATCCCAATCACCCAGCATCGCCGCGGTCGAACCGAGCAGATGGGCGTCGACGAGCGCAACTCCAGCCCATCGTGATTCGGCATCAATCCGCTCGAACTTCACGTGCTCCTCGTCATCGGGAACCGTTGCGAGCGCCGGCTCCGGTTCTTGCGCCAACTTCAAGACCAATTCGGAAGGGGGCGCCACGCCGTCCCCGATCAGAAGGATTAACGTCCCGGCCTCGAATCGGCTCACGGCCTCCTCGATGTCGCTGACGGGGAAAACCCCAATCCCGTCCAGCCGCAGACGTTCAAATGCGTCCTGCAATGCCTGCGGCACCCGCTCGACGACCACAACGATCGGCGCTGCGCCCGCCGATGCGGCACAACGAACCTGATATTCGATGAGCGTCCTGCCGGAGAGCGGAAGAAGCGCGCGAAGACCGCCGGAATCGTCCTCCTGATAAGCCCCAATCAGACCACCGACGGGCAATTGCCTCTCCCCCAGTCCCGCTTGTCCCAGATGTTCTCTCTAACCGCTTTCACGCGTCGTCAAAGATGGTAAACTGCCTTTTGCCATGAACCCCTTCGCCAAGCGCGCCGAACCACTTCCGACCTCGTCCGACGAGGCGGATTCCTTCGAACCTTTGGCTTCGACCGATCAGATCGCCGTCGCGCCCGCTTTCGATGAGGGTCGATGGGCCGAGAGCCGAGCCGAAGAGCGGGGCGCCGGCGGACGCCAGGTCTTGGGGATTGCCCTCAGCGTCATTGCCGCGCTTTGGCTCGCTTTCAGCGCCTGGTCGGCGGGCCGGTCGCTAGGCGGACAACCGCTTTCATCGCCAGAGTTTGCACAATGGGTTGCAGTCGTAGCCGGGCCGTTAGCGCTCGTCGGGCTCGCATGGCTCATGTTCGGCCGCACTCGGCGCAAGGAAGCCGAGAAGTTCACGCGGTCCGTCATCACGATGCGCACCGAAGCGCAGTCTCTCGAGGCGCTGCTCGAGGTTCTTTCACAGCGAATCCAGGACAGTCGCACAGAGCTGACGATGATTTCGCAGCACCTCATGCAGCTGGGCGATGAAGCCACCAACAAGCTTGGCGGAATCACTCGTGAATTCGACACCAGCACCGAGCGGCTGAAGGTGCATGGTCAGGCGCTGGACCGCGCCGCGGAGTCGGCACGGAACGATATCGCGGTGCTTCTTGAAGACCTTCCGCGTGCCGAGGAATCGGCGCAAGCGGTCGCTGAACAACTCCGATCCGCAGCAAGCGAATCGGCAGCGAAGACCACAGACTTTCAACGGCAGGTCGCCCTGCTCACCGAGCAAACCCAGGAAGCCGATCAAATGGTCGCCGGTGCGGCCGACAGGCTGGCCGCGCGGCTTGCCGAGATCGAGATTGCCGGCTCGACGGCCGCGGCGCGAGTGGGACAGGCCGAAGCAAGCTTTTCGGGCTCGCTCGATGCGCTGCTCGAGCGCACATCTGCTACGCTCGAAGAGATCCGGTCGGGCATCGATACGCAAGCCGCCGCCGTCGCGGCTCTCGTCGAGCAGTCATCGGCCGGAATCGGCAAGGCCGGCCTGGAGGCGTCAGAATCGCTCGCGTCGAACATCGGCCGCGCCAGCAGTACGATTGAAGGCTTGTCGAATCGCGTCGCCGAGCAGGATCGTCTTTCGCAGCGGATGATTGCGGAGATCGATCGCGGCCTGGCTCTGATCGACAGCCGGTTCACCGAGCTGGCCGAGAACGGCGATGCACGCGCCAACCATTTCCTGGATTCGCTCACCCGCGCCCGCGCGGAGCTCGATACGCTGGCCGCGCAGTCTAACACGCAGGACGGTGCGATCGGGTCTCTCGCCGAGCGGACCGCTGCACTGCGCGAAAACATGGAGCGCCTCGCGTCAGAAATCCGTGAGAGCGTCGGAAGCGCGATAGGCGAGGCGCAAGGAAGCGCCGACAAGCTGGTTGCGAGCACGCAGGCGGTGCGGCCGGAGGTCGGATGGATCCGTGACGCAGCGATCGAGGCGAGCGACCGCATCGCCGGAACCGACAATCAGATCGCTCAGCAGCAGGATCGCTTCACCGCGCTTTTGGCTTCCCTCGACGAGGGGGTCGGCAGCGCTCAGTCGAAGCTCTCGGAGCTGGCGGCGGTGATCGCCCAGGTCGAGCGTGAATCGGCAAATCTCAGCTCGGAAACCGGACCAGCTCTCGTTTCGGCGCTGCTGCAGGTCAAGGAAACGGCGGCTCACGCCGCCGAGCGTGCCCGTGACGCAATCGAGAGTGTCATCCCTACAAGCGCGGGCAAGCTGTCAGAAGAGACCCGTGCCGCGCTCGAGAAGGCGATCAGCGAAAGCGTCGAAGAGCGCCTGAAAGATGTCGAGAATGTCGCAGCGCGCGCGGTCGAATCCGCGCGTGCCGCGTCAGACCGGCTGACTCAGCAGATGCTCACGCTGGGCCAGACGGCAGCGGCGCTTGAGCAGCATATCGAGGAGACCAGCAAGGAGCAGCGCGAGAAGGACAGCGAAGCATTTGCGCGCCGCGTCTCGCTTCTGATCGACTCGATGAACTCGGCAGCGATCGACGTCGGTAAGATCCTGTCGGACGAGATCGACGACAAGGCGTGGGATTCATACATCAAGGGCAATCGCGGCGTATTCACCCGTCGCGCGGTGCGCCTGATCGGCGGAACCGAGACCCGTTCAATCAAGGCCCATTATGATTCCGACCCCGAGTTCCAGCGGTCCGTCAATCGCTACATTGCCGATTTCGAGGCAATGCTCCGCCGCGTTCTTGCGGAGCGCGATGGAGGCATGATCGCAGTGACCCTGATGTCCTCGGACATGGGCAAACTCTACGCAGCGCTCGCTCAGATCGACCGCCGCCGCTGAGGGATCGTCCTAACGGCCGTTATAAAAATCCAGATCGTCGGGCGTGATCCAGCCGAAGGTCCAATTCGCATAGTATAGGGCGAAGAGAACCGCCGCGAGCAAAGCAGCCCGCCGCAGGTGCCGCTTGAGATCGAACGTGTGCGGAGCGCTTTCCGCCTGTCCCGGCAGCTTCGGATTTCCCACTTCCTCGTCCGTCTTCACGCCGAAGGGCAGCAGCACGAACGCGCTGAAGGCGAAGAACAGGAAGTAGATCGCGACAATCGACGTGAACGCCATGGCTCGTGATGCCTAACAAGCTACCTGGAGCAGCATCACCTCGACGACGGGCTTCTTGCCCGTCCACAAGGTTGCGCAGCGGCGTACCGCGAGGCGGACGTTCTCCCGGACGCGCTCCTCGTCCTCGCCCGAACTGAAGGCGCGCGTCGCCGCATCGGTCGCATCGGCAAGGAAGTCGTCACGGTCCTCCTCGACCGGCACGCCAAACGGGTGCACCAGCGGCTTGCCCGCCAGCTCCCCGTCCTCGCCGATCGGGACCGCAACAGTGATCAGTCCTCCGTAGCCGATTCGGCGGCGCTCGTTCACTGTCGAACCGTCTGCGGGCAGGATGACGTCGCCATCAAGCACAAGGCGGCCAGCCCGCACCTCATCCACCTTCCTGGGCCCATCGGGCGCCAGCCGGATCACATCACCATTTTTCTGCACCACAGCATGCGGAATGCCGTGATCGAGCGCGAGCCTCGCCTGTTCAGCAAGGTGCCGCGGCTCACCGTGGACGGGAACTACGATCTCCGGCCTCACCCATTTGTACATTTCGAGCAGTTCGGGGCGCCCCGGATGTCCAGAAACATGTACATGAGCCTGCTTCTCGGTCACGATCTGAACGTCGAGGTCGGAAAGCTGATTCATGATCCGGCCGATCGCGATCTCGTTGCCTGGAATGATGCGCGACGAGAAGATCACGGTGTCGCCTTCGGAGAGCTTGAGCTCATGAGTGCCGGCAGCGATCCGACCGAGCGCGGCACGCGGCTCGCCCTGCCCGCCGGTGGCAATGATCAACACCTCGCTGCGAGGCAGGCGCATCGCCTCATCGAAGCTGATGGGCGGCGGAAAGTCGCGCAGATAGCCAGTCGATTGGGCGACGCGCAGGATTCGTTCGAGCGAACGTCCAGCGATGCATACGCGGCGCTGGGCTTCGCGCGCGACACGGCCGATCGTCTGGAGACGCGCGGCATTCGAGGCAAATGTCGTCACGAGCACGCGTCCATTCGCCATCATCACCTGCGTCAGAAGGCCTTCGTGAACGCTCTCTTCGGAACCTGACGGCTTATCCTGGAAAACATTTGTCGAGTCGCACACCAGCGCCAGCACGCCCTCATCGCCAATCTCGGTCAGGATATCCGTATCAGGTGCGGAACCGATCACCGGAGTCTCGTCGATCTTCCAATCGCCCGTGTGGAAGACGCGCCCGAACGGAGTCTCGATCAGCAGTCCGTTGCCTTCGGGGATCGAGTGGGACAGCGAGACGAAGCCGATCTTGAACGGTCCGAGTTCGACGCTTCCGCCGCGCTCGACGACGTTGAGCTTTACCTGCCCGGTGAGGCCTTCCTCCTCGAGCTTGCCGGCGATCAGGCCGGCTGTGAACGGCGTTGCGTAGAGCGGGCTCTTGAGCTCGTCGGCGAGATAGGGAAGCGCGCCGATATGGTCCTCATGACCATGGGTGAGGATTATGCCGGCAAGCCTCTCCTGCTGGTTCTCGATAAACTCGAGATCGGGAAGGATGAGCTCGATTCCCGGATAGTCAGGCCCCGCGAAATTCAAGCCCAGATCAACCATGATCCACTGACCGCGGCAACCGTAGAGATTGACGTTCATGCCGATCTCGCCCGAGCCGCCAAGCGCGCAGAACAGTAGTTCCTCGCCGGGGATCATTTGGAAGCGCGCGCCGCCATGTCGTACAACAGGCCCAACCCCTGGATCGTGAGATCGGGTTCAATCGCGTCAAACGCATTAGTGTGCTTGTCGAAGAGGGTGGCAAGTCCGCCCGTTGCGACGACCGTCACAGGCTTTCCAACCTCCCGCTTCAAACGGTCGACTAGTCCTTCGATCATCGCGACGTAACCCCAATAGATTCCGATAATCATCTGGCTTTCAGTCGTGCGGCCGATGACGCTTTTGTCCTCAGGCGCTTCAATGGCAACACGCGGCAGCTTCGCAGCCGCGCTCACCAGGGCGTCCAGCGACAGGTTGATGCCGGGAGCGATGATCCCACCCTTATAGGCGCCTGAAGAATCGACGACGTCAAACGTCGTCGCGGTTCCAAAATCGATAACAATGAGGTCGCCCGGATGCTTGGCATGCGAGGCAATCACGTTGAGCGCGCGGTCCGCTCCCACATTCTGTGGCTCATCGACATCGAGCTGCAACGGCCACTCGGCTTTACCCTGTCCGGCAATCAGCGGTTCGACGCCGAAATATTTGGTGGCGAGCACTTCGAGGTTGTGAAGCGCCCGCGGAACCACCGTGGCAATGATCACCGCATCGACGTCGGCTCTCTCATAACCTTCAAGCTCCAGCAGCTGATGGAGCCAGACCGCATATTGGTCGGCGGTTCGGCGCGGATCAGTCGCAATCCGCCAACGCGCGCGGATTTCGCCGCCCTTGACGAGCGCGAAGACGAGGTTCGTGTTGCCGGCATCGACCGCGAGCAGCATGCGCGGCCCTTACGGCAAGAAGCTACAGTGGCAAAGCTGTCAGGCAGTGACGGGAACACGCTCCGTCATCGTCGTTGGGGCCTCCCGGTGTCGCGCCAGATAGGCATGAATGGAGGCGACAACCTGCGCTCCATCGCCGACCGACGCGGCGACGCGCTTTACGGAGCAGGATCTAACGTCGCCGACCGCGAAAACTCCGGCGCGGCTCGTCTCAAGTGGAAGCCGACCGTGCTCGATTTCCTCGCCGGTGAGAACAAATCCGCGATCATCCAGCTTGAGCCCGGATGCCGCGAGCCAGTCCGTATTCGGTTCCGCACCGATGAATGAAAAGAGATAGCGGACCCCCCGTCGCGTGATTTTTCCCGACGATCTGTCGCGCCAGCTCACGCCTTCGAGCACGCCATCGGCCCCTTCCAGCGCCGAGATCTCGCAGCCGATCACCACGTCGATATTGGGCTGCGCCTCAATTCGTTCGATCAGATATTGCGACATTGTCTCGCTAAGCGGCCGCCGAGCGATCAGGGTCACTCGCCTCGCCCGCGTTGCGAGGAACACAGTCGCCTGCCCAGCAGAATTGCCGCCGCCAACCAGCGCCACATCCTGTTGCGCACAGAGGTCCGCTTCGAGCGGCGATGCCCAGTAATGAACGGAAGAGCCTTCGAACGCGTCGAGGCGCTCGACCGCGAGGCGCCGGTAGCGTGCCCCGGTTGCGATCACGACCACACGCGCCTGGATCCGTTCGCCCGTGTTGAGCTCGATGTGACAAGGTTGATTGCCGCATTCGAGCTTCACGGCCTCGTCCGGGATGGCCATCTCGACCCCGAATTTCTGCGCCTGGCTGAATGCTCGGCCCATCAGAGCCATGCCCGAAATTCCGGTCGGGAAGCCAAGGTAGTTTTCGATGCGAGCGGAGGCGCCGGCCTGACCGCCGAACGATCGGCAGTCGATCGTAAGCACGGAAAGCCCTTCAGAGCCCGCATAGACGGATGTCGCAAGACCCGAGGGCCCCGCTCCGATCACGACGACATCGTAGAGCTTGTTGCTATCGATCGGTCCCACCAAACCGACGCATCGGGCCAGTTGATCCTCGCTTGGATTGCGAAGCAATTGGCCCGCCGGACAAAGGACGATGGGCAGTTGCTCCGGCTCTACGTGGAATCTCTCTACGAGAGTGCGCGCGCAGCTATCCGATTCCGGATCGAGATGCTGGTAGGGGTGACCATTGCGACGAAGGAAATTGATGAGCCGAAGCACATCGGCGTCAGCTTCGTCACCGACGATGATCGGACCCGCCCCCGCTTCGATCAAGGCAACCCGGCGGAGGATAAGGGCGCGCATCATGCGCTCGCCCAGTTCCGCCTCTGCAATCAACAGAGCCCGCAATCGCTCGGGCGGAATGGCCACGCCCTCGACGTCGGTCAGTGCTTGCTCGTCGACGAGGTAAGGCCGTCCGGAAAGCTGGGCGAGTTCGCCCATGAAGTTTCCGCGCTCGTGAGTAACGATGTGCCGGTGCTCGCCTCCTTCGTATCGCGTCACTTCGACGCGGCCGGACAGGATGAGCATGAGGCCAAGCCCCCTCTCCCCGACTCGAACTAGATAGTCACCGGCACGGTAGCTGTGCGGCTCTCCAAACCTGGAAAGCCGCCCAACTTCGTCATCCGTAAGGCGCGGAAACATTTGTGCTCCGCGCGTATCGAATACTGTCTGACGGTTGTCGCTCATTTGGCCGGGATCGGCTCCGCGACAAGGGACGGGGCTTGCTCCGCCGGCTGGCCGACCTCCTCACCGCGGACAAAAGCGAGGATGTCCGCATTGATCAGGTCGGGATGTGTCGAATGGCATCCGTGCGGCAGCTCCGTGTACGTCTTGAGCCTGGCGTTCTTAAGCAGTTGCGCGGTGAGTGGCGCTGAGTCGGCATAAGGCACGATCTGGTCGTCCTCGCTGTGGATGACCAGCACCGGTTGCTCGATCGACCTCAAATCCTCGGTGAAGTCGGTCTCGGAGAAGGCTTTGATGCAATCATAGCCTGCCTTGACGCTGCCCATCATGCCTTGACGCCACCAGTTTCGGATCAGCCCCTCGATGGGTGCGACCCCAGTGCGGTTGAAATTGTAGAACGGGCCCGAAGGGATATCGAAATAAAACTGGGCCCGGTTGTTTGCGAGCGCGGCGCGGAAGCCGTCGAACACTTCGATCGGCGTCCCACCCGGGTTCGAGTCCTTCTTGACCATCACTGGCGGGACGGCGTCGAGTAGGACGGCCTTGGACACGCGTCCCGGCTTCGCGCGCGCGACGTAGCGGGCGACCTCGCCGCCTCCCGTGGAGTGTCCGATGTGGATGGCATTTCTCAAATCGAGATGGTCAGTGAGCTCGGTCAGGTCCGCGACATAGGTGTTCATGTCGTTCCCGCCGTCCGTCTGGCTGGAGCGGCCGTGGCCCCGACGGTCATGGGCGATCACGCGATAGCCCTGACCGAGGAAGAACATCATCTGATTATCCCAATCGTCCGAGCTGAGCGGCCAACCGTGGCTAAACGCGATCGCCAGCGCCTCCTTCGGGCCCCAGTCCTTGTAGAAGATCTCGGTGCCGTCTCGGGTGGTGATGAATGGCATGGGTCTGCCCTCCCGCTTGAATGCGGATTCCGGCCGGCGGGACCGGTGCCGAAGTCGGGTGTCGGCCGATGGCGGGCTGATTACTCGTCCGTCTGACGCGTCGGACTCGCAGCACGACGGTGCGTCCCCCCTAACAGGAATTGGACTACGGCGAAATTACGCAACTCAGGCTTTCATCCGAGGGAAATGTCCGCCGCCCGAATGACCTCGATCGAGCCATCTTCGAGGATCAGTCGGAGCGCGCCGTCGGGGTCCAGCCCGCCGAAGCGGCCGCTCATCGTCTCGTCCCTGCTGACGTGAACGGACAGCTTCGTGCCAAGCAGATGCGCGCGGTGCTCCCACGCGCGCACAAGCGCCGAGCTTTCACTGCTCCTCCACGACGACAGGAGCCGAGAGAAGCTTCCAGCGAGCAATGGAGCGAAAGCTTCGGGACCAATCTGGCCGCCGAGGGATGCAGCTCGACGTTCGGGCAAATCCGGCGCTGTCGCCAGGTTGACCCCAAAGCCGACAACGACCCGGTCAGTGCTGCGCTCAAGGAGGATTCCGGCGAGTTTCTTGCCGGAAAGCATGAGGTCGTTCGGCCACTTGAGCATGAGCGGCTGACCAGGCGAGACCGCGTCCAAGGCCTCGATCAGGGCCAGGCCTGCCGCAAGCGATAGCGTCTGCGCCGGCGGATCATCCTCGCGCAGCTGAACTAGCGTGCTCCCATAGAAATTGCCGCTGCCGGAGAGCCAGTCCCGGCCCTGCCGGCCCCTGCCGGACTCCTGATCGAGCGCAACCAGCCACTCGCCCTCTATCGCATCAGCTTTGGCAAGCAGGTCCGTATTGCTCGAGCCGGTTCGCTCGACGATGCGGATTCGGCTCAGAAGATCGATCCCGCGGCGCGGTCAGCGATCGACCCAAGCGGGCCAATCAGCAAGTAGCCGAGCGGCGAGACGATGATCGCCGCAAGCAGGATCAACAGACCCTGGACGGGCTCGCGAACTCGCGAGAAGGGCGTGGTCGGCTCGTCCATGTACATGACCTTTACGACCTTGAGATAATAATAGGCGCCCACCACCGCTCCGATGATCGCTACGACCGCCATCGTAACATAGCCGTTTGCTACAGCGGCACGGAACACCATCAGCTTCGGCCAGAAGCCGAACAAGGGCGGAACCCCCGCAAGGCTGAACATGAAGATGGCAAACGCAGCCGCATAGGCCGGGCGCGTTTGCGCAAGGCCCGACAAGCTTTCGATGCTTTCGATCGGCTCGCCCGTCGGCCCGCGCATCCACAGCACGCATAGGAACGCGCCCAGCGTCATCACAACATAGACGGCCATGTAGAAGAGCACTGCGGAAGTTCCGCGAGGTCCCGCCGCCGCAAGTCCCACCAACGCGAACCCGACATTGTTGATCGAAGAATAAGCGAGCAGCCGCTTGATGTTGGTCTGACCGAACGCACCCACCGCACCAAGGAAGATCGAGGCGATGGAGGCGAAGATCACGATCTGCCGCCATGCGTCAGTCGCAGGACCGAGCGCCGAAACGCAAACGCGCGTGGCAAGGAGAACCGCCGCGGCCTTCGGCGCGGAGGCGAAGAACGCGGTCACCGGGGTCGGTGCGCCTTCGTAGACGTCCGGCGTCCACATGTGGAACGGCACGACGCTCGCCTTGAATGCGAGGCCGGCGAGCACGAACACGAGACCAAACAACAGTCCCAGCGACGGCGCACCACGTGCGAATGCCGCGGCGAGCCCTGTGAAACTGGTGGTGCCGGTGAAGCCGTAGAGCAGCGAGATTCCGTAGAGCAGGATGCCGCTCGCGAGGGCGCCAAGCACGAAATATTTGAGCCCCGCCTCGGCAGAACGCTCGTCGGTTCGGCGGTAGGACGCAAGCACATAGGATGCGAGGCTCTGCAGCTCGAGCCCGACATAAAGCGAAATCAGGCTCGTCGCCGAAACCATGACGCTCATTCCAACGGCGGCGAAGACGATCAGAACGGCATATTCGCTGCTGTGCTCGGTGCCCCGTTCGAACCAACCATGCGCGGCGATGATAGAGACTGCCGCAGCGGGGAATATGATTGCCTTGCCGAAGCTCGCGAACAGGTCAGCCGAGACCAATCCGTCGAACAGCGGACCGGCGTGCGACGGCGGCCCAAGGAGCGCGATGGTCGCAGCGAGCAACAGAACGACGGCGAGCCAGTTGATCAGGGCGGATCCACGACGGCCCATGAACGCTGCCATGAGCATCAGGATCGAGCCGCCGATCGACAGCATCAGCTCAGGAAGCAGTGGAGCGGCGAAGCGCG
Source organism: Sphingomicrobium sp. (assembly GCA_040414585.1). Lineage (GTDB taxonomy): Bacteria > Pseudomonadota > Alphaproteobacteria > Sphingomonadales > Sphingomonadaceae > Sphingomicrobium. The sequence goes on along the minus strand of JBEDUM010000157.1, from coordinate 1,116 downwards.
TAATCAATGCATCGCTCCATGATTCATGTGCATCGCGCCCTTGCCCAAGGTGAGGTGGGAATCACCGGCGGGCGCTACGCGCTCAAGCCGCACCATCAATCGACCGACATCATTGCGAATCGGACGCAAGAAGCTCTCGGGATAGACGCCCATCCAGACTACGGCCGCCGCGATCGGGCCCAGCAGCCACCATTCGCGCAAGCTGAGATCGGGCATCGCCGCGGCATCTGCGTGGCGAAGGGTGCCGAAACAGATCCGCCAATAGAGCCACAGCATGTAGGCGGCGCCGAGAATGATTCCGACGGTGGCCGCGATCGCTCCCCAGGTTGACGCCTGGTAGGTTCCAACCGACGCCAGAAACTCGCCGGGGAAGTTGCTGAGGCCGGGCAAGCCCACGCTGGCCATGGTGAAGACCATGAACAGCAGCGCATAGCCGGGCATGTTGTCGGACAATCCGCCGTAGCGAGCGATCTCGCGCGTATGCAGCCGATCGTAGACGACGCCTACGCAAAGGAAGAGCGCGCCCGAAACGAGGCCGTGGCCGAGCATCACCAGCATCGCGCCCTCTATCCCCTGCCGATTCATCGCGAACAGGCCGAAGGTTACGAGACCCATATGGGCGACGGACGAATAAGCGATCAGCTTCTTCATATCCGTCTGCACCAGCGCGACGAGGCTGGTGTAGATCACTGCTACTCCCGAGAGGACGAACATCAGCGGGATGAACTGCGCGGAGCCGTCAGGGAACATCGGCAGCGAGAAACGGATGAAACCGTAACCGCCCAGCTTCAGCAGCACGCCGGCAAGGATCACGGAGCCCGCGGTAGGCGCCTGGACGTGGGCGTCGGGCAACCAGGTGTGTACCGGCCACATCGGAAGCTTGACCGCGAAGCTGGCGAGGAAGGCGAGGAACAACCAGGTCTGGGCTCCTCTTGCGAAGTCGTACGCCATCAGATCCGGGATGAAGGTCGTGCCTGTGACCGACCACATGTAGATCATGGCGATCAGCATCAGCACCGAGCCGAAGAAGGTGTAGAGAAAGAACTTGTAGCTCGCCTTGATACGCTCGGCGCCGCCCCAGATGCCGATGATCAGGTACATCGGGATGAGGCCGCC
>JBEDUM010000156.1:0-15258 GCA_040414585.1 Sphingomicrobium sp. | reverse complement strand
ACTCGCTCCGGCTCCTCGGAGGCGATCAGCCGGAATGCGAGATCGACTTTCTGGTGATACCCCTCGGGTCGGCCGCCGATGCGATCGCTGCCCTCATTGTCGCGAGCACGGGCCCGGGAGCCACCTTCGGCCAGCGCAAGCACGAGCGTGCGATCGGGAAACCACGCGTTGATGCCGAAGGCATTGATGGCCCGAACCGCTTCAATGCCAAGCTCCCTAGCTCCGCCCTGGTAAGCGAGCGAGCTGTCGACGAAACGATCAGAAAGCACCCACTTTCCCGATTCGATCGCGGGACGGATGACCTTGTCGACATGATCGGTTCGGGCAGCCGCGAAAAGCAGGGCTTCTGCCTCGGCTCCCCACCGATCCTCATCTCCCGTCAGCAGCAGCTCGCGGATCTTTTCGGCGCCTTCGCTTCCGCCAGGCTCCCGCGTGACGAGAACATCAATGCCGCGTGCCCGAAGAGCGTCGGCGAGTGCCGTGACCTGCGTCGACTTACCGACCCCCTCCCCGCCTTCGAGGCTGATGAACCGCCCGCGTGACGTCACGCCATCCCGAACAGCTGCTTGAGGCCGATCCAGATGCGCCCGAAAAAGCCGGCGCGACCGACATCCTCACCCGCCACCAGCGGCACAATCTGTGGCGGCGTATCACCGGTCGTAATCACCAACTGAGCCACTTCCTGGCCCTTGGCGAGCGGCGCCATGAGCGGACCGTCGTAGCGGATCTTCATGCTGGTCGTCCCAGTCGCAAGGCCAGCAGGGACGGTAACCGCGAGGTCGCGCGGGGCGACGAGCGGCACCTCGCTCGAGCTTCCCATTTGCACCTGGGCCGTGCCAACCTTGGCGCCTGCCTTGAATAAAGGCTTGTCGGTCCAGGCGCCGAAACCCCAGGTGATCAGCCGCGTCGACTCTTGAACGCGCTGATTCCAGCTATCCATCCCGGCCAGCACCTCGATCAAGCGACGACCGTTCTGCTCGGCCGAGCCGGTGAAGCCGTAGCCTGCTTCGTCCGTATGGCCTGTCTTGAGTCCGTCGGCGCCCGGTACGTGGCCGAGGATCGGATTACGGTTTTCTTGGGTAATGTCCTTGCCCGACCCCATCGTCTTGCCCCAGGTGAAACTCGGCAAGGAGTAAAACTCCTTGTAGAGCTTCGGATGATGCTCGATCGTCGCCTTAGCGACCGTCGCGAGATCGCGGGCGGTCACATAGGTGACGCCATTGTCAGGCCAGCCGTTCGCCGTTCCGAAATGGCTATTGTTGGCGCCCAGCTTCTTCGCGAGCGCATTCATCTGATCGGTGAAGGCCTGCTCGGTCCCAGCGATGCATTCGGCGAGCACGACCGAAGCGTCGTTGCCGGACAGCGTAACGATGCCCTTCAGCAGATTCTCGACGCTGACCTGCTCTCCCGGGCTGAGGAACATTGTCGAGCCCGCCTGCGGTCCGTGCCACTTCTGCCACGTTTCAGGGCGCACCGTGCACATCTTGCTTAACGGGAGCTGCCCCTTGTCGATCAGCTCGAAGGCGACTTCCGTCGTCATCATCTTGGCCATCGACGCCGGCGGCATGTGAGCATCGGGGTTCTTGGCGTAGAGCACTGCGCCCGAATTGACGTCATACAGATACGCGACCTTCGCCGGCGTATCGAACTGCGGCGCAGCAGCGGGCGCGGCACTGGCGAGGAGGACGGAGGCGGCGGTGGTGAACAGGGCAAAGCGGCGCATGAAAGGGACCAGAATCCTAGAGCTTTGTTGGCGAGAATCCCTGTCTATCGCCGAGCAATGGCGTCCGCCAGAACCCCGACCGAGATCGCGTAAAAATTCGAGCAATTATAATCGAGGATGGCGCGATAGTTCGTGGTCAGCAGAAAGCCCCTCTCATACGGCCCGTCCGGTTCGATCAGGGTCGCCAATTCATTGTCGGGAAGTGAACGGCCGAGAGACGTTACGCCAAGCGCTCGCCACTCGCGGACGGTTAGCCAACGGCTGAGCCGCGCGTAGACTTGTGGGCAGCGCTGAGCTCTAGTCGTTGTGCGAAGCGCCGCTCGATTGAGCGTTGGCGGAGCCCGAACCGGAATTCCCCAGGTCACGTTCGGCTTCCAGCCCGCGTCTCGAAGGTAATTGGCGATCGATGCCAGCCCATCGAGCTCGTCCGACCAGATATTCGCGTTGCCGTCGCCGTCGCCGTCCACGCGCAGCCGAAGCGCTACCGACGGCATGAATTGCGGAAAGCCGGTTGCGCCGGCCCAGCTGCCCTTCAGGCGCCATCTTGGAATGCCCTGGTCCATCAACTTCAAGGCGGCGACGAACTCGCCCTCGAAGAAGTCCCGCCGGCGGCCGTAATAACCCAGGCTCGCGAGCGCCCGCAGAAGGTCAGTGCTGCCCGTCACCAATCCGTAGCTGGTCTCGTGGCCATAGATGGCGAGCAGCACAGCCGGGTCGACGCCATAGCGGGAGTCGATCCAGCGGAGACCCTGATAAAGGTTCGCATAATTGTTGCGACCGCGGGCAATCAGCGACGGTGTGACGTGGCTGCGCAGGTACGGAGAGAGCGCCCCCACCACGCCATTGCTGGTACGCGCAACGGGCTCCGTGCTTTCGAGATCGATGACGCGCTGATTGATCGTGAGATCGGGAACGTTCTCCTGGATCGTGACTTCGCGCACGCCCTGCTGACGCGCGAGGGCCGCGAGCCGGATCTTGTAAGTGTCCCAGGCGCTTCGGGGCGCCGTCGCGTAAATCGGCTGTGGGTAGGTATAAGTCGGACTCTGACTGGCGGCGGCGTCAAGTGACACGGCGCTTGCCGCCAAGAAAATCCACCCGCTCATTCCCGCCAAAACACGCTCCTCATTACTACCGAGGCTAATCTGCCAAACCCTTCCGCGGCCAGCTTAGTTCACCGCGCGCCTTGCACAGCTCGGCCCGGCGGGCGATAGGCAAAAACCCTCAGGAGAGGTGGCCGAGTGGTTTAAGGCAGCGGTCTTGAAAACCGCCGTGGGTTCACGCCCACCGTGGGTTCGAATCCCACCCTCTCCGCCATCAGCCGCGGAACTTCGCAAAGAAGTCCAAACGAACCTTACAGACTCCAATAGTTGATGTCCGGACGAAGCTTGGTCGCGTCGACCTTCGACCGCAAGTCGGCGAGAATGCCGCTCTCAACGAGCATATCGCTGACCCAATCGTGGATCAGCGCGTATTTGTCGTGCGGTACAGCGTAAACGACCGCTTCCAGGTTCGCGAATTCCTCAAGTGGAGTGAGCTCGATCCCATAAGTACTTTGGACTGCATCTGGATCGGCGAGCGGATCGTGCACCATCGGTTCCATGCCGAATCTGCGTAATTCGTTATAGATATCCACAACCTTCGAATTGCGAACGTCCGGTACGTTTTCCTTGAACGTCAGTCCCAGGATACCGACGCGCCGTGTGCGGACCGGGTCGTCATGGGCGGCGAGCAGCTTCAATATATGCTGGGCGATGTAGGCAGCCATACCGTCGTTGGTTCTCCGTCCAGCGAGTATGACCTGCGGATGATAACCGAGCTGCTCGGCCTTGGCCGTCAGGTAATAGGGATCGACGCCGACACAGTGTCCGCCGACTAGTCCAGGATAGAATTTGAGGAAGTTCCACTTCGTGCTCGCGGCAGCGAGCACATCCTGGGTGCGAATCCCGAGAAGATGACAGATCTTCGACAACTCGTTCATCAGCGCAATGTTGAGGTCGCGTTGCGTGTTCTCGATCACCTTGGCGGCCTCGGCCACCTTGATCGACGGTGCGCGGTGAATGCCCGCTTCAACAATCGAGCCGTACAGGTCCGCGAGTGTGTCGAGCGTTTCCTCGTCCTGGCCGGCAACGACCTTTGTGATCTTATGAATCGGATGTTCTTTGTCGCCCGGATTGATTCGCTCGGGGCTGTAGCCGAGTTTGAAATCAACGCCGGACTTGAGACCTGACGCTTGCTCCAGGACCGGCGCGCAGATTTCCTCCGTAACTCCTGGATAAACGGTGCTTTCGAAGACGACGATGGAACCCTTCGACAGCGCCGGGCCAATGAACGAGCAGGCCTTGAGTATAGCGTCAAAATCGGGGCGGTTGGCTTCATCGATGGGCGTAGGCACTGCGACAATGAAAACGTCGCTCCCACGAAGGTCGCTTGCGTCGGCGGTTATACGAAACTGAGCAGCGGAGAGGTCCTCTCGCGACACCTCGTTGGTCGAATCGATGCCAACGCGAAGCGCCGCCACTCGGCTGGCACTGATGTCGAAGCCAATGACATCGTGCTTCTGCGCAAGTGCTACGGCCAAAGGAAGTCCGACATAGCCGAGACCGACAACGGCAATCTTCAATTCGCCCACCCGCCCAAATGACGCACCCAGCCGCAGTCCTTAAAGGCGGCCGACGTGCCTCAGCATCGTCGTGCAGCGATAGAGCCGGTTAGAACCGCTCGCAATCGCATCCAATTGGCGGTGAGCAGATTCAGCTTGCATGCACGCTACAAATGTAGCACTCTACAAATGTAGCGCGGCGAGTCGGCTGCGACTAAAAGGATTTGAGATGCTCAGTAAGCTCCCACCGCGCGAACGCCAGATCGTGGACATCCTCTACGAACGTGGCCCCCTGCTCGTGTCCGATATCTGTGAAGCCTTGCCTGACCAGCTAAGCGGCTCGGCGGTGCGCGCAATGCTCAAGCGGCTGGAAGACAAAGGGTATGTCGGCCGGGTCGAGTCTGAGCGCGGGTATCTGTATAGCCCGACGCTGTCCGACACCGTCGCCAAGAAATCGGCTCTGAGCGAAATCGTGAGAGTCTTCTTCAATGGATCGCCGGCGAGCGCGGCGACTGCGCTGCTCGGCATGTCCGACAAGCTTAAGGAAGACGAGCTCAACGAGCTTGAGCAGATGATTGCCCGCGCGCGCCAGGCGAAAGGGGGCAAATAATGCCAGTCCTGATCGGCATCGCGCTCAAGTCGCTGCTCATAACGGGCCTGACGCTCGGAATCCTCGAGCTGATGAAGCGGCGCTCGGCGGCCGAGCGTTCGTCGGTCGCTCACATCGGGCTACTCGCCCTCGTCCTGCTGGCGCTTGCGCCCCTCGCCCTGCCGAACTGGAACGTCGAGGCCCCTGCCCTCCTCGGAACTACGTCTGCGGTGCCGGCGCCGCGCGGGGCGCCCGCCGTGGAGGCGACGCCAGCGCTGGCGGACAGCAAGGCAGTGACGACGATCGCACCGGCGTTGAAGCCGGTATTGGCCAAGGCCGCCGCACCACACGCCTCTATCAGCGCCACCGCCGCCGCAATTGCGCTCTACGCGGTGCCGGCGGCGATCCTGCTGTTCGTCACCGCGCTAGCGCTCGCTCGGCTCGTCACGCTTCGCGCGCGTGCCGACGTCCTTGTCGACGGACACTGGCTAAGTGCGCTCGCCCGCGCACAAAGGCGCATGGGCTTCAAGCACGGCACGGCCCTGCTCACCAGCGACGAACTCGCCTCACCGGTCAGCTGGGGGCTGATGCGGCCGGTGATCGTGCTCAACACGCGGGCGGTCGAAGCTAGCGGCGAAGCGGAAGCGATCATCGCCCACGAACTCGCTCACGTTGCGCGGATGGACTGGGCCAAGCTGCTCCTCGCCAGGGTCGCCACGGCGATGTTCTGGTTCAATCCGCTCGTCTGGATGCTTGCCCGCGAGGCGCACCAGCTCCGAGAAGAAGCGGCTGACGACGCAGTGCTCGCGGCCAACATCGCCGACACTGATTATGCCCAGCTCCTGGTGGGCGTGGCGCGGCACGAATGCCCCGGCCTTCTGCTCGGCGCGCATGGCGTGGCCCCGTCCAAGAGTTCACTGGCCCGGCGGGTGGCCCGGGTGCTCGACGTCAAATCGGTCCGCGGTCCGGCGGCGCGTCCGTTCGTGGCCGGAGTCCTGGTCGGCGCGGTCATCGTTGCCGCTCCGGTTGCGGCGCTGACCTTGACACCTGGCGACGCGAAAGAAGCGCCAAGCGTGACGAAGATTGCTTCTTCGAAGGCTTATTATTCCCCGAAACCCGAAGTTCCGGCCGACCTGCCTCACTTGATCGCCGACGGCGTCACCACAGCGATGGCGACCGTGGTGCCATCCAAGTCCGACATGCAGCAGGAGCGGGCCCTGGCGATCGCAGAAGCGGTCGAATCTGCCGCGCGGGCACGCGATGCAGGCGTCGCCAATGCGAAGCTGGCAAAAGAGAATGCGCGCATTGCGCTCGCCCAAGCGAGCGATGCCGGCGCGCGGACAAACGACGCAAGTGCTCTCGCGAATGACGCGAAGGCCCACGCCAAGGCCGGTAATTTCGACGCCGATGTGGACAGCATCATCCAGATGAAAACCGCAGGAGTGAGCCCCGACTATGTTAACGCGATGCGTGCGGTTTCACCGGCGCTCCGTTCGCTCGAAGTGGCAGAGTTTGCCGCGCTCAAGTCCGTTGGCGTTGATCCAGGGTACGCCCGTGACATGGCCGAAGCCGGTCTTCGCAACCTCGACGAAGAAGATCTCATCAAGGCCAAGACGATTGGCCTAAGCCCGAATTATGTCCGTGGCCTCGTTCGGGCGGGACTGCCGCCTGACATTGACGACTTCGTCCAGCTGAAGTCCGTCGGCGTTCCCGTCGATTATGTGGCCAGCATCAATAGGTCAGGCCATCGGGGTGACGCGGACAAGATCGTCCAAATGTGGGCGGTCGGAGTGAAGCCGGAGGATATGGCGGTAGTGCCGGCCCCGCCGAGACGGCCAAAACCGCCGCGGCCTCCGCACACCGGATGGCCCGCCGCGTCGCCGCCGGACTGGAAAACGCCCGGATCCGATCCCGGCGGCTAACCAGGCTCACTGACCTAACCGACTAGCAACGCTGAAGAAATTTCAACGCCTGGCCCAGGCGAACGGGCGGACTTTGCCTCGAAAATAGAAGGAAAATGAAGATGAACCGCTATCTCGCTCTTGCTTGTGCATTGCTGTTCGCGTCCTTGACCGTTTCGAGCGCCTGCTTCGCGGGTTCGGTCGATCCGGGAGTGAAACCGGTCCCGTATGATGACTTGGACCTTTCCACCGAGGGCGGAGTGAAGGCCTTGCATCGGCGAATCGAAGCTGCCTTGAACCAGGTTTGCCTCGACCCGAGCGGCCCTTCGCCGGCTGGAACGGTGGACATGGCCTGCAAGGCTAACGGACGCCGCGCGGCCTTCGCTCAAATTCCGAACGCGGTTGCCGAACAACAAGCGAGCCGATCCCTGACTGGAACTCAGCAGGCAATCGCGATCTCGAACCCGCAACTTGAGGCTGAGACACGTCGCTAATTCTGGCGGCTGAATGCCTCCTGAAACTCCAAGGAGACCTGGAATGAACCGCTTCCTTGCATTGTTTCTCGCTCTCGTGCTCGCAACGTTGACGGTGTCGTCCGCCTGCGTCGCCGCCCCTTCCGAATGGATCCGCTTCACGCTCCAGCCGGAGCGAGGAGGAAATGAGCTCATGGCCAGCTTTCGCGACCATCAGAGGTCGCACCACAATGATTGGTCGGGCGGGTTCATGCCCTCTCAACTCCCCGGACTCGACCTTGCCGGTTTTCGGACTGCCGGACTGCGGCCGCTTCATTTTTCCGTAGTGCGCGAGGCCGGCCGGCTTGATTGTGCCGGTACCGGGGGCGACAATCATGCCTCCGGCAACTGCAATTTCACAGCCGATCCTGCTTTCACCCAGCTGTTGATAAGCCGCGGCATAGGCCGCCCCACGCGTGAACAGGCTCTTGGTCTCATCGCGATCAATGTGCGCGGGGAGACCATCGATGCGGTCGTCCAAGCACATTACCCGACGCCGACCATCGATGATCTGATGGCGCTGACGGCGATCGGCGTCACCGGCGATTACATCAATGGCCTCGCTCGTGTTGGCTATCGGCCGCGTACGATCCAGAACCTCGTTCAATTCAAGTCACTCGACATTCGTCCCGAATGGATCAGCGGCTTCGTCCACATCGGCTATGCAAACCTGCCTCCGGAAAAGCTGGTCCAACTGAAGGCGCTGAATGTTACGCCGGAGTTCATCACGGGCTTCGACCGTATCGGATATCGGAATCTGTCGGTCGCAACGCTCGTCCAGCTGAAAGCACTCGATGTCACTCCGGAATTCGCTCGCTCGGCCGTGGCCCATGGCGGGGCGATGCCACCGATGAACGACCTCGTCCAAATGAAGATCTTCGGTCGCGAACGCTGACACGCTCTGGTCACAAATGGACCAATCAGTCCGTTCGTGACCGGATAGAGCGCTCCGGTCGAATTGTTGGTCGATTGATCGAAGTCGCATCGCGGCCCGCGACGGGCTGCGCCTAGGACCACTGCAAAATCAGGGATCACCCAAATGCGTTCGGCTTTGTTAGACATGGCCGGCGTTGCAGTCCTCGCGCTGGCAACGCCTGCTCTGGGGCAGTCGACGCCCGCGCAAACCACAAGCGGTACCGGTCAGTCCGGCCGCACGACCGTCTATCAAGCGGCGTTCTTCTCCCAATACGCTCCGCGGACGGCGCTCGACATCGCCCAGCGCGTCCCCGGATTCACCCTCGATCTCGGCGCCACTCAAACCCAGACCGGTACGGTGGATGTTCGAGGTTTCGCCGGGACGGCGGGCAATGTCGTCATCAACGGCGCACGACCGAGCACCAAGGCGGAGACGCTCGACACCACGCTGGCTCGCATCCCGGCGCAGCAGGTCATCCGAGTCGAGGTGGGTCCGGGTGACCTGTTCGGCTCGGATTACGCCGGCAAGAGCCAGGTGCTGAACATCATCCTTTCGCAACAGGGAGGAATCAACGGGAACGTCTCGGCGACCGCGAAGCGCTGGTTCACAGGCTACGTGAATGTCGACGCCTCCGGATCGATGGAGATCCGCCGCGGGCCAACCACGATCAACCTGTCCGGCGGGACCGGACGCAACAAGCAGCTCGAAGAAGGAACGGACACGCTCACGGATCCCGACACCGGCGATCTCGTAGAGTTCCGGCGCAAGCACAACACCTACTTCAACCGTGACCCATTTCTGGCTGGAAGCTGGACGCTGGAGCACAGTCAGGACAGCGCCTTTCGTCTCAATATCCGATGGCAGCCAACGCGCTTCGACCTGTTCCAGCGAAATCGCGTGACCACGACCGGATTTCCGCCGCACGACGACAATTTGCACCAGCATTACAAAGACCCGCTCCTCGAAATTGGCGGCGACATCACTCGCCCGCTTGCTGGCGGAGCGATCAAGTTCGTCGCGCTCACGACACGGCGCAAGCGTCACGACCTCGATCTTTACGTTCAGCGCGACGGCCTGATCGAGGACAATGCGACGGTAAACGGCGGGTCGGAGCAACTGATCGACGCCAAACGCGATGAAACCATAGGGCGCGTCAGCTGGACGCGTTCGAACCTGTTCGGCCTATCCGTCGAGGTGGGAGGCGAAGGCGCGCTCAACAAGCTCGATGACAATACGACCTTTTCGGTAATCGACGAGAACGGAAACAAGATTCCGGTCCCTCTGCCGATCGCAAGCGCAACCGTGAAGGAGACAAGAGGCGAGGTTTACCTCAATGCCACCAAGACGTTCTCCCCCAACCTTAGCCTCGATGCCGGAGTGAATTACGAATTCTCGCATCTCACCGTCAGCGGCGATGCGACTGAAGACCGCAGGCTCAAGTTCCTTAAGCCCCACATCGCGCTCGACTGGAAGCCCGGCGGCGAATGGCACACGCAACTATCCGCTCGGCGTACGGTGGCCCAACTCGATTTCTATGATTTCATCAGCAACGCCGATCTGTCCGCTCACCGGGTGAACGGCGGCAACGCGAACCTTATGCCCCAGCAGACGTGGGAGTTCCGGCTGACCGCGGAACATCCGCTGCTAGGCGATGGATTGTTCAAGCTCGATCTCGGGTACGACCTCGTCAACATGCTCCAGGATCGCATCCTGATCTTCGACGAGGAAGGAAATGCCTTCGACGCCCCTGGCAATCTTGGCACCGGCACCCGCTCCTTCGCCACGTTGACCGTCGACGCACCCCTCAATCGCATATGGAACGGTCTACGTGCCAAGTTCACCGGAACGCTGCAGCGCACGCGCGTCGACGACCCGATTAGCGGTAAGCCCCGCAAGTGGAGCGGCTTTTATCCCACCTGGCAGTGGGATCTGACCGTACGGCGAGATGCCGGCGCCTTCTCGTACGGCTTCGAGATCAACGACAACCAGCGCTTCACATTCTATCGCACCGATGAGTTCGACACGAACTTCAATCGGGGTGCTTATTTGACCGCCTTCCTCGAATATCGTCTGACACAGAACACGGCGATCAGATTCGATCTCGATAATGGGCTCAGCACGCACGCCGCCCGTGACCGCCTGATCTTCAGGCCAAATCGCGCCGAGCCTGACTTCGTCGTCGATGAGTTCCGCGATCGCAATCGGCATCCCAGCTTCGCCTTCACCTTGAAGCAGAGTTTCGGGGGCGTAGGCGGGGTGGCGAAGTCACAGTAACAGGTCTAAGGAGCCCGCGACTTCTGACATCGCGGGGACTTATTTTGGCGACTTCACGCATTGCGGACGCGCCGGAGCATCACGAGCCGGCAATATTGCCCTTCGACTGGGCTGATCCGTTCGATCTCAATCAGCAGCTTACCGACGAGGAGCGGCTCGTCCGCGACACGGCCGAGGGCTATGCGCAGGAGAAGCTGCTTCCCCGCGTCACGTCAGCGTATCTCGAAGAGCGCTTCGACCGGGAGATCATGAACGAGTTCGGAGAGCTGGGCCTGCTCGGCGCGACCATTCCGCACGAATATGGCGGGGCGGGTCTCGGCTATGTCAGCTACGGCCTGATCGCCCGAGCCGTCGAGCGCGTCGATAGCGGCTACCGCTCGGCCTGCTCCGTACAATCTAGCTTGGTGATGTATCCGATCTACGGCTACGGCTCCGAAGAGCAGCGGAGGAAATATCTGCCGAAGCTGGCCACCGGCGAATGGGTCGGCTGCTTCGGCTTGACCGAGCCGGACGCGGGCTCGGACCCGGGCAGCATGCGGACGCGCGCCGAGAAGACCGCGGACGGCTATCGCCTGACCGGCACCAAGATGTGGATCACCAATTCACCCATCGCGGATGTTTTCCTCGTCTGGGCGAAATCCGATGCGCATGGCGGCAAGATCCGCGGCTTCATGCTCGAAAAGGGAGCGCCGGGCCTTTCAGCCCCAAAGATCAAGGAAAAGCTGAGCCTGCGCGCCTCCATCACCGGCGAGATCGTGATGGACGGCGTCGAAGTCGGCGAAGACGCGCTTCTGCCCAACGTCGAAGGTCTCAAGGGGCCGTTCGGCTGCCTCAATCGCGCCCGCTACGGTATCGCCTGGGGTTCGATGGGCGCCGCCGAGGCTTGCTACCAGTCGGCCCGGCAGTACACGCTCGACCGCAAGCAATTCGGAAAGCCTCTCGCCGCCAACCAGCTCGTGCAACTCAAGCTCGCCAACATGGCGACCGAGATTACGCTTGGCCTTCAGGCGGCTCTGCGTGTCGGCCGGCGTTTAGAAGCCGGTGAGCTCATTCCCGAGACCATCAGCCTCATCAAGCGCAACAATTGCGGAAAGGCGTTGGACATCGCCCGCATTGCTCGCGACATGCACGGCGGCAACGGAATCTCGGCCGAATTCCAGGTGATGCGGCACGCCGCGAACCTGGAGACCGTGAACACCTACGAGGGCACGCACGACGTCCATGCCTTGATCATGGGCCGTGCGATCACTGGTCTCGCCGCCTTCTAGCGAACAGCCGTAAACCACCCTATGCTCCGTGGGCATATTGGGGGATTTCTATGATCGGCTGGATTGTCCTTGGCGTCGTCGTCCTCGCGCTTCTCGGCCTTGTCGCAATGTACAATCGGCTCGTCAGGCTACGCGCGCTGGTCCGCGAGGGATTCAGCGGCATCACCGTCCAGCTGCGACGCCGCGCCGACCTGATCCCGAACCTCGTGGAGGCCGTAAAAGGCTATGCCTCGCACGAACGAGAGGTCTTTGAGGACGTCACTCGCGCTCGAGCAGCGACTGCCCAAGCCGGCAGTGTCGAAGCGACCGCCCAGGCCGATGCGCAAATGACCGGCCTGCTCGGCCGCTTATTCGCGGTGGCTGAGAATTATCCGGAACTCAAGGCGAGCACGAACTTCCTTCAGCTGCAGGATCAGCTCGCGGGCATCGAGACCGAGCTTCAGAGCGCGCGCCGCTACTACAATGCCACAGTCCGCGACCTAAACTCATCGGTCCAGAGCTTTCCGGCGGTGCTGGTCGTCGCGCCGCTAGGCTTCCACGAAGAGCCGTTCTACCAGGATGACGACCAGAGCATCCAGACAGCCCCGAAAGTCTCCTTCGGCCAGCCTGCTGCGTGACCGTGTCGATCACCGCGCGGGTCGTATTCCCGCTCCTGCTTCTCCTCGCTCCCGCGGCGGCGCAGGCGGACGAACGAATCCTGCGTTACCTGAGCGACATACACATTCAGAAGGATTCATCGCTCGACGTTAGCGAGACGATCGACATTCGCGCCGAGCACGACCGGATCAACCACGGAATCTATCGCGATTTTCCGACGCACTACCGGGGCCGCAACGGAACAGAATTCCACGTCCGCTTCACATTCGGAGGGGCCACGCTCGACGGTAGTCCTGTCCGGGCATCCGTCGAGCCGCTTGGAGCCGGCGTACGGATCAAGCTCGGCGATCCCAATAACTACGTCGATGTCGGCGACCATGAATATGTGATCCACTACAGCGTGACTCGCGAGATCGGCCGTTTCAACGGTTTCGACGAACTCTACTGGAATGCGACCGGTAACCAGTGGATCTTCCCGATCGATGAAGCGGTGGCTCGGATCAGCCTCCCGGAGCCGGTGCGGTTCGGACAACGCGCGGCCTACACCGGCCCTGAGGGATCGACTGCATCGGACGCCGAAGTCATCGATGAAAAGCCCGGTGAGATCACGTTCCGGACCACGCGAGCGCTCGAACCTTATGAGGGACTCACCGTTGCCACGGCCTTTCCGAAAGGCGTTGTCGCCCAGCCCACCTCCGGCAGTCGCTTCCTGGATGCGCTTGCCGACTACGGGCCGCCGTTGGTGGGTGCCGCCGGGCTGATAGGTCTCTGCATCTTCTATTACATCGCCTGGCAACGGGCGGGACGGAACCCACGCGCGGGAACCATTGTGCCAATCTTCTCTCCGCCGGATGGCCTGACGCCGGCAGGCATGCGCTACGTGAAGGATATGTCCTCGGATAACCGCACTTTCGCTGCAGCGCTCGTCGACATGGGCGTGCGAGGACACGTCCGGCTGGCCGAGGAAGAGGGCGGCTGGTTGTCGGGCAAGAAGATGCGGCTCGAGCGTCTGTCGGAATCAAAGGCTCTTCCGCCGGAAGAGGAAGCCGCGCTCGATTGCCTGTGCGAACCCGGCGAATCAATTCTGATGGAGCAGAAGAACCACGAGAGTTTTTCGGCTGCTCAGAGTGCTTTGTCAGGAATATTGAAGACAGAGTATGATGGGAAGTTATTCAAGCGCAATCTCGGTTGGGCAGCCGCAGGGCTGCTTCTTTTTGGAGCGGCGTTTTGGTTGACGTGTGCCGCGGTGGCCGCGGCGACCTATGGCGCCGTGATGTGGCAGGTGGGCGTTGTCGTCGGAAGCCTCCTTGTGGCCGCCATGCTTTGGCTCGCATTCCACGAATCAGCCGGCGGCAAATGCGTTTTGACCTTGGTCGGCGCCGTTGCATTTGCCGTCGCCTTCGGTGTCGGCATGCCTCTGCTCGCGGTAGCACTCAACAGCGGATGGTGGTTGCCGATTGTCCTGCCGTTGCTTGCCGCGCCGATTGTGATCTCGGCCTTCTGGTGGATCGCCGCTCCCACTCCGGACGGGCGCAAGGTGCTCGACCACATCGCCGGCTTCAAACAATATCTATCGATCACCGAGGCCGAACGTCTGGATCGGATGACGCCACCGAAGGACACGCCCGAGCTCTTCGAGAAATATCTGCCCTACGCGATTGCGCTCGCAGTCGAGAACCACTGGGCCAAGAGATTCGCCGGAGTCCTCGCCGCTGCTTCGGCGCAGGGCCAGCAAACGTTCGGTTGGTATTCCGGCTCGAGCAGCCCGTGGAGCAATCCTACGAGCTTCGTCGACTCCGTCGGCTCATCGCTATCCAGCGCTGTAGGCGCAGCCTCGACCGCCCCGGGCTCGGGCGGAGGGGGATCGTCAGGCGGTGGCGGCGGTGGGGGCGGCGGAGGCGGCTGGTAGGCTTCCAGGCCTCCGAAAGAAGGCTAACGCCGCGTCGCGATAGATGGCGTCAGGCTGTCGGATGAAGCCGAGCCGCTCGGCGAGCTTGATCGACGGGCCATTGTCGAGGTCGATGATCGCTGGGTAGGACGGCGCCTGAATTGCCTCCTCGGCCCATTTGAGCGCCGCACTGCAAGCCTCGAACGCAATCCCCTGCCCGTGGACCGAGCGATCGAAGATCCAGCCCATCTCCGGCTCACCAAGGATCCTTGGTTCCATGTCGCGTTCGAACTGGAAGAAGCCGCAGTGGCCGACCATTCGGCCGTCGGACTTCTGTTCGGCGGCCCACGGCCCCATGCCGATCAACGACCACATGCCGATCCCCGACAGCAAACGACGCCAGCTGTCCTCGCGATTCAACGGCTTGCCGCCGATGTGGCGCATCACCTCTTCGTCGCCGAGCGTCGCCGCATGCGCATCGAGATCGCCCCGGCGAAAAGCGCGCAGGACGAGCCGTTGGGTTTCGATCCGCGGCGCTTCGCGGATCACTATTTACCGAGCTTAAGTCCGCCGAAGCGCTTGTTGAAGCGCGCGACCTGCCCACCTTCCTGAACCTGGCGAGTGCCGCCGGTCCACGCCGGATGCACCTTCGGATCGATCTCGAGGTGCAACGTGTCGCCTTCCTTGCCCCATGTCGAACGGGTCTGGAACTTCGTCCCGTCGGTCATCTCGACGGTGATCATGTGATAATCGGGATGGATACCGGACTTCATCTTTGATTTCCTTGGGTTAGCGGCTGGTTTCCGACCAGCGGCCGAATACAAGAGCGCGCGACTTATAGTGCGAAGGTCAAAAGTGCAACCTTAGGCGGGTACCGGATCCCCTCTGGCACGCAGCGCCGGTATTGCCCGCTCGAGCAAAGCGAAACCGCCGAACAACAGGCCGGAATAGAAAAGGTCGCCCGCGAGCGTATTTTGGAAGAACGGGATCG
>JBEDUM010000155.1:0-8881 GCA_040414585.1 Sphingomicrobium sp. | reverse complement strand
CCCGAAAGCTCGCTGACGCTAAGCGCCGGCGAATTGTCGCCGGAAGCTACGTTCGCTAACAGGCCGGGGCGCGTGTCGTCAGGGAGATCCATGAATATTCTGCTGTTGGGATCGGGCGGACGCGAAGATGCGCTCGCGTGGCGGCTTAGGCAATCGCCGAGCTGCGAGAGGCTCTTGGCTGCGCCTGGAAATCCGGGGATCGCCCGCTGGGCGGAGTGCGTCGGCCTCGATCCGTGCGACGCGGCTGCGGTCGTAGACCTGGCAAGGCGAAGCTCGATCGATCTGGTCGTCGTCGGTCCAGAAGCGCCGCTGGTCGCTGGGGTCGCCGATGCTCTTCGCGATGCAAAGATTCCGGTATTCGGTCCGACCGCGGCCGCAGCCCAACTGGAAGGCTCCAAAGGCTTCACCAAGGACCTTTGCCGCGCCAACGGCATTCCAACTGCCGACTATATGAGGGCGAAGGACGCCGCCGAAGCGAAGGCCGCATTGCATGGCTTTGGCATTCCTGTCGTCATCAAGGCTGACGGCCTCGCCGCGGGCAAAGGCGTCACCGTCGCGACGACTCGTGAGCAAGCGGAATCGGCAATCGACGCCGCCGGCGACGGTCCATTGGTAATCGAGGAATTCCTCGAAGGCGAAGAGGCGAGCCTGTTCGCACTCGTCGACGGCGAGACGGCAGTTCCGCTCGCCTCGGCCCAGGATCACAAGCGCGTTGGCGAAGGCGACACGGGCCCGAACACTGGCGGAATGGGGGCTTACGCGCCGGCCCCCGTGCTGACACCGGAGCTGCAACGGCGCGCAATGGATGAGATCGTCCGCCCCACTGCGCGCGCGCTCGCCGGGGCAGGCATGCCATTCAGCGGAGTGCTCTACGCCGGCCTCATGCTGACCGCCGAAGGACCGAAGCTGATCGAATATAACGTGCGCTTCGGCGACCCTGAATGCGAAGCAATCATGCCGCTGATCGAAGGCGACTTCGCCAAGCTCCTCCGCGCGGTCGCCACTGGCCAATTGGCCGACATCGATCCGCCGAAGCTGGCGCCTAAACACACCATGACGGTGATCGTCGCGGCGCGCGGCTATCCGGACACGCCCGCGAGCGGGGGACCAATTCGCGAGCTGGAAGCGGCAGAGCAGGTCGAGGGCGTGACAGTCTTCCACGCGGGAACGGCCCTCGCCGACAGTGGTCTCGTCGCGAAGGGTGGCCGAGTCCTTGCGGTGACCGCTGTCGCCGACACCTTCGCCAATGCGCGTGCTCGCGTGTATCGGGCGGTCGACCAAATCGACTTCGCCGATGGGTTCCACCGCCGCGACATCGGCTGGCGCGAGCTTGCTCGCGAAAACGCATGAACGCTTTCTGGAGCTATTTCTGGCCTCCATTCGGCCTCGGCCTTGCTGCGGGAGTAATCGCCGGCGCGATCGCGTATCGAAGAGGATCCCTGCGTCTTGTCTCCTTAGCCGGTGGCGTCGCCGCATCGATCCTGCTTGCTGCTGTCTGGCACGGCCCTCTAGGTGGAGCGGATCTGTTCTCAACCAAGGTGAATCGCGGCATCCGCGCGACGCTTGTCTATTTTGAGATGACGCAGGTGACGGCTCATCTGCATCAGAATCCGCTCACCCGGCGCGTGTTGCTTTCGGGAACGGCGGACGACTTCCAGCGCAGCGAGCTCGTGCGCCTTATGGAAGAGCTCCCCGGAGTCAGTAGGGCAAGCTGGTCTCCAGACGGCGGCGGTTTGCCCCTGATCGCCGAAGGCGGCGCCGTATCGCTCCTGGGCTTTCTTTTGGGTCTCCTGCTCGCCTATCTCGTGGAGCTTCGCCGTCGTTACAACGCACAGTGGAATTGGTGATCTTGATGGATTTCATTCGCGAATATTGGTGGCTGATCGTCGTGTTCGTGGCGCTCGTTCTGGCGTTCATTCTACTGCGTCCGCGCCAGCGCGTTCGACTGACCCATAGCGCCCCCATCCGTCCACATATGGCCCGATCGGGCCCGCCGGAGGGACGAGGTATCGCGGGTGAGGCGGCTGCTGCCACAAGCGACGTCACAGGCGAGCTGTTGAGTGCGCCCGTCCGCCGAGAGCTCGACGGGGTCGAGGAATCTTACGATGATTTGTGCAGGCTGAAGGGAGTTGGACCAAAGCTCGCCGACGAGCTCCACGCACTAGGTCTCTACCGGTACGAGCAAATCGCGCGTCTCACGCCGACCGAAATCGAGCGGATCGACAGTCAGCTCGGCGCCTTTCGCGGTCGCCTTAGCCGCGACCGCATCGTCGACCAGGCAGACTATCTCGCCCGCAACGACATAGACGGGTTCGAGCAAAGGTTCGGAAAGCTGTAGAATTCGTGCGATCCGGCCCTGAGCCGGAACCAATTGAATCAACCCACAGCTTCGGCTTGGTTCTCCGCCGCCTTCTTCCGAGGGCGCGACGCGATCAGCTTGTCGATCTTCCGACCGTCCATGTCGACGATTTCGAATGACCAGCCGTCGTAGCGGAACTTTTCGCCAGTCTCCGGCAGATGTTTGAGAACCGATAAAGCGAAGCCGGCGACCGTCGAAAAATCGCGGTCGCTGGGCATGTTGACACCGAGGCGATCGCCAAGGAGGTCGGCGCTCGCGGCGCCGGAGACCAGCCAGCTACCGTCCTCGCGTTCGACGAGCGGGGGCTCTTCCCCCTGCTCCACGTCATGCGCGAACGTGCCCGCAAGCGCCGCAAGGATACTTCCGGGGGTCACGATTCCATCGAGATGGCCATATTCGTCGTGGACAAGCGCGAGCGGAACATCGGAGGCCCGGAGTACCGCGAGGGCGTCCATCGCATCCATGAGGTCGGGGATAACTGGCGCCTTCCTGCATAGCTTTCCGAGGTCGATGGGCCGCCCTTCGATCGCTTCGGCAAGCACGTCCTTGGTCTGGATAACGCCGACGATATTCTCCACCGAACCGTCGGCGACCGGGATTCGGTTGTGTGGCGTTTCGAGCAATGCCGAACGCACCTCGTCGGGAGTCGAATGAATGTCGATCCAGTCGATCTCGGTGCGCGGAGTCATGACTTCGCGGACAGGCCGGTCTGCAAGTCGCACGATGCCGGAGATCATCGCCCGCTCATCCTCTTCGAGCACTCCTGCATTCTGCGCTTCGGCGACGACGAGATGCAGTTCTTCGGCGGTGACCTGGTTTTTCGATTCTCGGTCGAGGCGGAGCAGCCTGAAGATCAGAGCGCTCGATCGGTCCAAGACCCAGACAAATGGTGCCGTGATTCTGGACAGCATTCGCATCGGCCGGGCCACGGCGACCGCAATCGGCTCGGGCGATCGAAGGGCAATCTGCTTGGGAACAATCTCGCCGATCACGAGCGAAAAATAAGTGGTCAAGACGACAACCAGTGCGAATCCGACCGTGTGCGCGGTCTTCTCTTGAAGACCGGCGAGTTCGAAGCGATCCGCGACGGGCTGGCCAAGGCTCGCCCCGGAAAACGCGCCAGCGAAAATGGCAATCAACGTGATCCCACTCTGCACCGTGGAGAGAAACCGGCCCGGATCGGCCGCAAGATCAAGAGCACATTGCGCACCGTTGCTTCCGCTCTTGGCCATCGCCTTGAGGCGGGCTTCGCGCGACGACACGATCGCAAGCTCGCTCATCGCCAGTGCACCATTAACGCCGATCAGGGCGAGGATGAGGAGGACATCGATCCAGGGAATGGGAGTTAAATGGTCGCTCATGGTGCGGCGATTAAATGTAACCTTGTCTTGCAGCCGTTCACAAGCGGTGGCTCAATACAGGTGCGGAACCATCGATGCACCGCGCCGGTTTCTATGACCGTTTTACTGGGGAGCTTGCCCGAATGATGATCAACCGCAGCGTCAAGGCGCTCGCCATCGCCTGCACCACAGCTGCCGTCACCGCTTGCCAAACCGAGCCGCCTCCGCCGCTCGTGCGTCCGGCGACCTTCATTCCGCTCGGCGTGAGCGCCGCTTACCTCAACACCGACGTGATTGGCGGGCATCGGGCGCGTGCCGCGAAGATGCGCGCTGCGAAAATCCATCCGCTCGCACCTGCCGCCGTTCCCGCCTACATGGCCGAACTCGACCAGCAACTGCGACAGCAGACGGCGGGCATCGGGCTTGACGTGCTCAATCTTGGCAGCAGCATCGTTATCCGCATCCCGGCAACTTTCACATTTGACGTAGGAAGCTCAGCGGTGAAACCGCAGACCGATGCGACGCTGCTCGAGATCGCCCGGACGGTGAAGACACGAAATCAGACGTTCGTCGATGTGCTTGCCCATACCGACACATCCGGAACGCCGCAGGGGAATCTGGCCCTTTCCGAAAAGCGGGCTGCGGCAGTTGCGACTTACCTGGCTAACCATGGCGTCGCGAAGGCGAGGATCGCTTCACACGGACTCGGCAAGAGCGTTCCGCTCTACAATCCGGATGTAACGGAAGCGCAAAAGGCGGCGAACCGGCGGATCGAGATCCGATTGGTGCCGTTCCGCGGCTAGCGCCGTTCCGCGAAGAAGGTCCTGAGCAGGTCGGCAGCCTCTTGCTCGCCGATGCCGCCAAGCACATCGGGCCGGTGATGACAGGTCGGCTGCGCGAAAATCCGTGCTCCGTGGACCACTCCACCGCCCTTTGGGTCTTCCGCGGCAAAACGAAGTGCTTTGAAGCGCGCCAGTGAAATGGCGGAGGCGCACATCGCGCACGGCTCCAGCGTCACCCACAAGGTGCAGTCATCAAGCCGCGACGTGCCCAGCCTTGCAGCCGCCGCGCGGATTGCCTCCATCTCCGCGTGAGCGGTGGGGTCGAGCACCCCACGCATGGCATTGCGCGCTTCTGCTATTACCTCATCGCCGGCCGTGACGACTGCTCCGACGGGCACCTCACCCGCCGCGGCCGCTTCCGTGGCGAGATCGAGCGCACGGCGCATCGGCAAAGGTAGCGGGAAGCTCATCGCATCTCGGCTAGCGGAGCCAAAGCTGCAAGTCACATCGCGTTGTTGGTTGTCTGCGCTGCTTGATTCTGGGGCGGCTGCACCCGAAGAGACGGTACGTTCACCTTCGTCTCCCTGGTCCCAACCTGGACCGAACCCGTTTCCACATCGAATGCGGGCGCCTGCCCGCCTTTGGCCACGACTCCGTTCTGCGTCGCGGAAACTTGGGGCGCCTTGGCTCCGCGAATTTGGCTGATGTTGACGAATCCGGTCGCGACCGCTGCGATAACGGCGATCACGGCAATGATCAGGACTAGAAGGACGGCACGCATTCGCTTCTCCGCTACTATCCTTTCTCTCGTACCTTCAGCCGGACGTGGATTCTGCTGATCCAGGATAATAACGCATCCGCCCGTTCCAGGTTTCCGTGCTTGCAGCCGCCACAGCGTTGACGAAGCAGGCGCAACCGGCTAACGGCCGGCGCTCTTCGGGCCCTCTGGCTCGTCCAGAAAATCAGGATTTGAACCATGTCGCGCGTTTGCGAGCTGACCGGCAAGGGCCGGCAGGTGGGACACAATGTTTCCCACGCCAATAACAAGACGAAGCGGACGTTCCTGCCCAACCTGCAGAACGTGACACTGATCTCTGACACCCTCGGGCAGAGCGTAAAGCTGCGCGTGTCGACGCACGGGCTGCGCTCGGTGGAGCATGTCGGCGGCCTCGACAATTGGCTGCTGAAGACCAGTGACGACAAGCTCAGCGCGAAGGCGCGCAAGCTGAAGCGCGAGGTCGCGAAGAAGGTGTCCGCGAAAGCCGCTTAAGCCTGCTCTAACCTTCTGAAGTCTCACAATTTTTGCTGAATGAACGCTGCACGTCGCGTTCACTCTCGATTCGACACGAATCGCGCATAAGGCCCCTCATCCGACGGGGTTTTCCCCTTTTCCCTGTCGCGCCCGGCTTCCGCCGGGTATTTGTTCCCTCGCGTCGCGTAACGAGGGGGGCCCGGTGCGCTTGTCGTATCGGGCCCATTTTTTGCCTTAGGGATTGTCAAAGAGACGTGCGAGCTGCTCGACCATCGCGCCTGCAAGCTGGTCGGCGTCCATGATGGTGACGGCGCGGCTATAGTAACGGGTGACGTCGTGGCCGATGCCGATCGCGATCAGCTCGACCGGCGATCGCTTCTCGATCCAGTCGATCACCTGCCGAAGGTGCCGCTCCAGGTACGATCCTCCGTTGGCGCTGGCGGTCGAGTCGTCGACCGGTGCACCATCGGAAATCACCATCAGGATCCGCCGCTCCTCTGGACGCGCAATCAGCCGATTGTGCGCCCATAGCAAAGCCTCGCCGTCGATATTCTCTTTTAACAGGCCTTCGCGCATCATCAGCCCGAGATGACGCCGAGCATGGCGGTAAGGCTCGTCGGCACGCTTGTAGATGATGTGCCTGAGATCGTTGAGGCGACCCGGATTCGGCGGACGACCGGCCGAAAGCCAGGCCTCCCGGCTTTGTCCGCCTTTCCATCCGCGGGTCGTGAATCCGAGGATCTCTGTGGAAACGCCGCAGCGTTCGAGCGTCCGCGCGAGGATGTCGCCGCAAATGGCTGCAATGGCGATCGGCCGGCCGCGCATGGATCCAGAATTGTCGATCAGGAGAGAGACCACGGTGTCCTTGAATTCAGTGTCGCGCTCGATCTTGAATGAAAGCGCGTGACGCGGGTTGACCACCACGCGCGCCAGCCGCGCCGCGTCAAGCAGCCCTTCTTCCTGGTCGAAATCCCAGCTCCTCGCCTGTTGTGCGAGCAGTCGACGCTGAAGACGATTGGCGAGGCGCGTCACGACATTTTGAAGCCCACCCATCTGCTGGTCGAGATAGGCCCGAAGCCGTCCCAGTTCTTCCTCGTCGCAGAGATCCTCAGCCTCGACGATCTCGTCGAAGCGTGTCGTAAAGGCCTTGTAGTCGGTCTGAGGAGTGAGGTCCCAGTTGCGCCTCCCGGGTGAGGCGAAGATGCTTTCGCTGAGATCGTCGCCGGCGCTCGCCTCTTCGTCGCCGACCTCCATCTCGTCACTACTTCCCTGCTCGGCGGTCTGGTCTTCGACCTCTTCGCCGCGCATCTCCACGTCGCCGCCACCGGGGGTTCCCTCGTCGCCTTGTTCGGCCGTGTCCTCACTTCCGCCTTCCTCCCCTTCTGCTTCGTCGCCGCCTTCGTCGGGTTCTTCATCGGCAAGTTCTTCGGCGGCGGCGAGCTCGAGGTCTTCGAGGAGGCGGCGTGAAAGCTTCGCGAATGCCGCCTGGTCGTCGAGCGTCATCGACAGCGCGTCGAGTTCCGCACCGGCCTTCTCCTCGATCCACGAGGACACCAGCTTCAGCCCGGGAAGTGCGGCCTTGGGTGGCGCATCGCCGCTCAGGCGTTCGCGCGCGATCAAGGCAACCGCAGTTGCCAGCGGCACTTCCTCCGCATTGCGAGCGCGAACGATCGCGTCGCTGCGAACTCTAGCGTCCGTCAGATTGGCGAGATTTTCCCGAACTCCGCCCATGGCGCGTGCGCCGAGCGCCTCGACGCGCGCCGTCTCGAGGGCGTCGAAAACCGCTCGCGCTTCGGCGTCCATCGGCGCGACGCGCGCATGAAGGCGGGCATCATGATGACGAAGCCGCAGCGCGACGGAATCGGCGGCTCCGCGTGCCTCGGCCACCAGCTTGGACTCCAGGCCGGGACCCGGCGACGGCACGCGCGCAGTCTTGCCGGACGTCGGAGCTACCTCCGACGCGTAGACGACATCGACCTCAGAATCCTTCGCAATCGCCCGCGCGGCGCCTGCAAGCGCCCGGCGGAAGAGGTCGATCCTCTCGACCACCTAGCTGGCCTTCGCGGCCACGCTCTCCGGCAAATCTTCGCCGAACACCCGCTGATAATATTCGGCGATCAAGGGACGCTCCGCTTCGTCGCACTTGTTGAGGAAGCTGACACGGAAGGCGTAGCCGACATCGCCGAAGATATGCGCGTTCTGCGCCCAGCTAATCACTGTGCGGGGGCTCATGACGGTGGAAATGTCGCCGTTGATGAAACCCTGCCTGGAAAGCTCGGCCACCTTGATCATCTTCTCGACGATCTGCTTCCCGCCCGGATCGTCATATTCGCCGGACTTGGCGAGAACAATTTGCGCTTCGACAGCTGCCGGAAGGTAATTGAGGGTCGTGACGATGTTCCATCGATCCATCTGACCCTGATTGATCGCTTGCGTGCCATGATAGAGGCCGGTCGTGTCGCCAAGGCCGACCGTGTTCGTGGTGGCGAACAGACGAAACCAGGGGTTCGGCCGAATGACGCGGTTCTGGTCGAGGAGCGTGAGCTTGCCCTCGGCCTCGAGCACGCGCTGGATCACGAACATCACATCAGGGCGGCCGGCGTCATATTCGTCGAAGACCAGCGCGACCGGGTGCTGAAGCGCCCACGGCAGAAGGCCCTCGCGAAACTCGGTCACCTGCTGCCCGTCCCGAAGCACGATCGCGTCGCGGCCGACCAGGTCGATGCGGCTGATGTGAGCATCGAGATTGATGCGAATCATCGGCCAGTTCAGGCGCGCCGCCACCTGCTCGATGTGGGTCGACTTGCCCGTGCCGTGATAGCCCTGGACCATGACTCGTCGGTTCTTCGCGAAGCCGGCGCAGATCGCGAGCGTCGTGCTTGCGTCGAAGACATAGGTTGGGTCGAGGTCCGGAACGCGCTCGTCGGCTTCGCTGAAGGCTGGGACCTCCATGTCCGAATCGACGCCGAAAGCTTCGCGCACCTTTACGACCTTGTCGGGGACGGCGAGCAGAGTTTCGGCGCGGCTTTCGGGCTGCACGTTGGAGAGATCAGTCATTGTTCCGTCTTAAGTGAAGGAGGCGTTCGCCTCAACTTTCAAGCGACCTTCGTCGGCAGCGGGAAGAGGGTAATAAAACGCCTTGCAAGGG
>JBEDUM010000154.1:0-6408 GCA_040414585.1 Sphingomicrobium sp. | reverse complement strand
AACCTCACGTTCCTCGCCAAGGCGGACGCGGCCGGGATCGTGCTCGGCGCGCGCGTGCCGATCATCCTGACCTCGCGCGCCGACTCCGTGCGCTCGCGCATGGCCTCCTGCGCGGCTGCCGTGCTTTACGCCGACGCGCGCCGCCGCATCGCGGCGTTGCCGAAGGCCTGATCGCGATGGATGCGATACTCGTCGTCAACGCGGGTTCGTCGAGCGTCAAGTTCCAGATATTTGGCGTTGAGGGGAGCGCACTTCGCCGGCTGATCAAGGGTCAGCTCGACGGGATCGGTACGCGACCCAGACTAAGGGCCGACGCGAGCGACAAATCCTCGCTGATCGACCAAACCTATGCGCCGGATAAGGTCCCCGACGTTCCTGCGGCGATCGCCGCGGTAGCGTCCTGGCTGCGCGAGACCCAGAACCTAAACCTGCTGGCCGTCGGTCACCGGGTCGTTCATGGCGGGCCGAAATATGACCGGCCGGTCGTCATCGACGAAGCGGTCGTGGCGAATCTTGAGCAATACGTTTCGCTTGCACCGCTGCATCAGCCCAACAACCTGGCGCCGATCCGCACACTGTTGAAGAGGCGTCCTGAGTTGCTTCAGGTTGCCTGCTTCGACACTGCCTTCCATCACGGCCACAGCACAGTCGCCAACCATTATGCTATCCCAGAGCGCTTCTACGCCGAAGGCGTCAGGCGCTACGGCTTTCACGGGCTCTCCTACGAATACGTCGCCCAGCACTTGCGCGAGGTCGCCCCGACTGTGGCAGCGGGCCGCGTGATCGTGGCGCATCTCGGCAGCGGCGCGTCCATGTGCGCCTTGGCCAACGGCCGTAGTGTCGAAAGCACGATGGGTTTCACGGCGCTTGACGGCATCCCCATGGGAACGCGACCGGGGCAAATCGATCCCGGAGTCCTTCTTTACCTGCTCAGCGAAAAAGGCATGACGCTGACAGCGGTCCAGGATCTGCTCTACCATGACAGCGGTCTCAAAGGCCTGTCCGGAATCAGCAACGACATGCGCGATCTCGAATCAAGCTCCGATCCGCGCGCGCGACTCGCCATCGACTATTTCGTTTACCGCATTGGCCTGAATGCCGGGATGCTGGCGGCTGCGCTGGACGGGCTCGATGCCTTCGTGTTCACGGCCGGCATCGGCGAAAACTCGCCGATGATCCGCGCCCGCATCGCGGAGAAGCTTGCATGGCTTGGCGTCCTTTTCGATCCCGCCGCTAATGCAACTGGCAAATCGCTCATTTCGCGGCCGGAAAGCCGGGTTGTCCTCCTCATCGTGCCGACGGACGAGGAGTTGATGATCGCCCAGCATACGCTTGCCTTGCTGCCGAAACAGAGGGCAAAGAAAGCGGCTGAGGAAAGACTTGCAACATGAGGGCTTGAGTCGTCTCCCTCCGTCCCCACCGCCGAAACACGGCGAGGCAAAGCTGGCGGATGGTGATTATGGACAGCAACGATAGCTCTATTCCTGACAGGCAAACGCGCACGCGCGTCGCCCTGATCCCGTCACTGCGCAGCGCTCAATAGTCCTTGCGCACCGCAGAGTTGGTTTATTCCAAACTGGCATTCGTTTTCACCTTTAGAAATGATATTGAAACCGACGTGACGCGCTGCGCACGTTTGGCATGGCTTAAAGGAGCGAGTCGAATGCCCGTCCGACCGTTGACCGCCCGTGTTCTGGGACTAGCTGTCCTCTCTATCGTTGTATCGATGGTCGCATGGGGGCCGGGCATTTTGGACCAGGGCCCCCTGATCGTCAGCGCGCAGGCGCAACGGGCGCAAAAAAGCCCCACCGACCAGTTGCGATCCCAGGTGGAAACCCTCATCAATCGCCTGCGCGGCCGCGACATGCCCGAGGGGATCGTGAAATCGAACGGCCGCATCGAAGCGACGCAGGTTGATGTCTCGGCTAAATACGGGGGCCGGCTGGCGACGCTGACGGTGGACGAAGGCGACGAGGTCACGGCTGGACAGAGGGTTGCCACCATCTCGTCGCCAGAAACGGAAGCCCAACTGCGCGCCGCGCAAGCGCAGGTGTTGAAAGCGAAACAAGCATTGGCGGAAGCCGTTGCGCTCATCGCCCAGCGCAAGAGCGACCTGGATTTTACCAGAACGGATTATGACCGTGGAAAAATGCTCATCGAGCATGGGAACATACCGCAGCAGGTGGTGGACCAGCGTCGCAACAAATTCGAGGCAGCCGAGGCTGCATACGTCGCGGCTAACGCCCAGCGTGACCAGGCTGACGCCGCGATCAAGGCCGCCGAGGCCGATGTCGAGCGGCTGCAGGCGATTCTGGTCGACCTAGTGCTCGTGTCGCCGAGAAGTGGCAGGGTTCAGTACCGCCTTGCCCGCGCCGGCGAGGTGGTTTCCGCAGGACAGCGGGTTCTGACCATCCTCGATCTCAACGACGTCTACATGACCATCTACCTGCCGGCGGATGACGCCGGTAAGCTCACGCTCGGCGACGAGGCGCGCGTCATCGCCGATCCCATTCCCCAATACGTCATTCCCGCGACGATCAGCTTCGTCGCCACCGACGCCCAGTTCACGCCGAAGAGCGTCGAGACCGCCGAGGAACGGCAGAAACTGATGTTCCGCGTCAAGCTCCAGGGCGACCCGAAGGTCTTGGACAAATACCATCGGTTTGTGAAGACGGGCGTTCGCGGCCTCGGCTTCGTCCGCACGGACCCCAAGGTCGCATGGCCTGAAGAACTCGTGGTGAAGCTTCCCCAATGACGGACGCCGTCATCGCCAGGATCGAGCGGGTCACGCACCGCTACGGGAAGACGTTCGCGCTCAACGACCTCACCCTCGATATTCCTGCACGCTGCATGGTGGGAATGATCGGCCCCGACGGCGTCGGCAAGTCCACCTTGCTCGGCCTCATCTCCGGGGTGCGCAAGATCCAAACCGGCAAGGTCACGGTGCTCGACGGAAACATGGCGGATGCCGCGCATCGCAGAGCCAGTTACGGCCGTATCGCTTATATGCCGCAGGGGCTGGGCCGCAATCTCTATCCGACGCTCAGCGTGTTCGACAACATCGATTTCTTCGGCCGCTTGTTCGGGCAGGGCGGAGCCGAGCGGAGAGCGCGCATCGATGTTCTCTTGCCGGCGACGGGTCTCGATCCGTTTGCTAGCCGGCCGTGCGGCAAGCTCTCAGGGGGCATGAAGCAAAAAGTCAGCCTGTGCTGCGCGCTGATGCACGATCCGGACCTCCTCGTTCTCGACGAGCCGACCACCGGCGTCGATCCGCTCTCACGCCGGCAGTTCTGGGAGCTGATCGATTCGATCCGCGCCCGGCGTCCGGCCATGAGCGTGATCGTCGCGACGGCCTATATGGACGAGGCGAGCCGCTTCGACTGGCTTGCCGCCATGGACGATGGCAAGGTCATCGCGCGTGGCGCGCCGAAGGAGATCCTCGCCAAAGCGCAAAAGACCACGCTGGATGACGCCTTTATTGCCCTTCTCCCACCGGAAAAGCGCGCCCAGCATCAAGAAGTCATCGTGCGTCCGCGGACCATCAGCGCTGACGAGACCCCGGCGATCGAAGCGGATGGCCTGACCCGCCGCTTTGGCAATTTCGTCGCCGTCGACCACGTGAGTTTTCGCATCGCGCGCGGCGAGATCTTTGGCTTCCTCGGTTCGAACGGCTGCGGCAAGACAACCACCATGAAGATGCTGACGGGGCTCCTGCCGGTGACGGAAGGCTCGGCGAAACTGTTTGGAAAGCCGATGGGCGCCGACGACATGGAGGCGCGGCGCAACGTCGGCTACATGACGCAGGCGTTTTCCCTCTACAGCGAGCTCACCGTCCGGCAGAATCTCGATCTGCATGCGCGTCTCTACCATTTGCCGGCAAACGAGATCGAAGGCCGGATCAAGGAACTGCTGGAGCGCTATGATCTGAAGGACGTGGCGGACGCGCGGCCAGGAAGCTTGCCGTTCG
Organism: Sphingomicrobium sp.; assembly: GCA_040414585.1. Lineage (GTDB taxonomy): Bacteria > Pseudomonadota > Alphaproteobacteria > Sphingomonadales > Sphingomonadaceae > Sphingomicrobium. The sequence goes on along the minus strand of JBEDUM010000154.1, from coordinate 2,441 downwards.
GCGTCAAGCAGCGGTTGCAGCTCGCCGTGGCGGTGCTGCACCGGCCGGCCCTTCTCATTCTCGACGAGCCGACTTCGGGCGTCGATCCGGTTGCGCGCGACGCGTTCTGGCGCTCGCTGATCGATCTCTCCCGCAACGACGGCGTCACGATCTTCCTTTCGACTCACTTCATGAACGAGGCCGAGCGCTGCGACCGTATTTCGCTGATGCACCGAGGGCGGGTGCTCGCGGTCGGCGCGCCGAAGGAGCTGGTCAAGAAGCGCGGCAGCGCTTCCCTCGAGGACGCCTTCATCAGTTATCTGGAGGAAGCGGCTGGAATCGACAAGACCAAGAAGGCCGAGGCGCCGCAACCGGCGGCACCGCCGGCCAAGGCTGCGCCGTCGCGCGCTTCCAGGCGATTCGATCCCGGGCGGCTATGGGCTTATGCCCGGCGCGAAACCATGGAGCTGCTGCGCGACCCCATCCGGTTGTCGTTCGCGTTCGTCGGTCCTGTCATTTTGATGCTGGCCTTCGGCTACGGTATCACTTTCGACGTCGAGAATCTGAAATTTGCGGCCTTCGACCAGGACGAGACGCCGGAAAGCCACAGACTGATCGAAAACTTCTCGGGTTCCCGTTATTTCTCCGAACAGCCTCCGATCAGCTCCGCCGCTGAGATCGAGCAACGGATGAAAAGCGGGGAGCTGGCAGTCGTCGTTGAAATTCCCGCCGGCTTCGGCCGCGATGTTGCAAGCCTGCGTCCGCCTGAAGTCGCTGTCTGGATCGACGGCGCCATGCCGTTCCGCGGCGAGACCGCGAAAGGCTACGTCACCGGGCTGGGCCTGAAATATGCAAAGGATCTCGCGGTCGAGCGCCTGGGCCCCAACATGGCGTCGAACGTCTACCTTGGCGGCCTCAATCTGGAAAATCGGTTCCGCTACAACCAGGCCTTCAAGAGCGTCTTCGCCATGGTTCCGACCGTGATCGTGATGATGTTGATTTTGATCCCGGCGATCATGGCGACCATCGCTGTCGTGCTCGAGAAGGAAACCGGTTCGATCGCCAATTTCCGCTCCACGCCCATCAGCAAATTCGAGTTCCTGGCGGGCAAGCAGTTCCCGTATGTCGCCGTTGGAATGTTGACGTTTACCCTTCTGGTGCTGATGGCGCTTTTCGTTTTCCACGTGCCGGTCAAGGGATCTTTCGCAGCCCTTGCGCTCGGCGCGCTGCTCTATGTTTTCTCGACTTGCGGTTTCGGGCAACTCGTCTCGACCTTCACCCAGACCCAGGTAGCGGCAGTCTTTGCGACCACCGTTCTCTCCGTCATACCGACGGTAAACTTTTCCGGTCTGCTGGTGCCGGTGTCCTCCCTCACCGGCCAGGGAAGGCTTATCGGCCTGATGTTTCCAGCGGCCTGGTTCCAGCCAATCAGCGTCGGCACCTTCACCAAAGGACTCGGGTTTTCTGATCTCTGGTCCAATGGGCTCGTCCTTGCGGCCTTCGCGCTCGTCTACCTCCTTGCCGCGCAGATAGTGCTGCAAAAGCAGGAGGCCTGAGATGGCGGTGGCAACTCCGTCGACAGGGGCGACCTCGCAAGGAGTAACCAAGGCGAAGCGGCCCAAAGGCAATCGGCTCGCCAAGCTGCGCGTGCACCTGGCCAACATCTATCGGCTGATGATCAAGGAGCTGCGCAGCATTCGCTCCGACCCGATCATGCTGGCGCTTGTCGCCTATAGCTTCACCGTCGCCATCTACGCCGTTGCCACCGGCGCCTCGACGGAAGCGACCAACCTTTCCGTTGGAATCGTCGACGAAGACCATTCCGACCTGTCGCGCCGTATTGCGGACGGCCTCACTCCACCGACATTCAAGCCGGCGGTGGAGATCGCCGCGACAGAGATCGACGCATCGATGGATTCGGAGCGTTTTATCTTCGTCATCGAAATTCCCCCAAAGTTTCAGGAGGATATTCTCAAGGGGCGGCAGCCATCGGTTCAGATCAACGTAAATGCCACGGCCGTGGCCCAGGCGTTTAATGGCATGACCTACATCGAGAACGTGATCGTCAACTACGTCACCGAGTTCGTCACCGGGCGCGAAGGACTGATGGGCTTGCCGGTCAAAATAGTCACGCGCGCAAAGTTCAATCCGAACTTGAAGTCGAGCTGGTTCTCCTCGGTGATGCAGGTCATCAACAATCTCACCATGCTCACCGTGATCTTGACTGGAGCCGCGCTCATCCGCGAGCGCGAGCAGGGCACGGTCGAGCATCTCCTTGTCATGCCTGTGGTTCCGGCCGAGATCATGTTGTCGAAGATCCTGGCCAATGGCTTGGTCATTCTTGCCGCCGCCGAACTGTCGCTGCTGCTTGTGGTGCAGTGGTGGCTGCATGTGCCGATCGCCGGATCGACCCTGCTGTTTCTCGGCGGCTCGTGCTTTTACGTGTTCACGGTCGCGGCGCT